>JAGBEY010000001.1 GCA_017936745.1 Clostridia bacterium
CCGGTGACCAGCGGAGAGGCCCCACCCGTTCCCATCCCGAACACGGAAGTTAAGCTCTCATGCATCGAAAATACTTGGCGGGAGACTGCCCGGGAAGATAGATAGTTGCCGGTTTTATGCCTTAATAGCTCAGTCGGTAGAGCATGCGGCTGTTAACCGCAGGGTCGTTGGTTCGAGTCCATCTTAAGGCGCCATCCCGATACAGAGAAATCTGTATCGGGAATAATCTGGCCCGTTGGTCAAGCGGTTAAGACACCGCCCTTTCACGGCGGTAACGAGAGTTCGATTCTCTCACGGGTCACCAAAAATCCCTCATACGAAAGTGTGAGGGATTTTTACTTTTTTCCTATTCCTTCTTCGCTCTTCCTTAAAACCGTATTTCTTGAGGATATTTGGAAAGTAATCGGGAATAATGAATAAGGAAAAAGTTTGTTGGTTTTGCTCAGGCAAAACCTTTTTTTGACTCACTGAATTGATATAATTAAAAATATTTATTTCACAATTTAATTGACAGTATTTTTATGATATGATAGAATTTACTGAAGAAGAGATGGAGCCATTCTATTGTCATCGGCAAATCAGCCGATTAACGGAGATAAGTTTTTCGTTTATAAGAAAATCGTAATTGTTTAATAGAACTGTTCTCTTGTGTTTTAAAGGCAGGGCATAAAGGAATAGAATGAGGTGATTAAGATGTTTAACATACATATATTAAAAATTCTTGCTATTGGTGCTGATGCCAGAAAATAAATTTACACAAAAATAAAACATCTACTTGCATTTTTTTTATATTATGATATAATCACTGTTGATAGCGAATGATAAGTACCGATACATTCACAGCAAATGTGAAAGGAAGAGTTTTTATGCTGAAGGTAGCTGACTTTAAAGATATTCATCATTTCACCGACGGTGAAGAAAAGGTGTTTTCCTATCGTTTTGGAAACACGGTTTATGAAGAAGTGGCGGACGGTGGCATCTATCGTTCTGCCGGATGGAATACGGCAGGGTTTACTCTGAATGTTTTGGATGGGTTAAATACCAGATTGAATCCGGGCTGCTATTTTTCACCTCAGGCATTTGATATTGAGGTGGACGGAAGAACACTGACACATCACTGGGAATTTGAAAAATTTGAATCCAATACCGAAGTTTTAGAAAACGGGGCAAAAGTTCTGCACGGAATTGTTTCCTTAAAAAACACCTTGCTGGATGTTCGTGTGTGTGTGCATACTATTTTGGACGGCACTTCGGTGATGACTCGGTATATTACTCTCACCAATGATACCGAAAAAGCAATCAACATCAGCAGAGTTTCTCCTATGAGGGGTGCTGTGGACTATGTTGGTGCAATTCACGAGGTGTTGCAATCCAAAGACCTTTCCGATTTATATTCCGTGGGTTATTTTGAAAGCAGTAACTGGGGAGAAGAAGGGTTGTTTGGCTGGCATAAGCTTCCCGTGGCGCGATATGGCTTCTGCGGAAAATTTCAGAATGAACGATTCCGTCATCCTGCTTTTATGCTAAAAAACAATGCATACGGAACCTTATATTTTTGTCAGCTTGCCTGGACGGGCGGTTATGAAATCACCTTTGATTTAAAACACAATGCAGGGGTGGCATATCTGGAGTTTAACATTGAGATTGATTCTGAGCATCCTATTGACGTTTTAAATTCGGGAGAAACCTATGTGAGCCCGGAGGTTCATATCACTGCAACCAGTGGTTCTTTTGATGATGCAGTCAATATGATGCATGAGCATACCAGAAGAAGTGTGTTTACCTTGCCGGAGCAGGAAACTGCTACATCCGGATTGATTACCAGTGGCGTTGGTCCTGAGAGAGCGATGACCTTTGAAGCTGCAAAGCATTTTATTGATACCGCAGCGATGGTTGGAGCAGAAACCTTTGTGCTGGATGCGGGGTGGTATCTGCCGGAAGGTGAAGAAATTACCGGCTGGAGTGACGGAACCGGAAACTGGTATGCTGACGAAGCAAAATATGGCAAGGATTTTAGTGAAATCAGGGATTATGTGCATTCCAAGGGCTTGCTTTTCGGGCTATGGATGGAACCGGAATCCTTTGGTTCCAAAGCAGAAATTTTAAAGGAACATCCCGAGTGGAGAGGGGTTACCTTCGACGGTAAACCCAGCCGCATTGTCAATATGGCAAATCCCGAAGCGGTGCAGTGGGTGGAATCTGAAATTTCCAGAATCATTGAGGAATACCACCTGGAGCTTTTCAGATTGGACTTCAACGTGGAAACCCGTGAATGGTATATTCAGGATGAAAAAAGCGGCGTGGTGCGAAGCGGTGTGCATGAGTATTACAAAAACACTTGTGATATGTATCGCAGATTACGCAAAAAATACCCCAACGTTATTTTTGAAAACTGTGCATCCGGCGGCAGCAGAACCACCCTTGATTTTGTGCGTAACTTTACACATACCTGGGTGACCGACTGGCAGAGAGAGCCGAGAAGCATTGCCATTACCAACGGTATGACCATGGTGTTGCCTCCTGAAAAGGTAGACGGCCTTACCGGTGGTATGAACAGTCATATTATCGGTTCTCTTGATTTTCAGGCAAGAAGAACCATTTTTGGGAAACCCTCTGTGAACACCTTTAATTGCATCGGAAGCAAATATAATCCCAATCAGCTTGATTTTATCAAGCATACCTTTGACCTATATAAAGAGGTGGTAAGACCCTTTGCAAAGGATGGATTGATTTTCCACCACACCCCTGAATGCGGTGGCTTACATCCTAAGGGCGTGACCATTCTGGAACGTTCCGCCAAAGATGCACAATGCGGTATTTTAGGAGTATTTGCTCTTTATGATTTAAAGGACGAGTTTGTGACAGTGTATCCCAGAGGATTAGACCTTGGTGCAAATTATGAAATCACGATGGATAATTCCGGCGCCAAGACGATTGTGTCTGCATTCGAGCTGGTAAATCACGGCATTAAGGTGAATTTGGATACTGCTTTAAGCAGCGAACTGATTATTTATAAAAAAGTATAACAAAAAACCTCCGATGATTCGGAGGTTTTTTTAATAGAATTACAGATTTTTTAAAAAGTTTTTTAAGGTGTTATAAATGATTTCATGTCCGGCATCGTTGGGGTGAAGTCCGTCGGGAACGTAGCTTTCCTTATGGCTTGCAAGGTTGGGATTGATGGGGCAGAGATTGTATAAATCCAATACAGAGAGCTTATGATATTCTGCTACTTCCTTGATGATATCAACATAGGTTTCTAAACAAGCTGCGGTACGAACGTGAAAACCATTGTATACCATATGTTCATTATCACGGTGAAGGGGAGTCATTACCACAATGGCTGCATTAGGATATTTTTCGCGGAGCTTGATACATAAATCATGGTATGCGCCGTAGAAAGTATCCACTGTGCGGTCGTCCATAGAGCCTAAGGCTGCATCACCGTGACCGTAGTCATTGGTTCCACCAAAAATAACGATTACATCAGCGTCCGGTTTCATGTTGGGAATCCGGGTGGCAAAATAGTCATCATCAATTCTCGGGTCAACCCGCAAGGTAGCCTGGGGAGCAATTCTTGTTCCGCTGACTCCGTAGCTATACACTTCACAACCATCTTGCTCTAATCGTTTCCAGTAAATATTTTTTGGGTCAGATACACCAATTCCCTCGGTAATACTGTCGCCTAAAAAAAGTATTTTTTTATGTTTCAGTTCCATTTCATGATTCTCCTTAAAAAAATAAATTCTACATTTATTATATAGGAAACATTTGTACCTGTCAAGAAACAGAGCAGAAAATAATATTTCATTTTAGAAACATTCCTTGCAATTTCAGACGTGGTATGCTATACTGTGAGCAGAGTTTAATAAGAAGGAATCATAGTATAAAATAAAAACTATTTCAAAGGAGAATACGACTATGTCTCGAATTCCAAACAATCGTATTAGTTTTTCTTTTTCTGCGGAAAACCCTACCGGTGCCCGCAATGGCGGTACCCGCGGTGGCGATTGTGAAAAATTAAATCCACGGTTTCAGCTACAGCCCGGGGAAACCTATACCATTGTTGATACAGATGGTCCCGGCATGATTAATCATATCTGGTTGGGTGGACTTCTTGGGCACGAATCCATTATTCGCATGTATTGGGATGATGCAGAGTACCCTTCGGTAGAAGCTCCTGCATCCGCTTTTTTCGGATATCCCTACGACGAATCTTATGTGAGAGTAGACCGTGATCATAAAATTATCACCTTAAATTCTTCTAAGGTGCTGTTGGCACCCACTCGCGGTTACAACTGTTATTGGGAAATGCCGTTCCGAAAGCATTGTAAAATTACCATTGAAAACCGAGGTTCCAAAGATGTTGACTTGTTCTACGAAGTGGCAGGATATTACGGAGAAATTCCTGAAGATTCCGGATATTTTCATGCTGTGTACCGTCACGAGCATCCGGTGCAAAAAGGCCGTGCCTATACTGTTTTGGACAAAGTGGAGGGGAAAGGCTATTTTGCGGGACTGTTTTTTGCAGTTGGTGTGAATGGAACCAGCTGGTGCTGGTGTGAAGGAGAACCGAAAATGTATATTGACGGGGAAACCTATCCTTCCATAAATTATACCGGAACTGAGGACTATTTTGGTGGTTCCTATGCATTTGGTAACGATACCATTCCCGAATGGTATCAGACCTATAGCGGACTGTATACAGGGTTATATGCAATTTTAGGGGACTGTCGAGAAAAATATAACGTGCAGCAGAGATTTCTTTTATATCGTTGGCACGATAAAGACCCAGTTTATTTTGATAAATCCTTCCGTATGACGATCGACGACGGGATTTATGAACCGCCGGTTCATTCCCCCAGATACGACGATTTTACTTCGGTGGCATTTTATTATCTCACCGAGCCCAAAGCATTACCCTTTGAATTGCCTTCTCATTTTGAATTGTTTATGAGATAAGAGGGAGTGTACGATGAGCGAACAGAAAAAAAATGCGGTTGGTATCGACATTGGGACTACTACTGTCAGTGCAATTGTACTGAATGGGGAACAGGTGGTTCAGATTTACAATGTTCCCAATGATTCCAAGCTGGAAGTAGAGAATCCATGGGAACACATCCAGTCTCCGGAAAGAATCTTTACCCTTGTGGAAGAATTGCTGGAGGATATTCTGAAAACGTATCCCGTTTCTTCCATCGGAGTAACAGGGCAGATGCACGGAATGCTGCAAATGTCGCATAAGGGAGAGGCTCTTTCTCCTCTTTATACCTGGCAGGATACCCGTGCCAAAGATGACAGCAATGCTTGTGACGAAATTTCAAGGTTAACTCCTCACCGTGTCCCTGCGGGGTATGGACTGGCTACCCAGTATCATTTGATGAACAAAAGGGAAGTTCCTGAGCAACCCTATTATATCTGCACTATTATGGACTATATTATCGCACGGCTTTGCGGAAATTCTCGTCCGGTAATTCATATTACCAATGCGGCATCCTGGGGATTTTATTCCCATACACTGAAAAATTTTGATCTATCTGCTCTTGAAAAACTCGGTATATCGGAACAGATTCTTCCGCTGTTGACAGAAAAAAAAGAGATTGTCGGTTACTATAAAAGTATTCCGGTTGCCGTTTCTATCGGGGACAATCAGGCTGCATTTATGGGAGCAGTAACCAAGCCGGAAAGCACAGTTTTATTAAATGTGGGTACGGGAAGTCAGGTGTCTTTGTTATCGGAGAAGATTTCAGAGGGAACCAGCTTGATAGAGGCTCGTCCTTATGATGAAAAGTGCGTGTTGTATAGTGGTTCCGCTTTGTGCGGAGGTCGGGCATATGCTATGTTGGAAAAGTTGTTTCGTACTTATGCAGTTGCCTGTGGGTTACCGGATCAACCCCGATATGATGTGTTAAATGCTTTTGCGAAAGCAGGGGTAGAGCAAGGAACTGTGCCAAAGATTCGTACTACCTTCGCCGGAACGAGGGAAAATCCTGCGGCAAAAGGTTCTGTGATAGGGCTTGAGGAAGACAATTTTACACCGGAAGGCTTTTCTGCCGGTGTGCTTTACGGCATGGTAAGAGAGCTTTTTGAAATGTACGAAACAATGCCGCATGCACATATCCAAACCATAGTTGCATCCGGAAATGGCGTTCGGAAAAATCCGTTGTTGCAGCAGGTGATAGAAACGGTATTTCAACTTCCTGTCACGCTTCCGGATCATACTGAGGAAGCGGCTTTTGGTGCGGCAAAATTCGGCAGAGAGGCATGTGAATTTTAAAAAATAAAAATGCTGTAGTCACAATAAAATGACTGCAGCGTTGTTGTATGGTTTCTGTAATAAAAAGGGAGGAACAATATGAAAAAGTCTTTGATTTTTCTTGGAATATCGCTGTGCTTATTTCTGATTTGTCCTTGGTTTACCGTGCTGTTTGCCGGGATGAATGGGATGGCGATTTGTTTTTTATTATTTTTTGTAATAAATCCCCTCTTTTTTATTGTGGAGGGCTTACTTTGCGGTATGAATCTGAAAGGGCACTGGTGGCTTCCCCTTGCTTCGGCTGGAATTTACCTTTTGTCCAGCTGGGTTTTATTTGATATGGGGGAAACTGCATTTTTGATTTATGCCGGCTTATATCTGGCAGTAGGGGTACTTTCTATGTTAGGTGCTCATTTAGGAAAAAATTTAAACAATCATACAGAATTGCGGTAGGAACTTTTTCAAAGCAGTCATAAAAAATGAGGAGGAGTTCTCGGTGAAGAAAATCATAGCGGTTTTTCTAAGCGGTTTGTGTGTTTTCCTGAGCGGATGTAACGGGAACTTGGTTCAAAAAAATCCCGGATATACAGGAACTACCCAATCCTTAAAACAGGAATTTGGGGTGCAACTGGAAAAACGTCCGCTTCGTATGTTGAATTTAGATGGCGAGTTGTATTTTGATTCGGGGCTTATCAGCCAAACCGGGGCACGGTGCGGAACATTGGACCGAATACTTGAGAAAACGGTGGAGCCTGGGGAGATTCCCAGAAAATCCGGCACTGCAAATTTTTCGTGCGAGGGCTGTCAGCTTGTGACAAAAATCACTTGTGAAGTACCCCTTGATGGGCAGTGGCTTGTTTTTAAAAAGTTTGAGAATCAGGCAGGCGAGACGAAAAATCTGGAAAAATTCCCATATTGTTTCTATATAAAGGGGAGGCTGAACAATGCGGCAATTGACAGCGAACTGGTGGTTCTTACTGATGATAAGGAAGTTACCTTTTCAGATGTGTTTGCACCATTATTATCCTCTCAATATTTACCGGATGCTCCCAAAAAAGCAATTTCCTATGATTTTGTGCAATCAGGAGACAAGTGGGGCATTACCTGCACGCCCAAAAAACTCACCAATCAGGGTATGACCTTGCAGATTGAGCAGTTTGGCGGGGAATATCAAGGGGAATTGCAGACGGGAGAATGGTTTTCCCTTTCTGTTATGAAAGAGGAGAAATGGATTCCTTTGGAACCCAATCCGTTAATTGATTATGCGTTTCCGATGACTGCTTATCTGATTCAGGAAAATGATATTACCGAGTTTACCGTGGAGTGGAAATGGCTTTACGGGGAGCTTATGCCCGGCTATTACCGGCTGGATAAAAAAATTATGGATTTCAAAAAAGCAGGCGAATTTACCGAAGATATTTATTCCGTTTATTTTACCATAGAATAGGAGAGTTAGGATGAAAAAAATATTTGTATTATTGTTGGCATTGATACTTTGTCTCAGTGCTTGCACAAAAGAGCAAACCCCTTCCGGACAAGATACAAAGGAACCGGAACAGACACAACAGACTGAGACGGAGCAGGAAAAAAAGGAAGAGAAGGAGCGGGAGCTTAGCCAGGAGGAAATCGTCAATTATATGTCGCTCACTTATGTGAACGGGGCATCCACTGATGCCAATTATCCGGTGGATACCGAGGTTGTACTTCCCGACAGACATTTTGTGTTTGAAGATGTGGTTTCCAATCCGGCAGAGCTGTTAACCTATGAGTATTTCTATGCCATCGGAACCGGGGATTATGAATATCTCGTTGACCATACGGTAGGTTCTGATTTAAAACGAGGAATCCAAACCATTATAAAAACGGATGCTAACGGTATTTTTTATAAAAAGGTGACACTTCAAGAAATGGAAATTGTACCCATTGAGCAGTTTTTCGATTTTAAATATGATTTTTGTGAAGATGTGGCAACCATGGCGGGCAATTACCGCCTTTCGGAGTATACCGTGGTAAAAGCAAGAGCAAGTTATGAATATAATGAACTGTCGCTTGAAATGGATCCGGAATTGGAGGGCGGCGAGATTACCCGCTATTTGCTTGTGGGACGTACCGATGGAGACTATTACCTTTTGGAAGTGTATGGGGAAGATTATGTAAAATAACTTCCGCAAGGAGCTTTTTATGAAACAAAAACTTTTCATTTTGATGGTGACCTTGATGCTCATTTTCTGTAACGGCAGTGTTTTGGCACAAAAAAACTGTAGCAGTTGGGCAGAAGAAACCATCTTGTTTGCCGAAAAATGCAGTATTTTAACTCCGGAAAACAAGTGGGATTACCGCGAGCCGATGAAGCGGGGAGAGCTTGTCACGCTTCTTCTTCGGACCTATGAAAATGTAACGGAAGAAGAAATCCCCGTTGCACAAACCGGCTTTTTTTCCGATGCATCAAAGGACGCGACCTCTGTCTACCTTTTAGGGATTATGAACGGAGTCGGAGGGGGATTGTTTTCTCCTGACACTGTTGTTACCAGAGAGCAGATTTCCAAAATTATTCTTACCTTGCAGGCAGTTTGTGAAGAACGGGAGCTGGTTTTACCGGAGGCATATTATAATCCGTTAACCGATTTTATGTCCGTTTCTGACTGGGCGAAGCCTTATGTGGAGCAAGCCTATAACAAAGGGATTGTGACGGGATATGAGGACGGTAGCTTTCGTGGAGATAAGACGGTCTCCAAGGAGGAGGCTGTTGCACTGCTGGTTCGCTGTGTTTCCTTACGGGAGCATACAGAAAAAATTCCTGTGAGCGATACTCTTTTTTGGGATATAAAAGATGCTTATGAAGCCGGGGAGCTTACTGTAAACTGGAATCGCATTCAAGGAGAAAACGAGTACCGTTTCACGGTTTATGAGCAGAGAAACTCCCGCCACGAAGGGGATATTCCCCCAAATGAACCAAAAAATTATACTTATACCAAAGAAAATTCGCACACATTGTATCTCTACCCGAACCGCACCTATCGTCTGGAGCTTTGTGCAGGGGAACAAATTCTGACGAAGGAATTTTATGTGCCCAAATTGCAGCTTCCTGACCGGGAGGAGTTGGTTCTTCCCGAAACCAAGGAGGAGGCAGACCCGCTGATGGCGGAGGTCACTGTTCCGGTTTGGCGTATGAAGCAGGATGGCACAAAATATGAGTCCCAAATGGCTGTGACCGTTCAGGCAAAGCTGGCGGATAGGATTGTTAAAATTTTTGAAGAAATCTACCAAGGCGAAGAACGGTTTCCCGTGAAAGATTTGGGAGGATATGCCTTTCGGGGCGGTACCAGTGAGCATAACTGGGGCACTGCGGTGGATTTGAATGCCAACGAAAATTACTGCATTTATAAAGATGGAACTACGGTAGGAGAATGCTGGGAACCCTATGAAAATCCCTTTTCCGTAACTCCTTACGGTGATGTGGTGAATGCCTTTGAAAAATACGGCTTTACCTGGGGTGGCGATGCCTGGAACTCCACCAAGGATTATATGCATTTTTCTTATCTGGGAACATAGAGGTGAAACAGTATGAAACGAAAAACAGCCGTTTTGCTGATTGTTTTAGCGGTGCTGTTGATTGGAATCGGACTTTTGGTGTGGTGGCAATGGAACAATCTTACTGCCATTCGTTATGCCATGCAGTATACCGCTGAGCAAAAGCAGGAAATGGCAGAAAAGAACGAAGCTGTGATGAAAGAGCTGACAGAAACATTTTCCGGGGTAGACTTTGGTTTGTTACCCGAAGAAGCAAAAACACAGCTTTCTAACGGAGAACTGTCGGAAGAAACAGCGGTTGCCATTCTGACCGGGAAACTCACTTGGGAGGAATACCGGGCAAAAGAAACGACTGCAAACGGGACCCAGACCCCGGTGCAACCTTCACGAGTGGATGATATCATCGCAAAAATCTATGTGCTTCGTGCAAGTTATACCGGAAAAATTGACGGTCTGGTAGGACAAGCGTTGTCCGATTATCGTGCAAAAAAAGGGACAAAAAGCGAGCTGATTTCCCGATATGTGAGTATGGGCTATGCTCTGGAGGGAGAATGTGACGCTCAAATGGAAGCCCTTCTTTCCGAACTCCAAACCGAGCTGAAACGAACCGGTGAAGACAGCAGTCTGATTGGGAAAATCCGGTCTGCTTACCAAACGGAGAAAAGCCTGAAGAAGGCCTCCATCATCGAGAAATACCAAAAATAACTTGATAAAAGAATGCAGATTGCGACAAGCACGGGGGACAGAAATAAATTTTTTTCAAAGTGAAATTTCGTTAGAGAACGAAATTTGATTTTAATGTGCTTGTCGCTATGCACAAACTTCCCCTCTCGCAGTACTGATGTACAGCTTCGGGGTCAGTTTGTGCATTCTGCATCCTTTTCTCTGCGTTATCAAACTTGATAAAATTGCCCAAAACAGATAAACCTCACCGCTCGCCGTACACATCGGTACGGCTTCGGGCTTGGTCAAAGCAGAGCTTTGACTTTGGTTTCTCCGTTTGGAGCAATTTTCTCCATGTTGTTGATAGCGATACCGAATTATTCTAATACAAAAAAGAGCAAGAAGAAAATCTTCTTGCTCTTTTTGCTACCGCGGCATTTCGCCTACAAAATCAGTCATTTTGACGGGAGTCCATTCCACTCCTGTGGGGGCGGAGTTGTGATAAAGGGTGGGAGTCGTGCCATTGTAAACAATTTTAAACTCCAGGCTCATTTCGATGGGCTTAAGATAGGCTTCTTTTAAACGTTCGTATTTTTCTTTATTTCCTGCCTCTTTTTCTTTTATGATGTAGTCCACCTTGTCGGGGTCCCGATTCCAGTTCTGGTCAGTGGTGTGATAGGTGAAGGTTGCCTCGTTTCCCGATTCCCTCCAGTTTGAAATTTCCTGAGAGATACATTGATAATAAGGAGAAAAGGCGTTGATATATTCGGTTTCCATATACTGTTTTGTCACCACATACAGTGCAGATTTTACTTCGGAGGCGGTGAATGCATTCAGCTTGATAAACAGCCGTTGGGCATCCAGTCCCCGTTCGTTGGAATAGGGAGAAGACAGGAGAAGCTCTGCAGTGTCGTAGTTAAAAATGTAGAGCTTGGGATAGGTGGTGCCGTCTTCTTTTTCAATGTATAGCATATAGAAATATAAATTTTTATCTAAGAATTTTGTGCGGTCATAAATTCGCCGTTGGTCCATGCTTTCTACGGAAAAATTGGGGTCATAGCCAGTAAGCCGAATGAGCTTTTCAATTTCGCCCAAGTGTTTTTCCTCTAAAATGATATGCCACGCCATACCTGAATTGACCATAACGGATTCGTTTGGTTTTAAGTGCTTTTGCACCTCGTTTGAAATCAGCTGGGGAATGGGGGTAAAGGTAAAGCTTTTGAGCATCATAGCCACTTCGTTTTCATCAAACATTCCCGTTTCAAAAAACAGCACCGCATAGGTATCCTTTTTGGTAGGATATTCTAAGAAATACATGGTTATTTTGTGGGTGTCGGAATTACCCGAGGCTGCGGGATTTCCTTGTGTTTCGGTGACCTGATAGATGGAGTAGGGATAGCCCATAATGGGAGTGATTACGGTATCCTCCGAATGATTGTTGATTTGCGAACGCTGGTCAAGATGAGGGATAGAAACCTCCTCTGCCACACCCAATGCTTTTCCCTCGGAAAAAATATCGTGATAGCCGGGATAGTCGGCTAAAAAGTAAGGGGTTTCGTCGCTCCAGAAGTGGAACAGTGTTCCGGGAATGGAGGTGAGACGGGCGTGAAAGGGATAATACTCATCTTTGACATTACCGGTACGTTTATTCAGGTGAATATTATCGACATTACCTTTCTGATAGGAAAGGTAATACACCGTTTCTCCCTGCACAATGCAACGGTCGGCAATCCACCCCTCACCGTGTGGGATTAAAAGCTCGGTTTCCCGACGGGGAATGGGCAGAGACAATGCAGCTTGTCTGGTCTGTTTTACTTTTCCGCTTTGGGTATCAATCAGATAATTGTCGAATTTTTTTACGATATCTTCCTGACCCTGGCTGGTTAACAGAATGGTTTTGCCGTCTTTTGACACCGAAACCGAAAGTACAACTTCGCCTTGGGAATGGGGTGCACAGTTGAATTTGTTTAAATCGAATTTATGAAGTATTTTATCTTGCCGGATGTCGTATACAAACAGTCCGTCCAGATAGTGAAACACAGCAGTGGTTTCGTCGGCGTAATCCAGTTCAGCCATAATTGCACCCATGGGACGATTGATATAGCTTACATATTGTTTTTCCGACATGGTATAGTCGGTGACCGAATCGGTCAGAAAGAGAACACTTAAGATGACTGCAAGCAGGGAAAGAAGCATAACCCAAATCAATTTCGGCTTTTGAAAGCAAGAAAGATAGTGGATACGGCGCTGTACTTCTTTTTTGCCGTTTTGCAGCGAGGTTGTTCCCAAAATAAACCGATTTTTGGAAAGTGCAGTTTTCAAAAGCAGGGTTGCATAGTCCTTTTTGCTTTCCACATAGGGAAGCACCCGCTCGTCGCAATATACCTCAATATCACGACGTAACACAAAGAAGCAGTACCAGATAACGGGGTTGAACCAGTTTAAGCAAAGCACCAGCATGGCAAGCCATAAAATCAGAATATCGTGGTGCTTATGATGACAAAGCTCGTGTAGAAAAACTGCCTTCAAATCCGAGGGGGAATAGCTGATTTCAGGCAGAATCAGCTTGGGATTGCGGATTCCCGTCAGCATCGGAGTGGAGGCACCGCTTAACAAAGTGATTTTTGATTTCATTCCCAGGAGATTCTGACATTCCTCCAAGACAGAAAGGGTCTCGGAGTCTGTAATGGGAATTGCTTTTTTTAATCGGAGCTGCAGGCTTAGGTAGACAATGAAAAAATAAAAAAACATGGTAACTGCGCCTGCGATGTAAATTGCATCCCATAGATTGTA
Organism: Clostridia bacterium; assembly: GCA_017936745.1. Lineage (GTDB taxonomy): Bacteria > Bacillota > Clostridia > UMGS1840 > UMGS1840 > SIG452. Next base: position 13,244 of record JAGBEY010000001.1, read on the forward strand.
GCGGCCTGTCTGCTTTGATTCAACTTCCCTGGGCATCACATCGGTTGTCGGGATACTTTCTGTGGAAAACGGCCCCACCTGCGTTGTAGGAACAGATGGCGAAACCGCAAGCATCGGCGGTTGAGGAACTGCGTTAAAAACCGAGAAATTACTTTGGGGAAGTGTGGGAATTGCCACTCTTATGAGAAGCAAAATCCAAAGCCATACCTGCCATTTTGCAGAAAGCTTGTTTTTGAAAATTCCTTTGAACAACAGCAATCCCAATGCGGTGACAGTGACAAACAGACTGTGCTGAAATAAGCTTGTCATAGTTACACTCCTCCCTCCATTTTATCAATAAGCTCCATTAGCTTTTTTGTTTCTTCTTCTGTCAGTTTACTTTCGGAGGCTAAGTTTGTCATCATCATTTTTACCGAACCGTGGTAAATCCGCGATAAAAAATGACGGGTTTCCTTTTTCTGACAGTCCTTTTCGCTTACCGATGGAGTATAAAGAAAATGCCCGCCCGAATTATCTGCCTTAACCACGCCCTTTTGCACCAGCCTCCGCACCAGCGTTTTTATGGTGGATTCACTCCAGTCGGTGTCCGATAGGGCAGCTTTGATATCTCCGATGGTTTGATTGGGTGATTGCCAAAGCACCTCCATAATTCTCCATTCGGTTTCTGCAATTTTATAATTCTGCTGCATATTTCTCCCTCCGTTTACAAATGTAACCTCTGTTTTTTTCTTTAGTTTACACTTGTAACCCGAATTTGTCAAGAGATATTTCAATATTTTTCTAAAAAAATGGCAGTATTGTATAAAACATAGTTGAATTTTGGATAAAATTCCGTAGAAAATGCCTGAAAGCTATTGCTATTTTGGAATTGGTGTGCTATAATAATGTAGTTAAAGTGTAACGTTTTACAAAATAACGGAATCAAAGTTGCCGGAGGTATTTGGCATGGATGAAAGAATTTTTTTATCGACCCCTCATATGTGCGGAAAAGAAATGGCTTACATCGAGGAAGCCTTTCAAACCAACTGGATTGCACCTTTGGGGAAAAATGTAACTGAATTTGAAAATGAAATGTGCACTGTTACAGGTGCTCCCTGTGCAGTTGCTATGTCGGCAGGAACAGCGGCATTACATATGGCACTTCATTACCTTGGTGTGGGCAGAGGCGATGTTGTGTTTTGTTCTTCCATGACCTTTGCGGCAAGCTGTAATCCCATTGTGTATGAAGGCGGGATTCCCATTTTTATCGACAGCGAGCCGGGCAGCTGGAATATGTCGCCGGTTGCTTTAAAAAAAGCTTTTGAAAAGTATCCGAATCCGAAAGCCATTGTGGTGGTAAATTTATACGGTCAGTCTGCCGATTATGATAAAATTTTAGAGCTTGCCAAAGAACATCATGTTCCCGTTGTGGAGGATGCTGCTGAAAGCTTAGGCGCTACTTATAAAGGAAAAATGACCGGTACAATCGGGGATTTTGGGGTTTTGTCCTTTAACGGAAACAAAATCATAACCACTTCGGGCGGCGGTATGCTGCTTTGCAAAACCGAGGAAGAAAAAGCAAAAATCGTGAAATGGATTACCCAATCCCGTGACCCGGCACGGCATTATCAGCACACCGAGCTTGGCTATAATTATCGGATGTCCAACATTTGTGCCGGTATCGGCAGAGGTCAGTTAACCGCGCTGTCTGACCGTGTGGCGAAAAAAACAGAAATTTTTGAACAATATAAAAACGGTCTTTCCGATTTTCCTGTGGATATGATGCCCGTTTGTGATTACGGCATCCCGAACTACTGGCTTTCCTGTATGACTGTTCGTGGGAAGAACCCTGTTTCCCTGATGGAAGCGTTGGAGGCAAGAAACATTGAATCCCGCCCCATATGGAAGCCCATGCATTTGCAGCCCTACTACAAGGATTGTGATTATTTCATGCACGATAACGATGTTTCCAAATCAATTTTTGAAACCGGCATCTGCCTGCCCTCCGACACAAAGATGACGAAAGAGCAGCAGAATAAGGTGATAGAAATCCTGAAAGCACAGTTTTAAAGGAGAATAAAAGAAATGTATCGCAAATTCGGAAAACGTTTTTTGGATATAGTTTGTTCCTTGTTGGCACTGGTGGTGTTTTTCTGGTTGTATCTTCTGGTGGCACTTCTGGTGGCAATTTTTCTGGGACGGCCGGTATTTTTTACCCAGAACCGCCCGGGGAAAGAGGGCAACATTTTCAAGCTGTATAAATTCCGCACGATGACCGACAAGCGTGACGAAAACGGAAATCTGCTCCCCGATGAGGTGCGACTTACAAAATTCGGTAGGTTTCTCAGGGCAACCAGCCTGGATGAGCTTCCCGAAGCGATTAACATTTTAAAGGGAGATATGTCTATCATCGGGCCGAGGCCGCTGTTGGTGGAATATCTGCCCTTGTATAACGAGGAACAGCGTCACCGTCATGATGTGCGCCCCGGGCTTTCGGGTCTGGCGCAGGTGAACGGCCGAAATGCATTGTCCTGGGAAGAAAAGTTTAAATTGGATGTGGAATACGTAAGAAACATTACCTTTTTGGGGGATGTGAAAATTATTTTCCAGACGGTATGGAAAGCTTTTGCCAAACAAGAGGGCATCAGCCAGGAGGGCAATGCTACCATGGAGCCTTTTAAGGGAAGTGATGTAAATGTATAACAATGTAATTATCATTGGCGCAGGCGGGCACGCAAAGGTGATTGCCGATATCGTGAGAAAATCCGGCGATAATCTGCTTGGCTTTTTAGATGATAAGAAAGAAGCGGGAACAGCCTTTTTTGATGGCTTTGTTTTAGGAAACACCGATTCTTACAGAGAATATCCCGATGCCCGGTTTATTATCGGCATCGGAAGCAACGAGGTTCGTAAGGAAATCGCTCAGAAGCTGAAAGGAGCTTCCTTTTATACCGCTATTCATCCCACTGCGGTGATTGGGGAGGGGGTAACCATCGGCGAGGGCAGCTGTGTGATGGCAAAGGCAGTCATCAATGCGGATGCTACCGTCGGAGCACATTGTATTCTCAATACCGCATCGGTTGTGGAGCACGATAATTTGATTGGAGACTTTACCCATATTTCTCCCGGTGCTTGTCTTGCCGGAACAGTGAATGTGGGGGATGGATGTCATATCGGCATTGGTGCAACCGTGAAAAATAATATCAGTATTTGTTCCGGTGTTTTGATTGGAGCAGGTGCCGTGGTTGTGAAAAGCATTATCGAGCCGGGTACTTATGTGGGTGTTCCTGCAAGAAAGGGGAACTGATTTATGAAACGGATACTCGTTCTTGCCAATATTGATATGGGGCTGTATAATTTCCGGAAGGAACTCTTGCAGACCCTCCTTGCAAAAGGATATGAAGTTTATATTTCTTTGCCCGATGGCGAGCGGGTGAAGGATATGGAGGCTTTCGGATGTCGTTTTATTGAAACTCCCGTTGACCGCAGGGGGATGAATCCCGTAGCAGATTTGAAGCTGTTTTTCCGATATTGGAAAATGCTTCGCAAGCTAAAGCCGGATGTGGTATTAACCTATACCATAAAACCCAATATTTACGGTGGTCTTGCCTGCAGGCTGGCAAAAATTCCGTTTCTTTCCAATATTACGGGATTAGGTTCAGCCATACATAACGGCGGGTTTGTGTCCCGGCTTCTCATTTGGTTGTATCGTCTTTCTGCAAAATATGCAGCTTGTCTCTTTTTTCAGAACAGCCAGAATATGGAGTTTTTCTCCAAACATAAAATAATGGGGAAAAACAGTGTGTTGTTACCCGGTTCCGGTGTGAATTTGGAGGATTATGTCTATGAGCCATATCCGTCGGAAGATACCCCGTTGTCCTTTTTGTTTATCGGGCGTCTGATGCGGGACAAGGGTGTGGGTGAGCTTTTGGAGGCTGCCCGCAGTATCCGTAAGGACTATCCTGATGTTACCTTTGATTTAATTGGCTTTTGCGAGGCAGGATATCAGGCTGTTTTCGAGGAGCTGAATCAGGGGAATGTAGTGAATGCCCTGGGGCAGCAGCAAAATGTGAAAGAGTTTATTAAAAGTCATTCTGCTACGGTGCTTCCCTCCTATCATGAGGGCACTGCCAATGTACTTTTGGAAAGTGCAGCATCCGGCAGACCGCTGATTGCCAGTGAAATTCCCGGCTGTATGGAAATTATTGAGGATAATGTCACCGGCTATCTGTGCGAGGCAAAAAATGCAGCATCTTTGGAGGAAGCACTTCGGAATTTTATCAGTCTGTCCTATGAGAAAAAGCAGGAAATGGGCAAATTGGGACGATTAAAAATGGAGCGGGAATATGACCGCAGGATTATTATAGAACACTATTTACGAGAGATCGGGAAGGTGGAAAAACAATGAATTTATATGAAAAAATTGTTGCAAGAGAAGAAAAAATTTCTTTGGTAGGCTTAGGATATGTAGGCATGCCCATTGCAGTTGCATTTGCGAAAAAGGTGGATGTGATTGGCTTTGACTTGAACAAGAAAAAAATCGAGCTTTATCAGAACGGGATTGACCCTACAAAAGAAGTGGGAGACGAGGCGATAAAAGCTACCACAGTGGATTTTACTGCTGACCCTGCCAGATTGAAAGAGGCAAAATTTCACATTGTGGCAGTTCCCACACCGGTAAATCCTGACCACACCCCCGATTTAACTCCCGTAGAGGGTGCAAGCCGTATTTTAGGGCAGAATTTAACCAAAGGCTCTGTAGTTGTGTTTGAAAGCACCGTATACCCCGGTGTAACTGAAGAGGTTTGTGTTCCGATTTTAGAAAAAGAAAGCGGGTTACAATGCGGGGTAGACTTTAAAATTGGCTATTCTCCCGAACGAATTAACCCCGGTGATAAGGTTCACCGTCTGGAAACCATCGTGAAAATTGTTTCTGGTATGGATGAAGAAACGCTGGATACCGTTGCCAAGGTATATGAGCTGGTGGTTGAGGCAGGGGTTCACCGTGCCCAAAGCATTAAGGTTGCCGAAGCAGCAAAGGTTATCGAAAACAGTCAGCGGGATATCAATATTGCATTTATGAATGAATTGTCCATTATTTTCAACAAAATGGGCATTGATACCAAAGCCGTTCTGGAAGCGGCAGGCACAAAATGGAACTTTTTAAAGTTTTCGCCCGGTTTGGTTGGCGGTCACTGTATTGGTGTTGACCCTTATTATCTCACCTATAAGGCAGAGCAGATGGGGTATCACAGTAAAATCATTCTGTCGGGCAGAACCATCAATGATGATATGGGGAAATATGTGGCAGAAAACATTATCAAAAATCTCATTCGTGCTGATATTTCCATTAAGCACGCCAAGGTGGCACTGTTTGGTTTCACCTTTAAAGAAAACTGTCCCGATACCCGTAACACCAGAGTGATTGATATTGTGAACGAGCTGAAAGAATACGAGGTTGTGCCCATGGTGTATGACCCGGTGGCAGACAAAGCCGAAGCATTTCGCGAGTACGGCATTTCTTTCTGTGAACTTTCCGAAATCAAGGATGTGGATTGTGTGATTATAGCGGTAGGTCACGAAGAATTTATGAAAATGAGCCTCTCTGATTTTGACACATTCTTTAAAAATGTTCCCAACAGCAAAAAAGTTCTGGTGGATATTAAGGGTGTGCTGAACCGCAGCGAGGCAGAAGGTTTAGAGTATAATTATTGGAGATTGTAAGATTATGGGTTATAAAGATTTAAAATTTCCGGAAAATTCCAGATTTTTAGTAACGGGGGGCGCAGGCTTTATCGGCTCCAACCTGTGTGAAGCCATTCTCAATATGGGCTTCTTTGTAAGATGTTTAGATGATTTTTCCACCGGAAAACGGGAAAATATCGCAGCCTTTTTAGAAAATCCCAATTTTGAGCTGTTAGAGGGGGATATCCGGGATTTGGATACCTGTATGAAAGCTTGCGAGGGCATTGACTATGTGTCTCATCAGGCTGCCTGGGGCAGTGTACCCCGCAGCATTGAAATGCCTCTGCTGTATGAAGAAATCAATATCAGAGGGACATTAAATATGATGGAAGCAGCACGGCAGAATGGCGTGAAAAAGTTTGTTTATGCTTCCAGCTCTTCTGTTTACGGAGATGAACCCAATCTCCCCAAAACCGAGGAACGGGTAGGGAAAGTGCTGTCTCCCTATGCACTGACCAAGAAAACCAATGAGGAATACGGCAGACTGTATACCAAACTTTACGGCTTGGAAACGGTTGGTTTTCGTTATTTTAATGTGTTCGGACGCCGTCAGGATCCTCACGGCTATTATGCGGCAGTTATCCCGAAATTTGTGAAAGCACTGCTCAACGACGAAGCTCCCACCATTAACGGAGATGGGAAGCAGTCCCGTGACTTTACATACATTGAAAATGTGGTGGAAGCAAACTTAAAAGGAATGCTGTCCGGCCCTGAGGCTGCAGGGGAAGCCTTTAATGTGGCTTACGGCGGTCAGGAATATTTAATTGACTTATATCATAAGCTTTGTGAACTGTTAGGAAAAAATATCGAGCCGAATTACGGGCCTGACCGTGCAGGAGATATCAAGCACTCCAACGCGGATATTACCAAAGCAAGAACTCTTCTGGGCTATGACCCCGACTACGATTTTAACCGTGGCATTGAGCTGGCTGTAGATTGGTACCGGGAAAATTTATAATGCCATTTTTAAACACGAAAATTAGTGATACTTTTTCAAATTGAGGATTTTATGACCGTATATATATTTATGATAGTTGCCTGGTTAGCCGGGTATTACGCCATGGTCTATCAGTCCGGAAACAGTGTAGCATCTGTGAAAGCCAAGGAAAAAAACAGTAAGCTTTACGTTGTATTTGCAGGCAGTATCCTGTTTCTTGTTATGGGGCTGCGCCACAAATATGTAGGAATTGATACCATGCAATATCTGGAAAGATACCACGTGAGCGGCCGCTACGACTGGAGTGTTTTTCTCAACGTACAACAGTGGATGAAGCAGGAATTGGGATTTACTCTCATCGGGAAGGTGCTGCAAACTCTCGGCGTGGGAAACCAGATGTACCTTGTTTTGTACGCTTTGTTTATTTCGCTTTGTATTTCCCGATTGATTTATAAATATATGAAAAACCTGTTCTGGGGCTTTTATTTGCACACCACCATCGGGCTTTTCACAATGTCAATGTCGGGAATGAGACAGTCGATTGCTTGCTGTATCTGCTGGCTGGGAATTGATTATATTATTGAAAAAAAACCAATCCGCTTTTGCCTTTTGGTGCTGATTGCTTCTACCTTTCATCAATCGGCAATTTTTTTCCTTGTATTTTACTGGATTGGCAATGTTAAAATCAAAAAAGCAAGCGGATGGCTTGCGTGGCTGTTTTGTTTGGCATTTGTCTTTTTACGACCTGTTTTCGTTGTGATACTGACCAAGCTTATGCCGGTGAAATACAGCATTTACGGTATGGTGAGCGATAAGAATCCCATCAATCCGCTTCTTGTGGCGATTGCACTGTTAATTCCTATGTTCTGTCTGTTTTTCTGGGAGCGGAGCAAGCTGGAAACAGAGCAGCAGGAAAGACTGTATTCTCTTTGCTTTCTCGGTTCGTTTATCTATGCGATGATTACCATTATGTCGCTTTCTTCCAATATGATAGGACGAATGAGCCAGTATTTTTACATCTTTAATGTGGTTCTTTTAGGAAACGTGATTACCGATATTGATGATTACAAAACCAGATATATTGTTATGCTGTTTGCTATTTTGCTGCCGGGATATATGTTCTTTAAATCCCAGAGTTTGGGGATTGCTCCGTATTATTTTTTCTGGCAGGTGTATGGCTCGTAGCAGCGAGACATTCTCAAAATAAAGAATCAGTAAAAGAGGCGAGTGTATGACACCTTATGTTTTTATGATTTTCATATGGTTGATAGCATTTTACTATCTGCTGTATCAGGACAATAAAATATCTGAAATGAGTATGGAAAAAAGACGTAAGCTGTTTGTCTGGATTTCCGGATTCACCTTGTTTGTGATTATGGGATTCCGTCATCAGCTGGTTGGCATTGACACCCCCCGGTATTTAAGCCGTTACCATTCCTCGGCATATTTTGACTGGGATATGTTTTTGCAGTGGGATATGTGGATGGAAAAAGAGCTGGGATTCACTCTGGTTGGTAAGATTTTATATTCCCTCAATGTTCCGGATGAATTATATCTGATGTTGTATGGTTTGTTCATTACGGTGTGCATTTCCAGACTGATTTATAGATGGTGTAAAAATCCGTTCTGGGGCTTTTATCTGCATACCACCATCGGGCTGTTCACCATGTCGATGTCAGGAATCCGTCAATCCATTGCCTGTTGTATCTGTTGGCTTGGCATTGATTATATTTTACAAAAAAAACCGGTGAAATATGCAATTTTGGTGCTCATCGCCTCCACCTTTCATCAGTCGGCAATTTTCTTTATTGTGTTTTATTTTGCCCGGTATGTTACCATTAAAAAGGTGAGCGGTTGGCTGATTTCTGCTTTCTCTGTTGCCTGCATTGCTTTACGACCGATTCTTGTGCCGCTGCTTTCTTACTTTATGCCCAGTAAATATGAGATATACGGTCTGGCAAGTGATAAGCATCAGGTGAACCCCCTTTTGGTGCTGGTTGCCTTGCTGATTCCTATGTTCTGTCTGTTTTTCTGGGAACGCAGAAAAATTAAGGATGAAAAAGAGGAGCAGTTTTATTCCCTGTGCTTTGCCGGCTCATTTCTTTATGCCGTGATTCAGGTGTTATCTATGTCGTCTAATATGATTGGACGTATGAATCAGTATTTTTATATCTTTAATGTGGTTCTTCTTGGAAATATCATCACCGATATCGAAGACAGAAATACCCGTTATATAGCTTCTGCATTTGCTTTGATGCTTCCGGGGTATATGTTTTTTAAATCACAGAGTCTTGGGATTTCTCCCTATTATTTCTTCTGGCAAACGTACGGAATGTAAAGGTTGGAATTTGCGATGAATATTTTGTGGATTTTAAATTCTCCCATCGGGGAAATTTCAAATGTGTTGAATTTGTCCCGTGCTCAGAGCGGAACCTGGATTGACGGAGCAATGGAATCGTTGTTGAAAGCAGAGCCCTCGGTACGGCTGACCATTCTCACCACCGCCAAAGTAAAAGAGATTCGGCGGAAAACAGAGGACGGTGTGGAGTATGTATGCTTAAATCTGGGCAGATGTCCCCGTGGGAAAAGCACTTCCCCCGGTAAGCTGGAGGGCTGGATTTCAGAAATAAATCGTATCAAGCCTGACCTGATTCATATTTGGGGGACAGAGTTTTCCATTGGCTATGATATTGCCCGTAGAATCAAAAATATTCCCATTGTTTATCGGATTCAGGGCGCTATCAATGCCATCAGCAAATATCCCAACGGGCATCTGAGTGTGAAACGGATGAAGAAGGAGCTGTCTTGGTTTGACAGGCTGAAAGCCAATAAATATAACAAGGATTCCCGTTTTATGGAAAAGCAGGCGGAGCTGGAGCTTCGTATGATAGAAGGTTCTTCTGCCATTTTCTCCGATAATGAATGGGCATTGATGCAGTATCAGATGAAGCTGCCAAACGTTCCCGTTTATTTTGATAAGCTGCCAATCCGTCAGGTGTTCTACAATCGCAAATGGTCGCTGGATTCGGCACGTCCCCGAAGCCTGTTTTGTCTGGCAGGGCGCACTGCCTATAAGGGGATTCATCAGGTTATCGAAGCAGTTGCTCTTTTGAAAGAGGAATTTCCCGACATTTTGCTTCGCATTCCGGGAAGCATTGCATCCAGAAGTCCAAAATGGTTGTTTGAGCCAACTTATATTACCTATTTGAAAAAGCTGATTAAAAAATATAATCTGGAACAGAATGTAGAATTTTTAGGACCGCTGACCTCAGAGGAAATGGCGGAATTTATGTGTCAAAGCAGTCTTTTTGTAATGCCCTCCGTCATTGAAAATGAGTCGGCTACCTTACGGGAGGCAATGATGCTTGGAATGCCTGTGGTCTCTGCCTTTGTTGGAGATGTTTATGAAACGGTGGTGCATCGGGAAACCGGGCTTCTCTACCGCTATGAAGAATATGAGATGCTGGCGTATCACATCAGAACCCTGCTGAAAGACTCCGGCTTTGCACAGCGTTTAGGCGAACATGCAATGGCATTTATGGAGCAGGAATACGAAAACGAGAATTACGGAAAAACCTTGGTGGACATTTATCAAAAGGTTTTGAAAAAATAAACACCCCGCTCGAAACCGGGTGTAACATGGAGAGTCCGTTATGAAACTCACTTTTTTTAGTAATGTAATGTCTCATCATCAAAAACCGTTTTGCGAGGAGATGTATCGGAAATTAGGGGATTCTTTTCGGTTTGTGGTGATGAAAAACATCAAAGAGGAACGAAAAAAACTGGGGTATTCCACCTATGAGGGGGAAACCATTCCCTATCTTATCAATGTAAGCCATTCCGAAGAAAACTATGAGCTGGCAAAACAGCTTGCAACAGATAGCGATGTGGTTATTTTCGGGTCGGGACATCCTGACTTGTTATCGGAGAGAATTGCTCAAAACAAGCTGACTTTTTTGTATACTGAACGGTTATTTAAACGGGGCCGTCTGGCACTTTTGCGGCCGGATATCAAAAAAAATATGGCGGTTCGCTATCAGCTGCCTTCCAAGCAATCCAATTTTTATATGTTATCTGCCAGTGCTTTCACTCCGTATGATTTGAGTCTGTTACACGCATTTTCGGGAAAATGTCTGAAATGGGGCTATTTCCCCCAATTTCTCACTTATGATACGGATGAGCTGTTTCGGAAGAAAAAGCACGAAGTACCACAGCTTTTGTGGGTAGGACGGTTTATTGATTGGAAGCGTACCAAAGATGCTCTCCGTGTTGCCAAAAAGCTTTCCGATGCCGGCTATCGGTTTCAGCTTTCCGTGATTGGCACGGGAGTACTGGAGGATAAGCTGAAAGCTTATGTAAAAATAAACAACATAGAACATTGTGTTACCTTTTTGGGAGCAATGCCCCCCGAAAAGGTGCGGGAATATATGGAGCAAGCCAACATTTTCCTCTTCACCTCCAACAAGCGTGAGGGATGGGGAGCAGTGCTGAATGAGGCGATGAACAGCGGTTGTGTCTGTGTGGCAAACAGCACCATCGGCTCTGCACCGTATCTTTTGAAAAACGGGGAAAACGGATTTTTATATCGGGGACAGAAGAAATTTTACCAAACGGTAACATATCTTTTGGAGCATCCTGAATGTTGGAATGAAGTTTCCCAAAAAGCGTATCAGACGTTGGAAACTCAGTGGAATGTGTCGGTAGCGGCACAACGTTTTTTAGACACGGCAGAAGCTTATCTTTCAAAGAACGAGCCTCCCCGTTATGAAAGCGGACCTATGAGCGAAGCTCCCATCATGAAAAATAATTGGTATAAAGGATGACGATGATACCGTTTTATCGGGCAGATATCTATGGTATCAAAGAAAAACAGAGAAAAATTGTAATATAGCAGAGTTTACAATAAAACGAAATCAGGTGGATGGTATGTATCAGAATTTAGAAGCTCTTCAGCAAGAACAAAAGCATATTTTAGATGAAATTGTTGCCATTTGCGAGCAACATAATTTGCGGTATTTTCTTGTTGCCGGAACCCTTTTGGGGGCTGTCCGCCATCAGGATATTATTCCCTGGGATGATGACATTGATATCGGGATGCCGCGTGCTGACTATAACAAATTTTTGGAAATTGCAGGGGAATTGCTTCCGGAGCATCTGTTTTTGCAAACCTATGAAACTGACCCCGCATATATGCAGAATTTTGCCAAGGTGAGAAATTCTGAAACGACTCATATTGAGCAGCCGGTGAAGCATCTTCAGATGAATCATGGCATTTATGTGGATATTTTCCCTTATGATGGAGTTCCGGATGCTAATTGGAGACAGTATTTGCACAATAAACGGATTGTGCTTCAATGTGTTCTGATTCGTTATTTTTGGGATACTCCCTATGTGCAGGGCAGCAGTTGGAGAAAGCTGTTCAAAGGGATATTGTCCATTTTTACCAATCAGCAAAGATTGCAAAGAAAGTTAGATAACATTCTTTCTAAATATGATTATGACAAGTCTCAGACGGTGGGAAGCTTGCTTTCAGGATATAAAATGAAAACCTATGTATCCAAAGAGGTTTACGATGAGGTTGAGCCTCTCCCGTTTGGTGAAAAAGCTTATCTTTGCCCCAAAAATTATGAAGCTGTTCTGGTAAAAATCTATCGGAATTATATGCAGCTTCCTCCGGAAGAAAAGCGTGGTGTCCGTCACAATATTGCGGTATCCGACCTTGAAAAAAGCTATCGGGAATACTTTTAAAAAAAGGAGGAAAGCCGGACGTGTTAAAGCAACTAAAAGCAAAGTGGAGCCGTTTGGCTTCTCTTGTATGGGAACGAAAACGAACCCGTATTCTTTATCATAATCGCTATGGGGTAAAGCTAAAGGCACTCCCCACTGCGATTGTCAATCCTCCTGCTGTGGCTGGGATTTACCCAAATGGGAGCGATTGTCAGCTATGTTGGATTGATTTAGACAAGCACTCTGAGATTTTAGGAAAATATTACAATGAAAACAGTCGGTTGTTGCCGTTTTTAAAAACACTGGGGAATGTAGTTCCCGTGTTCTATACGCAAACCTATGCCAAGGCAGTGGAGCTTTTATTCCGCTTAAAAACCGAGGAATTGACCGATTGTTTTGTGGCAACTCCCGACTTGGAGATTTTGGAGGCTTGTTACAAAGAGTATCCCCAAGTGGGCAGAGTATGGTGTGTTCCCTCGAATATTGAATATTCCGAATTGGTTAAAACTGCCCATTCTTATCGGGTCAACATTGTTTGTACCCGTGAGATGTGGGGAAAAGATATTGTCTTCTATTGCAAACAGCGTTTGATTACTGTCTGGCAGTTTGCAAAAGGAGACCGGGTCTCTTTGTATGAAGCAATGGCAAGCGGCTGCCGTGCTGTCATTACCGAACAGCCGGAAGTTTTTGTGAAGCTGTTGATTGAATTTTCGCAGAAACCAACAGTAATCGGGCAACCTGTTATCATTGGACACAGAGGGATTTCCTCTAATCTTACATATATGGAGAACACGCTCACCACCGCCATAGAAAGTGTGAAGCTGGGGGCTAATGTGATTGATGTGGACACCCGTCTCACCAAAGACGGCAAACTGATTGCCTTTCACGGCTGGTTGATTGACCGCATTTTAGAAGGAACGGGAGAGGTCCGTTCTTACACCCTTGCAGAGCTTCAGAATATGAAATTCCGCTACGGCTTAAACCCGGAGGAAAAAGTGCTTCCGCTGGAGGAGTTTTTTCATCAGATGCTAAAGACTTTTCCGGAGAAAAACCTGATGTTTACCTGCGAAATCGGTGGTGACATTGTAGAATCTGTCGGGAAGCTGAAAGAGATTTTGGATCGCAATCCCATAATGCAGGATAAGCTGATGGTAAAGTGTAAAAACGGGAAATACGGCTACGAGGAGCTGAAACGGCAGCTTCCTTATCTGCCCGTGAGAAATTACTTAAACGATGTGGTTTCTCCGAGAGACTGTGCCCAATCCACGGTGATGCATATCACGGAGGAGCTAAAAAAACGAACCATTCCCTGGTGTGCAAAATATCGGAAGTTTCATCCCGGGTTACGGCAGCAGCTTCAGCTTCGCAGTCATATTCTCATTAAGCTGATGCAGAACACAAAAGAAAAAATTGAAAGCGATTTGTTTTCAGGCATTGAGCTTCTTTGCACGGATGTGAATTTAGTCAAGAGCTTTTTCTATGCTCTGGATGCCGAAAAAGAAGTGCAGTTAGCAGTTGGGGAACACTATTCTCCTCTGGTAAATGCCATCGGCTGCGGTGAAGAAAAAAAGTCAACCCCAGACGGTGTCATCTTTTTGGAAAATTGTGATGTCTGTGCTTTGAAAGAGGGAGGCATCGTGGCAAACAAGGCAGGGGAATGCATCTTACTTTTGAAAAAAACACTGACATATCATACAACAACCTATCAGGTGCTTTCAGAACCAATTAAAATCATTGTAAAATAAGGTGAATATTATGGAAAAAAAGTATAAAATCGGCTATACCACAGGGGTGTTTGATTTATTTCATATCGGACATCTGAACATTCTGAAGAAGTCGAAAGAGCAGTGTGATTACCTCATTGTCGGGGTGTCGACAGACGAATTGGTGAAAGAATATAAAAAGAAAACGCCCATGATTCCGTTTTCGGAACGGGTAGCAATTGTGGAAGCCATTAAATATGTGGACAAGGTCGTTCCGCAGACTTCCATGGATAAGTTTCAGGCTTGGGAGGAACTGCATTTTGATGTAATGTTTCACGGGAACGATTGGAAAAATTCCAGCCTTTATAACGAAATAGAAGAAAAATTCCGTCAGGTTGGGGTGGCGATGGAGTATTTTGAGTATACCCAAAATACTTCCTCCACCAAATTACAGGCGGCAATTGCCAAATTGAATGAGCAGGAAGATTAGTGAATAGTTTGGAGGTGCTCTTTTGAGCAATTCTTTGGAGGCACAAAGTGCCAAGCAAATCAAACTGGGGGCATTGATATCCTATTTGACTCTGGCGTTTGATTTTGTAACCGGGTTGGTTTATACTCCCTGGATGGTTCAGCAAATCGGGGATGCCAATTACGGACTTTATACCTTGTCTATCACCTTAATCAGTATGTTTATGCTGGATTTCGGAATGAGTGCCGCCGTGTCACGGTTTACATCCAATTACCGCACGGCAGGTGACCAGCAGGGCATCAACAATTTTTTAGGGTTGATTTATAAAATTTATACTTTGATTTCTGCTGTGATATCGGTTATTCTGATTGTGGTGTACTTTAACATCGGGCAGATTTATGTGAAGCTAACCCCCTCGGAGTTGTCCTCTTTAAAGGTTGTGTTTGTGGTATCAGGGCTGTCTACCGTTTTGTGCTTCCCCTTTGTTACCTTAAATGGAATTTTGGTGGCACACGAGCGGTTTATGGCACTCCGACTGGCAGATTTGTTCAATAAGGTTGCCTCCGTGCTTCTCATTGTGGTGGCACTCTGTTTCGGAATGGGGCTGTTTGCTCTGGTTGCAGTGCATGCAGCGATGAATCTGGTTACGGTAGGAATCAAGTTTATCATTGTGAAACGAAAAACCGCTGTAAAGGTGAATTTTTCCTATTTCAGCAAACCACTTTTAAAAGAAATCACCGGTTTTTCTGTATGGACCACGGTAAAAAGTATTGCACAGCGGTTTATTTTTACTGCTATGCCCACGGTCTTGGGGATTGTAAGCGGCTCTGCAAGTATTGCTATGTTCAGCTTTGCCAGTACCTTGGAAGGGTATGTTTATAAATTTTCGGAGGCAATCAACGGCATGTTTATGCCGAAAATCTCCCGTGCAACCTTAGGGAAAGAGACGGGGGAAGCGGTGCTTCCTTTGATGATTAAGGTCGGCAGAATTGTGCTGACGGTTATCGGGATTATTACCATTGGCTTTGTTACCTTAGGGCAGCGATTTATCAGCCTTTGGCTGGGAGAAAGCTATTCTGTGGTGTATTATTGCACTGTGCTTCTTATTTTCCCGGGGATTTTCTATGTGCCTCAGCAAATTGCAAATACAGTGGTTGTGGTGTTGAACCGGGTGAAAAGCCAGGGGATTGTGTTTGTAATTACTGCAGTGGTTAATGTTATTTTATCCTTTGTGTTCGGCTACTTCTGGGGAGCAATCGGTTGCTCTTTGTCCATTTGTATTGCCTATCTGATAAGAACGGCACTGATGAACCGTGTGTTTAAAAAAGAGCTGAATATCAATGTGCTTGCATTTTTCCGCGACTGTCACGGGAAGATGTTGCCGGGGCTTCTGCTCACGCTCCTGTGCGGATGTTTGATTTCCCGTTATGTGGTGGTGTTGAGCGGTTGGTTGACGTTGTTGGTGCAGGTGGTTTGCCTGACGATTTGCTATGTCGTAATTATGTGGCTGATTGTTTGGAATAAAAGCGAAAAAAGTTTGATTCGATCCTTTTTGAAAGGCATCAAGTAAATTATAAAAGCGAGGGATAATTATGAGTGAGTATAAAATCGGGGAGTACGATATTACGGAAATACAAGCTGTTATGCTGGAAATTCTGACAGAAATTGACAGAATTTGTGTGAAACATAATATCAAGTATATCTTAGACGGAGGGACTATGATAGGTGCAGTCCGTCACAATGGCTTTATTCCCTGGGATGATGATTTAGATATTGCTATGCTCCGTGAAGATTATGAAAAGTTGATGGAGGTATGCAAAAGTGAGTTATCTGATCGTTTTTTGTGGCATTCAGCGGAGCTGGAAGCGAAACATCCTTTGAACTTTACAAAGCTTAGAAAGAAAGGAACGGTTTATAAGGAGCGTCGTTTTGCCAGCCTGGGGTTAGAGCAGGGAATTTTTATTGATATCTTCCCCATTGATAATGTTAACCGAAAAACCATGAAGTTTCAATTGGCATTGTTATCCTTTATTCATATTGTTAAGTTTACAAAAATGAAGTTATACAAAAAGAAGAAACGGATTTTCCTGTTGCCGTTTTGCTTGATTCCCAAAAAAACTTTGGATCGCTGGGCAAAAAAACTGATGGTTATGGGGAATAAGAAAAAGAGCGACGAGGTTTATAAATTTTGTCATCCCGGAAAAATGAAACCGGTGTATCCGCGTTCGCTGTATGAAGATGTGATTCGGCATCCGTTTTGCGGAAAGGAATTTTATATTCCGAGAGATTATGATTTGTTTTTAAAAGAGCGTTACGGTGATTATATGCAGCTGCCTCCCGAGGAAAAGAGAATTATGGCACACGGGGTGGTAGAATGCAGATTATAGAAGGGAGCGAATAATATGTCTGAGAAAAAGGTTGTTGGGTATACAACCGGAGTGTTTGATTTGTTTCATATCGGACATCTGAATATTTTGAAAGCAGCCAAGCAGCATTGCGATTATTTAATTGTGGGTGTGAGTACCGATGAATTGGTGCAGACATATAAAAATAAAACACCGGTTATCCCGTATCAGGAACGCAGAGCCATTGTGGAGGCAATTCGGTATGTCGATCAGGTCGTTCCGCAGACCAACCGCGATAAGATGAAGGCGTGGGAAGAATACCGCTTTGATAAAATGTTCGTAGGGGATGACTGGAAGTCGGATGCTATGTTTCAACAATTAGAAAAGGAATTTCGTGCTTTGAATGTTGAGATTTGTTATTTCCCCTATACAAAGGGAGTGTCTTCCACCATTCTGACAGAAGTGTTAAATAAAATTCGCAATCAGTAATCTTACAAAATATAAACTGAAGTTGGAGAACCAAATGTTACCAAAAGCATATCTGGACACGATATCGTTGTTTGCCTGCGGAATGATGGGTGTTTTGCCCGAGGTAGAAAGACCGTATTCCGGGAACGAAATTTTAAATATTGAAACAACCGCCCGCCAGCAAGGTGTGTGGCCGGTTGTGTTTGCTGTGGTAAAAAAGCTTTCGGACAGCGCTCTGGCAGAGGTTTCTCCTCAGCTTCTCACAAAATGGCAGATGGAGCTGAACCTAAAAGTGATGGAATACACCCTCCGTCAGGAAGCCATGTATACCTTTTTGGAAACAGAGCTTGCATTTTCTCATCCCGTGATGCTAAAGGGCGATTTGATGTCTGATTTATATGCAAATCCTGAGCTTCGTTTTTCGGGAGATACCGACCTTTTAATTGATCCCAAGGATGAAAAAGAGGTGCTGGAGGCATTCAGAAAAGCCGGCGGCGATTATGTGCCTCGCGGAGAAAATAACAATCAGGCAGTTTGTGTGCATCCCAAAGCAGGAAAGTTTGAAATTCATATTGCCCTGGATACCAAAGAGGTTTCTGAGGTGTGGTATGACAATTTGGATTTTTTGGGGGAAGAAAAGCAGAAAATCACTTTGAAAAACGGACATACTGTGACCGCTCTCGGCATTACCGACGGTGCAATCAATATGGTGCTACACTTTCTTAAGCATTTTATCAGTGGCATTGCACACTTAAAAATGCTGGGAGATTCTTTGTTGTATTTATCTCATTATTGGGACAAAATTGATATTCCCCGTCTGGAGTCTGTAATGGAGCAGCTGGGCTATACGGGAATTTATAACACGATAAAAGAAATTGGAGCAGTGTATTTCCGGTTACCGAATTTTGAAGCAAATGAGGCATTGGCAGAAACGGCGGAAAAACTGCTTTCTGATTTAGCGTATTGTGCCGAAAACGGCTTTTTGGAGGAAAAGCTTACCACCTACAATGAGTATTCTAAATTCAAATATGAAATTTATCATAAAAAAAACTATAAAGAGTATAAAAAAGAGCTGTCCAAACGGGCAAGAACAGAACGGTTGTTCCCCAAAAAAACCGGATTATACGGAGAATATCCCATCCTTATCAAATATGGCTGGCTTTTGCCCTTTATCTGGATTGTGCGGATATTCCGCAAAATATTCGGAAAAAAAGCGGTTCTTCCGGCAGAGGGGAATCCTCGGCTGGAGCTGATGAAGGAGTTGGGGCTTCTGTGACGAAACGTTTGCTTCTTTTTGTGCTGATTTTATTGAATTTAGCAATCATTTTTTTCTTTTCCCATCAGGATTCCGTATCTTCCGGGCAGTTAAGCTCTGCTCTGACCAGTCAGATTAAGGTGCACACACCGCACTATACCGAAAAAACACAGGCACAGCAAAAGGTGGTGCACACTCAAATTCAGTACACGGTAAGGGGGTTGGCGCACGGCTTTCTGTTTTTCACGTTAGGGATTTTGATGACATTGTTTGGAAACACCTTTTCCCACCGATGGTATCAGTATCTTACCGGTAACATTTTATTAGGCTTTTTCATTGCTTTATCAGATGAAATTCATCAGATTTTTGTACCGGGCAGAACCTTTGGCTGGGATGATATTTTATATGATTCCCTCGGGTATCTATTGGGAATTGCCGCTGCTGTTGTGATGATATGTCTTTCTGATATACACAAAAAAAGAACAGAAACCAGATAAATCGGATTTCTGTTCTTTTTCTTTTTATTCGATGATTTCTTCTAAGACTGTGCCGGTAAAATAGTGAGTCAAAATCTGTTCAAAATTGTAACCCTGTTCTGCCATTCCTTTTGCACCGTACTGGCTCATACCAACCCCGTGTCCGTAGCCTGTCCCCTGGAAAATATATTCGGTGGGAGTGCCTGCTTCATAAGGAATTTCGCCGGTTGCTGTGAGAATGGGCTGTGTAAGCTGCCGTTCCTCCAGCCCTCTTGCGGTAATGACGGTGACGGGTTTTGCTTCCCCGCCTTTTTTGGTAATGGTAAAGAGGTTACTGCGGAGATTAAATAGGCTTCTGGATTTTTCCAGCTTTGCGTGATAATTGCCCTCCGTTCCGATGATGTTCAAGTCGATAATTCTGCCTGAGGGAGAACGCTCTACCACATCTAAATCGGTGACATCTCCAACAGATACGCTGATGCCGGAAAGCTTTTCTTCTATTTCGTCCGGTGTATAGGGAACTGTCCATTCCCGTGAGGTATCGTAAGGATCTTCCACGCCCACAAGATAGGGTAAATCACCGCCCCATACATATTTGGAGCTTTCGGTATGCCCGCCTGAGGAGGAGTAGAAGAAGGTGGTTGCCGGCTTGCCGTTGTAGGTGAGGTAGATGTTTTGGGTTTCCAAAATGGCACGGTTGGTTTCCGGCTTTTCTCCTTTGACTCCCAGGTAAACCTGGGACTGGGTGGTATCATCTAAATTGAAGCCGTATGATTGGAACTTATTCCAGTTGGTAATGGCATAGTTTCTGGCACACACCGCCTGCGCTTTCAATGCTTCGGTAGGCCAGGAGCTTGGCATTTCTCCCGGGACAACTCCTTTTAAATAGTCTTCGATATCCAGATGGTTGATTACGGTTATCCCGTTGTCATTATAAAGAAAACGGGCAGAACCACGGTATTCTGTGCCGTCAATCAGCACGGTGCCAAAATCGGCAGGAGTTAAGTCTAAGGGGAGGTCGCTTTTTTCGTAAGTATACAGGACAGTTTCATCGGTGGGAGTTGTCAGCACAACTGTGCCATCCTCTGCCCATGTCAGCTTGATGGTTCCATCGGGAAGCTCACCAAGAGTTTCTTCTCCTACCGAAAGCAAAAATCCGCTTTGGTTTTGCACGGTTACCTCTTTGGGAGACTTTCCGCCAAATTTTAAGCCAATGCTGATATTTTTTGCAGATGCCTGCGTAGCAAACAGACAACAGAAAAGCAATAAAATGCTGATAAGCTTCCTATATTTTTTCATAAAAATCTCCTTTTTATAGCAAATGAGAACATATCCTTTCATTTTATATCATTATAACAAGGAAAAAGATAAAATGCAAGAAAAGTAGAGATTTGTAAGAAAAATGACAAAAAAGAGCTGTAAATTTTTACAGCTCTTTTTTTTATTTTGGGATGGAAGCTTCAAAATATTCCCGCGGATTTACCGGCTCGTTGCTTTTTAACAGCTCAAAATGGAGGTGGTGAGACAAATGATTTTCCGAAATTCCCGTGTCTCCCATACTGCCGATAACGTCACCCTGCTTCACCACCTGACCTACCTGTACCATTTTGTCACCGGCAAGATTTTTGTAGATGCTTGTAAGCTCGTCAGCATGCTCAATTTCTACTGTGTAGCCGTGTTCATAATCGAAGTAATTTTGTGTGACAATGCCATCTGCCACGGAGCATACGGGGGTGTTTTTGTCATTTGCAAAATCCATTCCCAGATGAGTTCGGTAGTCTCCATAGGTTGGCTGAAACACAAAGGCTTCCTCGCTGTATTCTCCTACCACTTCCGCACCGGCTGCCGGAAGAATGACTGATACAGGCGTGGAGGTGGGCGCAGGTGTTGGTGTTTGGGTTGCCTCAGGTGTGGCAACAGGGGTAGGGGATGGGAGCGGAGTTCGTTTGGGAATGGGAGTGGGGGTAGGAATGGGAGAGGGAGTTGGAGTTTTTAAAATGGTGTTGTTGGTTTTTAACGCCAGTTCTTTTTCAAAGTTTGTAGTCAGCGTGTTTCCCACCACTACCGTCAGTGTGGTGACGACACCTGCGATGCTAAGTAAAATTAAGGCGGATTTCAGTTTTTTCATAAGCATTTCCTTTCTGTAGGGAGTTTCTACAGAAAAGTATGTCCTTTTTTTTGGAATCTATACATCATCAATGGCAGAGAGTTCAATTCCTGTGTAATATTTTTTCAGGATTTGGTCGTAGGTGTATCCTTTTTTCGCCATATCGTTGGCACCGTACTGACTCATTCCCACACCGTGACCGTTTCCCTTGGTAGTGATGGCGATGTGGTCGGAAATCGTAATTTCAAAATGGGTAGACCGAAGTCCCAAAAGGGTGCGAAGCTCTGTTCCCTTAAATGGCACTCCGCAAAGAGATACGCTTTTTACACTGCCGGTTTCATTTTTTTCCCAGCCCGAAAACCAGGTTTGGGGATTGTCGGAAAATGTGACTTTCCGTTCACCGTTATTGATTTTTTGTGAAAATTCTTCAAAGGAAAAGGCTTTCGTTTCGGTATAACGGGGAGAAGCACTTTCTCCTTCGGACACTACCGAGACAAGATAAGGCAAATCACCACCCCATACATCTCTGGCATTTTCAGTCATACCGCTGGAGGTGGAATGAAACACGGCAGAAATGGGTTCTCCATTGTAGACGGCAATCTGATTTTTTGTAGCATCTACCGCTTGTTTGATGTGTTGTAAGCCATCGGGATTGTTTTGGAATTTTTCTTCCAGTTCTGCCGGTGTGAGGTAGGCTTTACAATGGGAGGATTGGGAACAGACATTGGCTTCGGGGTGGTCTTTGTTGGGATAACGGGAGCGGTTTACCGTGTAGGTTCTTGCGGCAACCGCTTGTGCTTTCAGGGCTTCTGTTTCAAAAGAGGCCGGCATTTCTCCGGCAACCACACCGTATAGATATTCTTCTAAGGGGAGGGTTTGCGTTTTCCCTTCGTGCAGCAGTGTCACGGTGTAGCGTTTGGTTTCCGGTTGGCCGGGAGTAGTTTTCGCTCCGTATTCTGTTCCGAAAAAACCAAAGCCGATGGTAACGGTGGACAACACGCCATATATCACAACAAAGCATAAAAGGGGCAGAATATAAGACTTTTTCAAGGGTGATGTATCCTTTCATAGATGTTTTTTTCATTCTGTCAGACATAAAGGTGACAGTTTTTGGGAAACCATAAAATTTTACTTGCAATTTCGGAAAAAGTATTGTATAATATTATTTAATGTATATGTGTATCCGTTTAAGAATATACGCCCCTTGGGGCTTGTGATAGAAAAGTTTTGGGATTGCTTTTTAAAAATCCCTATAAGGAGTATGAAATAACATGAAAAAAGAAACCGATAAATTGATAGAAGAAATCGTGACCGAAGAGATTGTGGTGCTTCCCTTACGGGGTGTTTCCATTTTTCCGTACACGGTGATGCACTTAGATGCCCAGCGGAAAATGTCTGTTGCCGCTATTGAATATGCGATGAAGCATAATGTGCCTGTGTTTTTACTGGCG
The DNA here is from genome assembly GCA_017936745.1 of Clostridia bacterium. GTDB lineage: Bacteria > Bacillota > Clostridia > UMGS1840 > UMGS1840 > SIG452. The sequence continues at coordinate 35,906 of JAGBEY010000001.1, forward strand.
CAGGTTGACCCCTCGGTAGAGCATCCTGTTGAGGGGGATTTTTACCGCGTGGGGACGATTGCCAATGTCAAACAGCTTCTGAAGCTTCCCAACCGTTGTGTGCGAGTGCTGGTGGATGCCAGAATCCGTGGAGAAAAGCTGATGGTTTACGAAAGAGACGGGATGCTGTTTGCTCAGGTGAAACGTTGCCCCAGGCAAAGACCGCTGCGGAAATCCAAACAACTGGAAGCACAGCTTCGTTCCCTAAAGGATGCTTATTCCGAGTATTTTCGTATGGTTGGCAGAATTTCTCCCGATGTGATGGGGGGCATTTTATCCACCAACGATGTGGAAAAGCTCACTGATATTATCTGCGGCAGTTTGTTTATCGATAATGACGAAAAGCAGTATCTTTTAGAAATTTTAGACCCGAAAAAAAGAGTGGTGGAGCTGACTAAAATTCTCACCTCTGAAATTGAGCTTTTGCAGCTGGAAATGGAGATTCAGGCAAAGGTGAAAAGTCAGATTGACAAAAATCAGCGGGAATATTATTTAAGAGAACAAATCCGCGCCATTCACGAAGAACTGGGTGAGGATGATGACGTTCATTCCGAAGCCGATGAATATTTAGAAAAGCTGGAGAATTTAAAGGCAAATCTTTCGGAAGAGTCTTACCTCAAGCTGAAAAAGCAAATCAGCCGCTTCTCCAAAATGCATCCCCATGCTCAGGAAACCATGGTGGAGCGGAACTATCTGGATACCATTTTTGATTTACCCTGGAATAAGACAACCAAAGAAAAAATCGACATCAAAAAATGTATGGCTAAATTAGACCGTGACCATTACGGGCTGGAAAAGGTGAAAGAAAAGCTGGTGGAATATCTGTCTGCCAAAAAATTCAATCCCCAAATCAAGGCTCAGATTTTGTGTCTGGTAGGCCCTCCCGGGGTAGGAAAAACCTCCATTGTGAAGTCCATCGCTGATGCCATTGGCAGAAAATATCAGAGAATATCTCTGGGCGGTGTTCACGATGAGGCGGAAATCCGCGGTCACAGAAGAACTTACGTGGGAGCAATGCCGGGCAAGATTATGTCTGCCATCCGCACTGCCGGAGTGAAAAATCCGCTGATTTTGTTAGACGAGATTGATAAATTGGGTAAGGATATGCGTGGCGACCCTGCCAGTGCACTTTTGGAAACCCTGGATAAGGAGCAGAATAACACCTTTACCGACCATTACATTGATTTACCCTTTGATTTGTCGGAGGTGCTTTTTATCACCACTGCAAATAGCCTGGACACCATTCCCCGTCCTTTATTGGACCGTATGGAGGTGATTGAGCTTTCGGGATACACCCGTTACGAAAAATATCGGATTGCAACGGATTATCTTGTGAAAAAGCAGTATAAGGAACACGCCATCACCAAAAAGCAGATTGCCATAAAAGACAGTGCCATCTATGGTATGATTGATTATTATGTGAGAGAAGCCGGGGTTCGTAATTTAGAGCGGACTATTATCAACCTAATCCGGAAGGTTGAAAAGGCAATGCTTTTGGAGGGGCAAACAACCCTTACCATTGCTGAAAAAGATTTAGAAACCTATTTAGGAAAGAAAAAATATACCGTTGACCCCAAAAATGCCAATCCTGAAGTGGGAGCGGCAATGGGACTTGCCTGGACAGCCACCGGAGGCGATACCCTCTTTTGTGAGGCAGTTGCCGTAGACGGCAGCGGTAAAATTGAAACCACCGGAAGCTTAGGGGATGTGATGAAAGAATCTGCCCGCATTGCGCTGGCGCATATTCGCTCCATTTCCGACACCTTGGGGCTGGAAAAAGAGTTTTATAAAAATAAGGATATTCACATTCATTTTCCTGACGGCGCAACTCCAAAAGACGGGCCCTCTGCGGGGATTACCATTGCCTTAGCAGTTGCCTCCGCCTTAACGGGCAGAAAAATCCGCAACGATGTGGCAATGACGGGAGAAATTTCCATCCGCGGAAAGGTGCTTCCCATCGGGGGATTGAAAGAAAAATCCATTTCCGCTCACCGTTCGGGTGTGTTTAACATTATCATTCCCAAGGAAAACGAAAAGGATTTGGAAGAAATCCCGAGAGAAATTATTTCCGATTTTTGCTTTATGCCGGTCAGTGAGTTCCGCGAAGTGCTGGAAATTGCACTGTTACCCAAAGAATAAGGGCATAACAATCAGAGAGAAAGGATTATAAATATATGGCAAAATTAAGCGCTCCGAAAGGAACAAAAGATATCTTGCCTGCTGAAAGCTACCAGTGGCAGTATGTGGAAGGGTTGCTCAAAGAGATTGCAACCGATTTCAACTTTAAAGAACTGAGAACTCCCACTTTTGAATCCACCGAGGTGTTTGCCCGCGGGGTGGGAGATACCACCGATGTGGTAACCAAGGAAATGTATACCTTTTTGGATAAGGGCGGAAGAAGTGTAACGCTTCGACCGGAGGGTACGGCAGGAATTGCCAGAAGCTTTGTAGAGCACGGGCTGTATGCAGGGGTGCTTCCTTTAAAGCTTTACTACCTTATTTCCTGCTTCCGTTACGAAAAACCTCAGGCAGGCAGACTCCGTGAATTTCATCAGTTCGGCATTGAAATGTTGGGAACAACCTCTCCCTTAGCCGATGCGGAAGCCATTTTGTTTGGAAATGAAATTTTCAAACGCCTGAACATCGGAAACATCACCTTGAACTTAAATAACATCGGCTGTAAGGATTGCCGAAAAGCGTATAACGAAAAATTAAAAGCCTACTTAGAAGAAAAGAAAGAGTCTCTTTGCGAAACCTGTCAGGAACGACTGGGCAAAAACCCGATGCGAATTTTCGACTGTAAATCAGAAATCTGTCAGGATTTATTAAAAGATGCTCCCACCATTTTCGACAGTGTGTGTGACGATTGTAAAAATCATTTTCAGCAGGTGACTGACGTGCTGGATGCGGTAGGAGTTGCCTACAAAATCGACAAAGGCATCGTACGAGGCTTGGACTACTATTCCAAAACCGTGTTTGAATTTGTATCCGACAATATCGGTGCACAGGGCACTGTGCTTGGCGGCGGACGATATGACGGCTTGATTGCCGACTTGGGTGGAAACGATGCTCCCGGCATCGGTTTTGCTATGGGATTGGAACGGTTGCTTCTCTTGGCAGGAGAATCTCTCCCGACAGAGGATTCCAGGCCAAAGGTTTTCTTCATTCCCATCGGAGACGACGCAAAAAAAGCAGTATTAAAACTGGTATATGAGCTTCGTTCCAAGGGTATTTCTGCAGAATTTGATTTGAATAGCCGTTCCGTAAAGGCACAGATGAAATATGCGGATAAAATCGGTGCGGAATATACCGTGGTGGTAGGCGATGATGAAATCAATCAGAATCAGTATCCCTTAAAAAATATGCAGACCGGAGAAACCAAACCTGTTTCTCCTGATGCTTTGATACAAGAATTACTGTAAGCTTGATAAGATATCGGAAAGGAAAGAAACACTATGGCAGAAACATTAAAAGGGTTCAAACGAACCAATTATGCAAATGATTTTGATTCTTCCTCCATCGGGCAGACCGTATCGGTTGCCGGTTGGGTGAATAAGCAGAGAGATATCGGGTCTCTGGTCTTTATTGATTTAAGAGACAGAACCGGTTTGGTTCAGATTGTATTTGACGAAACCATCAATGTGGATTTGTTAAACAAGGCAAAAGGTGTGCATAACGAATATGTTATTGCCGTAACCGGAACAGTTCGTCAGAGAAGCGGTGCGTTTAACAAAAACATCAAAACCGGGGAAATTGAAATTGTGGCAGAAGAATTACGGGTGCTGTCCGTTTCTGAACCCACTCCCTTTGTGATTGCTTCCGAGGTAGAAGCAAATGACCAGATTAAGCTGAAATACCGCTATCTGGATTTACGCCGCCCTGAAATGCAGAAAAACATTATGATGCGTCACAAAATTTCTAAAATTGCCAGAGACTATTATGACGAAAACGGCTTTTTGGAAATTGAAACTCCCTATCTTACCAAGTCTACTCCCGAGGGGGCAAGAGACTATTTAGTGCCCAGCCGTGTGCATCCCGAAAAATTCTATGCGCTGCCGCAGTCCCCTCAGCTTTATAAACAGCTTTTGATGCTGTCCGGCTTCGACCGTTACATTCAGATTGCAAGATGCTTCCGTGATGAGGACTTAAGAGCAGACCGTCAGCCTGAATTTACCCAGATTGACTTGGAAATGTCCTTTGTGGAAATGGACGATGTTATCGCCATGAACGAAGGCTTTTTGAAACGGGTATTTAAAGAAGTATTAGATATGGATATCCAGACTCCGTTCCTCCGGATGGACTACAAGGAAGCTATGGAACGCTATGGCTCCGATAAGCCGGACAATCGTTTCGGTTTAGAACTGGTTGACTTGTCCGACGAAGTAAAGGATGTGGAATTTACCGTATTCCAAAACGCTCTCCAGAATGAGGGAAGCGTAAAATGTATCAACGGCGAGGGTATGGGTGCGAAGCTGTCCCGAAAAGAAATTGATGCACTGGGCGAACTGGTGAAAACCTATGGCGGAAAAGGGCTTGCCTACATCGTTGTGAATGAAGACGGCGTGAAATCTCCCATCGCCAAATTTATGACCGAAGAACAGCTGAACAGAGTGCTTCAGAAAGCCAATGCCAAGGCGGGGGATATTATTTTAATTGTTGCGGATAAAACTGATGTGGTTTATACCGTTTTGGGCAGCTTACGTTGCGATTTGGCAAAGAAATTCAAATTATATGACGAAAATTCTTTCTCCTTCCTGTGGGTGGTGAACTTCCCGCTGTTAGAATTTGATGAAGAAGAAAACCGCTATGTTGCAAAGCATCATCCCTTTACCGCACCTCTGGACGAAGATTTGGATAAGCTGGAAACAGCACCCGGTGAGGTTCGTGCAAAAGCATATGATATCGTATTAAACGGAAACGAAATCGGCGGCGGCAGTATCCGTATTTTTGATACCAAGCTTCAGGAAAAAATGTTTGGTGTGCTTGGTTTCTCCAAAGAAGCGGCACAGGAACGGTTCGGCTTCCTGATGGATGCGTTCCGGTTCGGACCACCTCCCCATGGCGGTATGGCATACGGTCTGGACAGATTGTGTATGCTGATGGCAGGTTGTGATTCTATCCGTGATGTCATTGCATTCCCCAAGGTGCAGAATGCATCCGAACTGATGACTAATGCTCCCGACTTTGTAGATGACAAACAGCTGACCGACCTGAATATCGTTTGTGTAAAGCCCTCAAACGACCAATGATTCAATAGCATTTTCCAGATTGTCATTCCGAGGATATCTGAGGAATCTCGGAAAATGCGAGTTCAGAATGACCTCAGTGCCTAAAGCGGTATTTTCCCAAAGAGAGGGCTAATGATTGAAACTATGTAAGGTTACCCATTCGTGGGTAGCCTTGCTTTTACGGAGAAGAAGTTATGAAAGAAGCAGTTCAGAATTTTTTTGTAAATTTACCCATCCCCATTTGGCTGAAAATTATGCTTTCCGCTATGATTCCAATGGTGGAGGCTCGTTATTCCATCCTGTTTTTTATGGATAGCGGGATGCCGTATTGGGAGCTTTATGCTCTGAGTGTGTTGGGGAATATGATTCCCGTGCCCTTTATTATTTATTTGTTTCGTCCTCTGCTTGGCTTTTTGCGAAGAACCAAAGTCTTTTGTAAGGTTGCCGAAAAACTAGAGGAACGCACGCATAAAAAAGCGGCACAGCTACAGAAGTATTCTGCATGGGGATTGTTCTTTTTTGTAGCACTTCCCGTACCGGGAACCGGAGCGATTACCGGCTCGATGATTGCTGCCCTTTTGGATATGCGGGAAAAGTATGCACTCCCTGCTGTTTTTATCGGTACCATGGTGGCAACCTTTATTACCACCGGAGCCATGGGCTTTCTCCAGTGGGTGATTGGTTTATTTTAACAAAGTATGATGAAGAAAGAGCGACAGTATGGCTGTCGTTCTTTTTATGTGAATATGATTTTTCAGAAATAAGTGGACAAATCGGGAAAGCTGTGGTACAATATGTATGCTACAACTTTTCAAATGAAAAAACACAATTGCATAACATCATTGCTTGAGGGGTACGCTGATATTGCAAAAAGCGTATGCTCTTGTTTCGTCATACCTTCAAGCAATTGATTGTGTTATGATTTGAAAAGTGTGTAGCAACCTTTAAGAGACGGAGCTGTGCGTTTTTTGGTGCGTAGCTTTCCTCTTATGGGTGGCTGCGCACTTTTTATTTGTCACTTTATATGGAGGAGAGGAGGAATCTGCCCGGCTGTAACATCGGCAAATAGGTGACAGCACCACAGCAAAAAAAGAAAGGATTGATTTTATGAAACTGTTGAAACGGGTAGTATGCCTGATGTTACTGAGCGCCTTAGTTTGCTCCGCGTTGGCATTTGCCGAACAAACACCGCAGCAGCTTGCAACTGAGGAGCTGAATAAATTATCGGTTATGGTGGGGAATGAAGCCGGAGATTTGATGCTTCAAAAACCGGTTACCCGTGCAGAAATGGCAACCATTTTATGTCGGTTATCCGGTTTGGAGCAAGCTGCAAAAGATGCCGGAATCACTTCTTCGCCATTTTCCGATGTTCCCACAGACCACTGGGCATCGGGCTATATTCAGGTTTGCAAACAAAACGGTGTAATCAACGGATATCCCGACGGGACCTTTCTTCCGGAACAGGAGATCAGCTATGCGGAAGTCCTGAAAATGTTGGTTGCCGTTTTGGGATACTTGCCCAAAGCAGAATCGAAGGGGGAATATCCTCATGGTGTTCTGATGATGGCAAATGAACTGGGCATAACAAATGACCTGGTGTTGTTAGCAGAAAAGCCTGCCATTCGCAGTGATGTTGCTTTGTTTTCTTATCGTGCCTTGGATATTCCGCTTCTGATGCAGGTGTCCTTTGGTGAAGATGCGCAATATCAGGTGATGGAGGGGGTTACCCTGAGAAGCACACACTTCGGAGGAAAATAACTATTGTAACACAATAGGCGCAGGCGGATTGAGCAGCAATTTTGCAATCTGGTAGCAGTCAATCCAGATTTGATTGTTGCCGTCCTTTTGCACCTCATTAAAAATCAACTGAATACCAAAATGTAAATGAGGCACATTGATATTATTTACATTTTCTTTAAAACTGTAGCCGGTCTGACCTACATAACCGATGGTTTGGCCGGCTTTTACCGTTTGCCCTTCTTGTAAATCCTTTGTATAGGGATGGTCTTTTCTCAGGTGTGCATAATAATAGTAGCGGAGCCCGTCGAAGCTCCGGATACCAATCCTCCAGCCACCATAGCGGTTCCAGCCCAGCACCTCAACAACACCATCCTCTACTGCAGCAACGGGAGTTCCGGTTGCTGTGAAAAAGTCGTGTCCCTGATGCTTCCTTGCAAAGCCGTAGCTTCGTTTGTTTCCGAAATCATCGGAGTCGGCGTAGCTACCCTTTACGGGATGGCGGATTTTTAAGCCATATTTTACTACGGTTGTCTCGCTGCCGTCAGGAGCTTTGACAGTGGTTTCATATTCACCGACCCAGCCTCCCATAACGGCATTATAGGCAGTGAGATAATAAGAAAACAGCTTCATATCTGTGGGATGACTTTCCAAAAGAGCTTTTGCTGCTTGTTTTATATCGGCTGTCTTAACCGAATGAAAGTTACCGCCCGTTTTTGCGGCAACATAGCTTAATACTTCAATAAAATCAATGGGGTTTTCTGTTTTCTGGGAGGCGATATCCAAAGAAATTGCCTGATATAACAAAGAATAGGGAATGTTGAATTCCACCCATTTGGGATACCCTTGGGTTTCGCTTGCTGACTGGAAGGAGGTAGGCAATATCGTGATGAATAGCATACAGAGAAGCAATGCTCCAAAGGGAATAAGATACCGCAAAAAAATTCCTCCGTTTCCGGCTTGTTGTTTTCTCAGTTTGATTGTATGTTTTGCCTCTCTTAGATAGAACATAAAAAAATTCAAAAAAACACTTGACAAATGAAAAATATATGATATAATACTAAGGAATTCATAAGGAAAGAAGAAGTGTTCCGCTTCTCACCTTGCCGATACCAGTTGGCAGGTTATGCAGATAACATGGGAGAAAGCTCCTTTGTTTTTGTGAGGGCGGATTGAAATCCGTCTTTTTTTATGTCTTATCACATTTGGGAAAAAATAAAAGTAAGGGGTGCATTTCCATTAGCGTGAAAGAATTACCGATTAATGAGGAAATCCGGGAAAAAGAAGTCAGAGTGATTGGTGCTTCCGGTGACCAGCTTGGCGTATTGTCTTTAAACGATGCGCTGGATGCTGCCACAAAAGCAAATCTTGATTTGGTTATGATTTCTCCCAAAGCGGTTCCGCCGGTTTGTAAAATTATGGACTATGGTAAATACCGTTTTGAGCAGGCGAAAAAGGAAAAAGAAATCAAGAAAAATCAGAAAGTTGTTACCATTAAGGAAGTTCGTCTTTCTGTTAACATCGACACTCACGATTTCAACACGAAGCTGAATCAGGCAATCAAGTTCTTGAAAGCAGGCGACAAGGTAAAAGTTTCTGTTCGCTTCCGCGGCAGAGAAATGGCACATACCAATCTGGGTGCAGATACCTTGAACCGATTCGGTGAAGCGATTACCGAAGTCGGCAATGTAGATAAGCCGCCCAAGATGGAAGGCAGAAGTATGGTAATGTTCTTAGGCCCTAAATAAACCATTTTAGGTTTTCGATATTTATAAAATAAGAGAGGAGAATTTATTATGCCTAAAATTAAGACACACAGAGGTGCAGCAAAAAGATTTTCACTGACCAAAGGTGGCAAAGTAAAAAGAGCCAAAGCAGGAAGAAGACACATTCTGAACAAAAAAACCACTAAGAGAAAAAGACACTTAAGAATGGGTGGCTATGCTTGCGAAGCAAATGCAGCAGTCATCAAAAAACTGATTCCTTATAAATAAGTTTTATAAGAATCTTTCTTTGTAACATCGAAATTATAGAAGTTGGAGGATATAGAATACTATGGCAAGAATCAAAGGTGCTGTTACCACCAGAAGAAGACATAAAAAAATCTTAAAATTAGCAAAAGGTTACAGAGGCGGCAAAAGCAGATTGTTCAGAACTGCAAATGAAGCAGTTATGAAATCTCTGGTTTATGCTTACATCGGCAGAAAACAGAAAAAGAGAGAATTCAGACAGCTGTGGATTGCAAGAATCAACGCTGCAGCAAGAATGAACGGCATCAGCTATTCCAGACTGATGAACGGTCTGAAAAAAGCAAACATCGAAATCAACAGAAAAATGCTTTCCGAAATTGCAATTGCGGATCCTGCTGCTTTCACCGCTTTGGTAGAAAAAGCAAAAGCTGCTCTGTAAGATACAGTATTTACAGACTAAAATATGCAATCATTTCAATAATATGACACTTGGCGGCCAACAGTTCGGTCGTCATTTGTTTTATGAATCTATAAAACCTTCAGGGATGAAACTATGAATAGAATACTTCGAAAATTTATGGAGCGTCAACCTGCAAGATTTATTGCAATTGGTTTTCTCACAATCATTCTTGTAGGAGCGGGTTTGTTGACCTGCCCCTTTGCCACACGAAGCAGAGAAGCGACTTCTTTTGTGGATGCTTTGCTTACTGCAACCAGTGCCACCTGCGTGACCGGACTTTCCGTGGTGGATACCGGCTCATACTGGTCGGGCTGGGGGCAGCTTATTATTTTAACTTTAATTCAAGTCGGTGGACTTGGCTTTATGTCCCTTGCGGCGATGGTTTCACTGATGTTTCGTCGCTCTTTAGGTATCCGTGAAAGGCTGTTGCTGGCAGAATCTATCAATACGGTGGGTGTTGACGGCATTTTGAGGATGCTTCGTTATATGCTTTTCGGTACCTTTTTGTGTGAGGGAGTTGGTGCCGCACTGTTGTGTATTCGCTTTGTTCCGGAATTTGGATTCGGGAAAGGTATTTTTTATAGTATCTTCCACTCTGTTTCAGCATTCTGCAATGCCGGGTTTGATATTTTGGGAACAGTAGAGCACCCCTTCTCATCGCTCAGCGCCTACGTAACAGATCCGCTTGTTAATATAGTCATTATGCTTTTGATTGTGTTTGGCGGAATTGGTTTTCTGGTTTGGGAAGATGTGCTTACCCAGCCTAAGCCCAAACGGTGGAAGCTGCACACCAAGCTGGTACTGAGTGTTACCGGATGTCTTTTGGTATCCGGATTTTTAGGATATCTCATGTTGGAATGGAACAATCCGCTTACATTGGGGCAATTTGCAGGTATGCAAAAACTGTGGCCTGCTGCCTTTATGAGTGTTACCACCAGAACTGCCGGCTTTTCTACCTTTGACATTACGGGTATGGGAATGCCATCCAAAGTTTTGACAATGGCTATGATGTTTATCGGTGGTTCTCCCGGCTCCACTGCAGGGGGCGTTAAAACCACTGTATTTGGTGTGGCTATTCTGAGTTTGTATGCCGTACTGAAGGGGAAAAACTATATTCATATATTCCGCCGACGGCTGAATTCCAATGTGATGCTTCGTGCGATTGCTATTATTGTGCTTGGAATTTGCTTTGTTTGTATCGGCACGTTTCTGATTGTGGGATTGGAAAACAGGGTAAACTTTATCAGTCCTGCAACCTCTAATGTTTTGTTTGAAACAGTCAGCGGTTTTGCAACTGTGGGACTTAGTATGAATTTGACACCACTGCTTTCTCCGCCCAGCTTAATCGTTTTATGCTTTCTGATGTTTGTGGGTAGAGTTGGAATTTTCACGGTGCTGCTTTCTTTCATGATAAAACAAACGCAAGCTGACAGTTCCTATCTATATCCGGAGGAGCGACTTTTAATCGGGTAATATTTTTGAGAGAGGATGAAATGCAATGAAATCATTCGCAGTGTTAGGATTAGGAAGATTTGGTAGCAGTGTTGCCAAAACAATTGCTGCCGGGGATTTTGAGCTGCTGGCGGTTGACCGTGACGCAGATGCGGTTCAGGCAGTTGCCAAGGAAATTCCCAATGCGGTAATTGCGGATTTCACCAATGAACAGGCATTGAAGGATTTGGGAATTGGAAATTACGATGTTGTTGTGGTTGCCGTGGCTGGAGATTTGGAAACTGCAATTTTAACCACTGTTCTTTTAAAGGAACAGGGGGTAAAAACAGTCGTGGTGAAAGCAGTTGGTGAGCGCAACGCAAATATTCTGTATAAGATTGGAGCTGACCAGGTAGTTCGTCCGGAATATGAAATGGGTGTACGAGTGGCAAATGTTTTAACCGAATCCGATATTTTAGACAGTATTAAATTGTCTGCAGATTATAGTATTGTAGAATTTGCAGTTCCCGGAAAATGGCACAAAAAAACCATCGCGCAGTTGGATTTGCGGAAAAGGTATGCGGTGACCGTGTTGGCAATTAAACGAAATCATGAGCTTTTGGTATCTCCGGCAGCTGAAGAAGTTTTTTTCGAGCATGACCTGGCGGTTATCATCGGAAGCAATGAATCTATCAGTCGGATGAGTGAGTAGACATTTGCATAAAATTAAAAAATCTGTTCAAAATGTCAGTATAGAAATATACTGGCATTTTTTTATCTGTTTCTTAAAATGAAAAGGGGCGTGTTTATGAAACAAAAACAAATCGGGGTACTTCTTGCACTGTGCCTGTTCCTGATATTCGGAGTATGGCATAGTATAGAGCAAACAGCACTGTCCGCCAATAGCTATCAGACCAATCTTCAGCTTCTTGCCCGTGCAGTCAACGGAGAGGCAAGAGGAGAGCCATACGAAGGACAGGTAGCGGTGGCGGCAGTGATTTTAAATCGGGTGCGGCATCCCTCCTTTCCCAATACGGTTGCAGGTGTCATTTATCAGCCGGGGGCATTTACAGCGGTGTCCGATGGGCAAATCAATGTGCCGATTGATCCAAAATCTACAATTTATAAAGCATGTACCGATGCAATGAACGGTTGGGATCCGAGCGGTGGCGCAATTTATTATTTCAATCCCAAAACCGCAACCAGTAAATGGATCTGGTCACGGCCGGTGATTAAACAAATCGGAAACCATCGTTTTGCAAAATAGGGAGGATGTTATGATGTTCAGAAGAAAACAATGGCTTGGTCTTGGGGCAGGAATTTTTATATTTCTGCTTTCCGTTTCGGTTGTCTTAGCCAAAGAGCACAAGCAAAGTCTTTTATATCTGGAAAATCAAAATCGCCGTTCCTTTACGGAGCTTACCGAAAGTGTTCGGAATATTGATGTGGCGTTGTCGAAAGCAGTACTTTCCCGGGAGCCTGCAATTTTAAATCAGCTTTCTCATGAGATTACCGCAAATGCTGCATTTGCAAAAAGCTCGCTGGGGCAGCTTCCGGTTACAGACATCAACCTGGATAAAACCCAAAAATATCTGGCACAGGTTGGAGATTACACTGTTTATCTTGCAGAAAAGACACAGAGAAATCAACCTGTGACCGAAGCAGACGTGAAAACTATGCTTTCACTTTTGGGGTATGCCGATCACTTGAGTAATACCTTGTTATCCTTGGAGGAAACCTATTTTGGCGGAAATACCACCTTTTCCGATATGATTTCTATGACGCAAAAAGCCAGTGCGGCAGAGGACAATCCTGACAATCAGTTTACCGTTTTAGAACAGAAATTCGGAAATTATCCCCGTTTGATTTATGATGGTGCTTTTTCCGACCATCTGGATAATCGTCAGGCAGAATATCTGGTTGACAAGCCTGAGATTTCTAAAAAGGAAGCTCAGGAGGCGGCACGGAATTTCTTAGGAACAGAACGGGTGAAAAGTATCAAGTGCATTGGAGAATCTCAGAACACAATTCCGGTATCCTACAGCTTTACGGGGAAACTTGCCGATGATACCGACTATTCCATCGACATCACCAAGCAGGGCGGGGAAGTATTATATTATCTGAATAACCGAGAGAATCATACTGCCAATTTATCTGTAGAGGACGCCATGGAAAAAGGACTTGCGTTTCTGAAATCAATAGGCAGAGGAAATGTAACGGCAAGTTACTATGAAATCGGAGACGGTTTTCTGACATTGAACTATTGCCCCTTAAACGGAGATATCCGGGAATATCCTGATTTAATGAAGCTCCGCATTTCTCTGGATAACGGAGAAATTTTAGCGTATGAGGCGAAAGGATACCTTTTGAATCACAGAAAACGGGAAGTGCCGGAGTTTATGCCCTTCCATCCGGAGGAGCATATAGATTCATCAATTCAAATATCCTCGGTGAACAGAGCCTTGATTCCTACCGATGATGGCAGAGAGATCTATGCTTACGAGCTGAAAGGAAAACTCAACAACCGGGACTATCTGGTTTATATCAATGCCGAAACCGGAAACACCGAACAAATCCTTTTGGTGATTGAAAATGAAAATGGAGTTTTAACGGAATAAGTTTTCGTTCAAAAAATAGAAAAACCATTCTGAAACAGCCTGTTTCAGAATGGTTTTTTTCTGGTGTTTTCCTGAAAGAATAAGAGAGGAAAAAATTTTTAAAAAATTTGAAAAAAATTTCAAAAAACACTTGCAATTTGCAAAACAATCTGCTATAATAACATAGGTTATGTTATGCGATGAGGTGGAAGGTGGCTTCAAAACGGTAAAAACCGGCTGTTTTGAAGGGAATTTCCACGGAGTATGTTTGGTTTGAAACCAAGCGGCTAAAATACGGTAATCTATGAAGACAACTTTGTGTACTCACATCGTTACCATTTTTATGCCCGAAAATTTTTACCACTTGCGATAAAAATCTTCGGGATATTTTATGGAATAGGTGTGAAACACGAGGGTGAGTGTCGGAAAAATTATCCGTGTGCCGAAACATTTCACAAAAATATTTAAAATTTAGGAGGAAACACGGTTATGGCAGCAATGAAAGAAAAAATCAGAATCAGACTGAAAGCATACGATCACGTTATCTTAGATCAGTCTGCAGAAAAGGTGGTTGAAACCGCAAAGAGAACTGGCGCAGGAGTATCCGGCCCCATTCCGCTTCCCACCAAAAAAGAAATTGTTACAATTTTAAGAGCGGTTCACAAATATAAAGATTCCCGGGAACAATTTGAGATGAGAACTCACAAAAGAATGATCGACATCTTGAATCCCACCGCAAAAACTGTTGATGCTTTGATGAAATTAGACCTGCCCGCAGGTGTAGAATTCGACATCAAACTGTAAAACAAGGCTATTATTTATATTATATATAATAGTATACGAGTTTTCTCTTACCTGTGTCAAAGAGAATTCGTATGGGCGAATAACCGCCCACCTGATACCTCAAAAACTTATGGGGTACCAAGGTCATGTTGGGCAAACCCCAACCAATAACCATAGGAGGAAAAAATTATGGAAAAAGCAATTCTGGGTAAAAAAATCGGTATGACTCAGCTTTTCACCGAAGCCGGCAAATTTGTTCCGGTTACCGTAATTGAAGCAGGTCCCTGTTTTGTTACTCAAAAGAAAACCGTTGAAATTGACGGTTACAACGCGATTCAGGTTGGTTTTGTGGAGACCAAAGAAAAGAAATCAAACAAACCCTTAATGGGCCACTTTAAGAAAGCCGGCACTTCCATTATGAAATTCTTAAGAGAATTCAAGTTGGATGACACCGCTTCTTACAATGTGGGAGACGAGCTGAAAGCAGGCATCTTCGCAGAAGGTGATGCTGTTGATGTAACCGGTATCTCCAAAGGTAAAGGTTACCAGGGCTCCATCAAGAGACACGGTCAGTCCAGAGTTCCTATGAGCCACGGTGCTGGTCCGGTACACAGAAGCGCAGGTTCTATGGGAGCATGTTCTTCTCCGTCTCGTGTATTCAAAGGCAAAAAACTTCCCGGTCACATGGGTAATGTTCAGGTAACTGTTCAGAACTTAGAAATCGTGAAGGTTATGGAAGATAAAAACCTGATTCTTGTAAAAGGTGCTATTCCCGGTCCCAAAGGCGGATTGGTTACCGTAAAAAGCTCTGTAAAATCTGCAAAGTAATTACAGACGCAAAACTGAAAATGCTATCACCCGCTCTCAGGGGTGACAACAATTGATAATCAGCCTTTGGCTGGAAGGAGGAAATAAGATGCCTAAAGTAGCATTATACAATATTGAAGGCAAAGAAATCGGCGAAATCGAATTAAAAGACGAAATCTTCGCTGTTGAAATCAGCAATGCAGCACTTCATATGACTGTGAAAAACTACCTGGCAAATCAGAGACAGGGTACACAGTCTACCAAAACCCGTACCGAAGTTAGCGGTGGCGGTGCAAAACCGTGGAAACAGAAAGGAACCGGTCGTGCAAGACAAGGCTCCATCCGTGCTCCTCAGTGGAAAGGTGGCGGCGTAGCATTAGGTCCGAAACCGAGAGATTACAGCTACACCTTAAACAAAAAGACCAGAAGACTGGCATTAAAATCTGCTCTGTCCGCAAAAGTTTTAGAAAACAACATTGTTGTTGTTGACAGCCTGGCAATGGCAGAAATCAAAACCAAATCTTTCGTTAAGATTTTAGAAAACTTAAAAGTTGATACCAAAGCATTCGTAGTTACCGGTGCAAAAGAAGCAAACTTAGTTGCTTCTGCAAACAATGTTCCCGGTGTAAAAACTGCAGTGGTTGATACCATCAACACTTACGATGTATTAAATCACACCAAACTGGTGATTGAAGCATCTGCAGTAGCAAAATTAGAGGAGGTGTACTGTTAAGATGAACGCATACGATATCGTTATTGCTCCGATCATTTCGGAAAAATCTATGGGAATGCTGGCAGATAAAAAGTACACTTTCAAAGTGAATGCCAAAGCAAACAAAATCGAAATCAAAAAAGCGATTGAAGAAATCTTCAAAGTTGAAGTAGAAAAAGTTACTACTATCAATGTAATGGGTAAGAACAAGAGAGTTGGAGTACACCAGGGCAAAACCTCCGACTGGAAGAAAGCGATTGTAAAGCTGAAAGGCACTAAAACAATCGAATTCTTCGAAAGCTTACAATAATGAGAAGGAGATGATTGATAATGGCAGTAAAAACTTATAAACCGACTACACCGTCAAGAAGATATATGACCGCACCTGACTTCTCTGTGTTGTCTGATGTAAAACCTGAAAAATCTCTTCTTGTTAAACTGAAAAAACACGCCGGCAGAAACTCCTACGGTAGAATCACCGTAAGACACAGAGGCGGCGGAAACAAATCCAAATACAGAATTATCGATTTCAAAAGAGACAAAATGGATATGCCTGCAACTGTTCTGACTCTGGAATACGATCCGAACAGAACCGCATATATCGCTTTGGTTCAGTATGAAGACGGTGAAAAGAGATATATCTTAGCTCCCAACGAACTGAAGGTTGGTCACAAAGTTATCTCTTCTGCAACTGCAGATATCAAACCCGGTAACACTCTGCCTCTGGCAAATATTCCGGTTGGTACTATCATCCACAATGTGGAAATCACCAAGAACAAAGGCGGTCAGCTGGTTCGTTCTGCAGGAAATGCAGCTCAGCTGATGGCAAAAGAAGGTGACTACGCTCAGGTAAGACTTCCCTCCGGCGAAGTTAGAAAAGTTCTGATTGATTGTAAAGCTACTATCGGTCAGGTAAGTAACTTAGAGCATGAAAACGTTACCATCGGTAAAGCTGGTAGAACAAGACATATGGGTATCAAACCTACCGTTCGTGGTGTTGTTATGAACCCCTGCGACCATCCCCATGGTGGTGGTGAAGGTAAATCTCCCATCGGTCGTCCGGCTCCTGTTACTCCTTGGGGTAAACCGGCTCTGGGCTTAAAAACCAGAAAGAAAAAGAAAATCACTAACCGCCTGATCGTAAAGACCAGAAACGGTAAATAATCATCGACAAACACCGTAATGCGGCAAGCTGCCGTGTGCGGTTCCCCGATAAAACGCACAGCTTGTGCGAAAAAATCTATAAGGAGGCAAAAATATGAGCCGTTCAATCAAAAAAGGGCCTTTCGTAGACCCCAAACTTTTGAAAAGAATTGAAGAAATGAATGACAAAGGCGAAAAAAGAGTTTTAAAGTCCTGGTCCAGATCTTCTACTATTTTCCCGCAGTTCGTTGGACATACCATCGCATTATATGACGGTAGAAAACACGTTCCCGTATATGTAACCGAAGATATGGTTGGTCACAAACTGGGCGAATTTGCTCCTACCAGAACCTACAAAGGTCACGCAGGTGCAAAAACTTCAAAATAATCGGGCATCAGAAATTCCCGTATCATTAGTTTAAATATTAGAACCACCTAAGGGTGAAAGAGGAGGAATAAAGATGGAGGCAAAAGCAACTCTCCGTTATGCTAGAATATCTCCCCGCAAGGTAAAGATAGTGATTGACTTAATCAGAAACAAACCCGTTGGTCAGGCTTTGGCTATTTTAAGACACACTCCCAAAGCTGCATCTCCGCTGGTTGAAAAACTGTTGCTGTCTGCTATCGCAAATGCGGAAAACAATCATAATATGGCAAAAGATGACCTGTATGTTTCCGAATGTTTCGCGAACTGCGGTCCCATTCTGAAAAGAATTCAGCCCAGAGCACAGGGTAGAGCGTTCAGAATCAACAAAAGAACCAGCCATATTACCGTGGTTGTAAAAGAAAAAGAGTAGGAGGTATAAGTAATGGGTCAGAAAGTTAATCCCCATGGATTAAGAGTCGGCGTTATTAAAGATTGGGACTCCAAATGGTATGCTCCGGATCACAAATTCGGCGATACTTTGGTAGAAGACCACAAAATCAGAGTTTTCCTGAAAAAATCTCTGTATCAGGCCGGCATTTCCAAAATTGAAATTGCAAGAAAAGCAAACAAAATTTTTGTTAAAGTTTTCACTGCAAAACCGGGTATGTTAATCGGTAAAGGCGGTGCAGAATTAGAAAAAATCAGAGCTTCTGTTGTAAACTTACTGGGCGGAAACGCAAATGTTAACGTTAACATTGTTGAAGTAAAACCCGCTGAAATGGATGCAACTTTAGTAGCTGAAAACATCGCAGCTCAGCTGGAAAAACGTATTTCCTTCAGAAGAGCGATGAAACAGTCTATGCAGAGAACTATGAAGTTCGGTGCAAAAGGTATCAAAACTTCCGTTTCAGGCCGTGTTGGCGGTGCTGAAATTGCAAGAACTGAGCATTATCACGAAGGAACCATTCCGCTGCAGACCTTAAGAGCAGATATCGACTATGGCTTTGCAGAAGCGAATACCACCTACGGTAAATTAGGCGTTAAAGTATGGATTTACAAAGGTGAAGTTCTTCCTGAAAGTAAAAATGCGAGAAAAAATACTCAAGAGGGAGGAAAATAAGCTATGTTAATGCCTAAAAGAGTAAAAAGAAGAAAACAATTCAGAGGCAGAATGACCGGTAAAGCTTTAAGAGGTAATAAAGTAACTTACGGCGATTACGGTATTCAGGCTACCGAACCCGGCTGGATCACCGGTAACCAGATCGAAGCTGCCCGTATTGCAATCAACCGTTACATCAAAAGAGGCGGTAAAGTTTGGATTAAAATTTTCCCCGATAAACCCGTAACTGAAAAACCTGCTGAAACTCGTATGGGTAGTGGTAAAGGTTCTCCCGAATACTGGGTAGCAGTTGTAAAACCGGGCAGAGTATTATTCGAACTTTCCGGTGTTGACGAAGTAACTGCCAGAGAAGCTATGAGACTTGCGCAGCACAAACTGTCTGTTAAGACCAAGTTTGTTCTCCGCGAAAAAGAAGTGGAGGTAGAAAGCGATGAAGATTAAGAATATTAGAGAATTAGCAGATATGGAGCTTAATCAGAAACTCGCTGAGCTGAAAATTGAGCTTTTTAACTTAAGATTTCAACATGCCACCAATCAACTTGATAACCCCATGAGAATGAAAGAAGTTAAAAAAACAATTGCGAAAATTAAGACCGTATTAAAAGAAAGAGAACTGGGAATTAACGAATAATTTCCCGTGAGGTTTAGAATCGCTTTTCCCGGTTTTATCCGGCGAGAGGCGGAAATGGAGGAACTAAATCATGTCCGAAAGAGGCTTTAGAAAAGTTAGAATCGGCGAAGTTGTAAGCAACAAAATGGATAAAACCATCGTTGTTAAGATTGAAGATTCTGTAAAGCATCCGATTTACAAAAAAATCATCAAAAGAACTATTAAGTTCAAAGCTCATGATGAAAACAACGAATGTAATATCGGCGACAGAGTTGAAATCATGGAAACCAGACCGTTGTCCAAAGACAAGAGATGGAGACTTACAAAAATCGTTGAAAAAGCAAAATAAGAATGTTTCTGCGGTAGCAATACCGTTAATAAAAACGCTTGCGACACTCGTCCGCAGGCAGAGGAGGATTACAATGATTCAGCAAGAAAGCAGAATGAAAGTAGCTGATAATACCGGTGCAAAAGAATTACTGACCATCAGAGTTCTTGGCGGCTCCAAAAGAAGATATGCCAACATCGGTGATGTCGTTGTAGCTACTGTCAAAAAAGCAGCACCCGGCGGCGTTGTGAAAAAAGGTGATGTTGTAAAAGCTGTTATCGTTAGAAGCGTAAAAGGCGTTCGCCGTCAGGACGGAACCTACATCAAATTTGACGAAAATGCAGCTGTAATTATTAAAGATGACAAAAATCCGAGAGGAACTCGTATTTTTGGCCCTGTTGCAAGAGAGCTTCGTGACAAAGAATATTCCAAAATATTATCTTTGGCTCCTGAAGTATTGTAAGGGAGGTAATAGAGATGTATAAAAAAGTAAATGTAAAAAAAGATGACCAGGTTATGGTTATTTCCGGTAAAGACAAAGGCAAAAAGGGTAAAGTGCTGGTAGTGTCTCCGAAAGAAGGCAAAGTTATCGTGGAAGGCGTTAACATGGCTACCAAACACACCAAACCCAGAGCTCAGGGTCAGACCGGCGGTATCATCAAACAGGAAAGCCCCATCTACGCTTCCAAAGTTATGCTCATCTGCCCCAAATGCGGCAAAGCAGCAAGAACCGGTAAGAAAATCTTAGATGACGGCAACAAAGTAAGATACTGCAAAAAATGTCTGGAAACTTTAGACTAAGAAAAGGGAGGTAAACTAAGATTATGTCTAATTTAGGAAATTTATACAAAAACGAAGTTGCACCTGCCCTGATGAGCAAATTCGGCTACAAATCTGTTATGCAGATTCCGAAAATTGACAAGGTAGTTGTTAACATCGGCGTTGGTGAAGCAAAAGACAACGCCAAAGCATTGGAAAGTGCTGCAGCAGATCTGACCTTAATCACCGGTCAGAAAGCAGTTCTGACCAAAGCAAAAAAATCCGTTTCTAACTTCAAATTGAGAGAAGGTATGAACATCGGATGTAAAGTTACCTTACGTGGCGAAAGAATGTATGAATTTATCGAAAGATTATTCTGCATCGCTCTCCCCCGTGTAAGAGACTTCAGAGGTATTAGCGCAAACTCTTTTGACGGCCGCGGCAACTATGCTTTCGGTATCAAAGAACAGCTGATTTTCCCGGAAATCGAATATGATAAAGTTGAAAAAATCAGAGGTATGGACATTGCATTCGTTACCACTGCAAAAACTGACGAAGAAGCAAAAGAATTACTGACTCTGATGGGCGCACCCTTTATCAAAGCGTAAGATAAGATTTCTGAATATTCCACAAACACAAGAGTAAAGTGAAAGGAAATGGAAACAAATGGCTAAAAAATCTATGATTAATAAGCAGCAGAAACCCCAGAAGTTCAGCACCAGAGAATACAACAGATGCAAAATCTGCGGTAGACCTCATGCTTATCTTCGGAAATATGCTATCTGCCGTATTTGCTTCAGAGAACTGGCTTACAAAGGTCAGATTCCCGGTGTTAAAAAAGCAAGCTGGTAAGATTGGTTTTTGCATAATCCCTGCCCGGTAGGGCATCGAAAACAGGGCTTTACAGGAAGCCCAAAGTAAAAAAATGAACAAGGTTTTAGGTAAGTCGTATCACCTCGGCGTGATAAACAATACCTTAAAAAAGGAGGCTATACAATGCAGATCACAGATCCTATTGCAGATATGCTTACAAGAATTAGAAATGCAGGTACAGCAAAACACGATACCGTGGACGTTCCCGCATCTAATATGAAAAAAGCAATCGCTGAAATTCTGTTAGAAGAAGGCTACATCAAGAATTTCCAGCTGATTGACAACAGCACTCAGGGCATCATCAGAATTACTCTGAAATATGGTGCAAACAAAACAAAAACAATTAATGGTTTGAGAAGAATTTCTAAACCGGGTCTCAGAGTTTACGCAAAAAGCGAAGAACTGCCGAAAGTATTAAAAGGCCTGGGTATCGCATTGGTTTCTACTTCAAAAGGAATCATGACTGATAAAAAAGCAAGACAGGAAAATGTCGGCGGCGAAATTCTCGCTTATATTTGGTAATGGAGGGGTAGAAGATGTCAAGAATTGGAAGAATGCCGATCTCCGTACCGAATGGAGTAACAGTAACAATCGGCGCTGAAAACTTAGTAACTGTAAAAGGTCCCTTAGGCACCTTAGAACAGAAATTTAACAAGGACATGATTCTGGAGTTGGAAAACAACGAACTGACCGTAAAAAGACCCAGTGAAGAAAAATTATATAAATCACTGCACGGCTTAACTCGTACAATCATTTCCAATATGATTACCGGTGTAACCAACGGATTTACCAAAGAACTGGAAATCAACGGTGTTGGTTACAGGGTTGCAAAACAGGGCAACAAAATCGTGATGAACTTAGGTTTCTCCCATCAGGTAGAAATGGAAGAACGCGATGGTATCTCCCTGGATTGCCCCACCCCCAACAAAATCATCGTAAAAGGTCCCGACAAACAGAAGGTTGGACAGTTTGCTGCCAACATCCGTGAAAAAAGACCGCCTGAACCGTACAAAGGCAAAGGTATTAAATACGTTGATGAAGTTATTATCAGAAAAGAAGGTAAAACCGGCGCTAAGAAAAAATAATCTAAGGATTGTTTTCATTAGCTGTTTTATCAGATTGTATAAAGGAGTGAATAAACAGTGGTTAAAAAGCAAAACAGTAATGTTGCCAGAATGAAAAGACATTACAGAATCAGAAATAATGTAAAAGGCACTGCACAAAAACCGAGATTGAATGTGTTTAGAAGCTTAAATCACATTTACGCTCAGATTATTGACGACGTTGCAGGTGTTACTTTAGTTTCCGCTTCTACTTTAAGCCCTGAATTTGGTAAAAATCCGGGTGGAAATATTGAAGCTGCGAAAAAAGTAGGTTTAATGGTTGCAGAAAAAGCAAAAGCCAAAGGTATCGAAGTTGTAGTATTCGACCGTGGCGGCTATCTGTACCACGGAAGAGTTGCCGCTTTGGCTGAAGGTGCCAGAGAAGGCGGTCTGAAATTCTAATTACACTTTAGTGATAAGGAGGAAATGAAATCGTGAGTCAAACTAAAATTGATCCGGCTACACTGGACATTAAAGAAAAAGTTGTTGCCTTAAACAGAGTTGCTAAAGTTGTAAAAGGTGGTAGAACCTTCCGTTTCTCAGCTTTGGTAGTTGTAGGCGATGAAAACGGCAGAGTAGGCTGCGGTATGGGTAAAGCGGCTGAAATTCCGGATGCAATCAGAAAAGGTATTGAGGATGCTAAGAAAAATATGGTGGAAATTCCGCTGTATAAAACTACAATTCCTCATGAAGTAATTGGTGAATTTGGTGCAGGCAGAGTTCTCTTAAAACCCGCTGCAGAAGGTACCGGTGTTATCGCCGGCGGTCCTGCCAGAGCGGTACTGGAATTAGCAGGTATCAGAGACATCAGAACCAAATGCTTAAGATCCAACAATCCCAGAAATGTAGTTTCTGCTACTATCGAAGGATTAAAGAGCTTAATGAGTTTGAAAGAAGTTGCTGATAAGAGAGGCAAAACTCCCGCAGAAATCGTAAAATAAGATTTCTCACACATCAGAAACGAACAAAGAAGAGTCTGAAGAAAGGAATTGTGCTTCTCGAAAGCGAGTCAAAGCACTTGGTGTTAAACATGGCTAAGTTAAAAGTAACTTTGAAAAAAAGCCTGATTGGCCGTCTTGACAGCCATATTAAGACTGCAAACGCATTAGGGCTTAAGAAAATCAGAGACGAAAAAATCCATAATGATACTCCTCAGATCAGAGGTATGGTAAAAAAAGTATCTTATCTGGTAGACTGTGAAGAAGTCTAATAATTAGTAAAATTCATTCGGAGGTGTAATATTATGAGATTAAACGAATTATCTCCGGCTCCGGGTTCCGTAAAAGAGCGTTACAGAAAAGGTAGAGGTCACGCTTCCGGTAACGGAAAACAAGCCGGCAAAGGCCACAAAGGTCAGAAAGCAAGATCCGGCGGCGGTGTAAGACCCGGCTTCGAAGGCGGTCAGATGCCGTTAGCAAGAAGACTCCCCAAAAGAGGCTTCCACAATATCTTTGCGAAAAACTATACCGAAATTCATCTTTCCGATTTAGAAAGATTTGAAAACGGAACTGAAGTTACTGCTGAACTCTTAAAAGAAAACGGCGTAATTTCTAAAATCAATGACGGAATTGTTGTGTTAAACAGAGGAGATCTTACCAAAAAGCTGACAGTAAAAGCTGCAAGATTCTCAAAAGCTGCTGCTGAAAAAATTACTGCTTTAGGTGGAAAGACTGAGGTGATTTAATATGTTTCGCATATTAAAAGACGCATGGAAAATTCCGGATCTGAAAAAGAAAATCTTATACACAATTTTGTTGTTGATTGTTTTCAGATTGGGATCGCATATTCCTGTTCCCTTTGTTAGCAAAGAATTGCTGACACAGCTGTTCGGCGGCGATGGTAACACTTTGTTCAGCTTAGCAAACATTGTGTCCGGTCGTGCGCTTCAGAACGCAACCATCTTTGCAATGAGTATTACTCCGTACATTAACTCTTCCATTATTATGCAGCTCTTAACCGTTGCAATTCCTGCTTTGGAAAGAATGTCCAAAGAAGGGGAAGAAGGAAGAAAGAAAATCGGACAGATTACTCGTTATGTTACTATCGTATTAGCATTTGTTCAGGCTGCTGGTCTGTATCTGACCGTTGCTGACCCCGCATTTAAAGGTGTGGCTACATTCTTTACCGTAGTTCTTACCTTAACTGCAGGTACTGCATTCTTAATGTGGCTGGGTGAACAAATCAACGAGAAAGGTATCGGAAACGGTATTTCCTTAATCATTTTTGCAGGTATCCTTTCCGGTGCTCCCTCTGCAATCTATGCTATTTTTGCAAACGATGTAAACTGGATTCTGCTGATTGTAATGGTAATCATCGTGGTTGCTGTTATCGGCTTCATTGTTCTGATGAACAATGCAGAAAGAAGAATTCCTGTTCAGTATGCAAAAAGAGTGGTTGGCAGAAAAATGTATGGCGGACAGAGCACTCACATCCCGGTAAAAGTTGCAATGGCAGGCGTTATGCCCATTATCTTTGCAGTTTCCATTATGGCATTCCCGGGTACTATTGGTCAGATGTTCGGTAAAACTGCTGCTTCCGGCGGCTTCTGGGGTGGATTGATTAACTTCTTCTCTCCCGGTAATGTATGGTATTCCATCATTTACTTCATTCTGATTATTCTGTTCACCTTCTTCTACACTGAAATTCAGTTTAACCCCATCGAAATCGCAAACAACATTAAAAACAACGGCGGTTCTGTTGCAGGCTTAAGACCCGGCAGACCTACCAGCGATTTCATCCGTATGATTCTGAACAGAATCACTATGATTGGTGCAATTTTCATTGCGTTGATTGCAGTTATGCCGTCTCTTCTGGCAAACATCAACCCTGCCTTTGCATTTGGCGGAACTTCCTTACTCATCGTAGTAGGTGTTGCTCTGGAAACTGTAAAACAGATTGAATCTCAGATGCTGATGAGACATTATAAAGGATTTTTAGAATAAATCATTTTATCCGGTGTAAGACAATGATTTTAACACTTTTAGGAGCGCCTGGTGCCGGAAAAGGCACTATGGCAAGACAATTAGCAAAAAAATTACAAATTCCTACTATCTCAACCGGAGCTTTGCTCCGGGATGAGATTGGAAGCGGCTCCATGCTCGGCAAGGAAATAGACGCTTTGATTTCAAATGGAAACTTTGTTTCTGATGAAACGATTATCTCCTTGCTGTTAAAGCGGTTGGAAGAGGCTGATTGCCAAAAAGGATACATTCTGGATGGCTTTCCCAGAAATGAGAGTCAGGCAGATCAGTTGTCCCAATTAGGCATCCTGTTGGATAAGGCGTTACTCTTAAGCATACCGGATGCGGAAATTATCGCACGGTTAGCAGGTCGCCGTGAATGTCCCAACTGCAGGGCAACCTATCACATTCAGTACAATCCTACCAAATTAGACGGTGTTTGTGATGAATGTGGCGGAGCATTACAAATCCGGGCAGATGATACCCCGGAAATCATTAAAAAACGGTTGGAAATTTACCATAAGCAAACCGAACCTTTGATTCAGTATTTTCGTCAAAAAGGATTACTGGCGGTGGTTCAGAGTGAGCAGGGGGTAGATGACACCGTTGCAAGTGCATTAAAGACATTAGGTGTAACATTATGATTTATATTAAAAATAAAGAAGAAATTGCACTTATGAAAAAAGCCGGTCAGATTACGAAAGGGGCTTTGCAGAAAGCCATTGAGGCAGTCAGACCGGGAGTCAAAACCATTGAGCTGGATAGAATTGCAGAAGAATTTATCCGAAAATGCAATGCAACTCCTTCGTTCTTCCGTTATAACGGATTCCCGATGCATATTTGTGTTTCGGTAAATGAGGAAGTAGTGCACGGCATTCCCGGAGAATATGTAATTCAGGAAGGCGACATTGTGAGTATTGACTGCGGCGCTTGTTATAAAGGATATCATGGCGACTGTGCAGACACTGCTTTCGCGGGTGCTGTTTCTGAGGAAGCAAGACGATTGGTGGAAGCCACCAAGGAAAGCTTCTTTCTCGGATTGAAACAGGCTGTGGCAGGAAACAGAGTCGGAGATATTTCAGAAACCATTCAGACATTCATTGAGGGAAAAGGTTATTCTATCGTTAGAGATTTGGAAGGGCACGGTATTGGTGCCAATTTACACGAAGGACCGTCAGTTCCAAATTTCGGAAGAGCTGGAAAAGGGTCTAAACTGATGCCGGGGATGACCATTGCCGTAGAGCCTATGGTGAACCTTGGAAAATATGATGTGTATCAGGATGCAACCGACAATTGGACGATTCGCACCTTGGACGGCAGTCTTTCGGCACATTACGAAAACACAATTCTTATCACCGACGGAGAACCCGTCATTTTAACCACATTATAGGAGGGCAAGGATGTTTCAGATAGCGGACTTGGTTGTTTCTGTAAGCGGAAGAGATAAGGAACGCGTTTTTATGGTGACGGAGATTTTGGATTCCAATTATGTTCTCATTGCCGATGGTGCATTGAGGAAGCTGGAGAAGCCGAAGAAAAAGAAGATAAAACATCTGAAGGAGACACAGTTTGTGTTAAACGAACGAATCCTTTCAAAAATCAGTGAAGGTAAAAAATTAACCAATGCAGAGCTCAGGAAAGCGATCCGCTCTCTTTGGGATGCTGAATCAGAAGAAAAATAGCTGCACGGAGGAAAAAAAGAAATGCCGAAAGATGATGTACTTGAGTTAGAGGGAACCGTAATTGAAGCATTGCCCAATGCGATGTTTACGGTAGAGCTGGAAAACGGACATAAAATTCTAGCTCATATTTCAGGAAAATTAAGAATGCACTACATTAAAATTCTGCCGGGGGACAAAGTAACCTTGGAAATGTCACCCTACGATTTAACCAGAGGCAGAATTGTGTGGAGAGCTAAATAAATAGGAGGTAAATACTATGAAAGTAAGACCGTCTGTAAAAAAAATCTGTGAAAAATGCAAAGTTATCCGTAGAAAAGGCAACATTATGGTAATTTGCGAAAACCCCAAACACAAACAGAGACAGGGTTAATCACAGCGAGACAGAAAATGTCTCAACTATCAGCCCATACGGCAAAGGCAAGCTTTTTGTGAAAAAGGTGCGGCTGTACAGAGTTCCTCTGTATATCTTTTTTGCAAATCGTTTGTTGGATATAAAAAAGCAAGGATGCTTTTAGCAAGAAACGAGCCCTGACGGCTTCAGGGGGAAACGGTTTCACTAATCGTTTTCGCGGAGAATTTCCGCCCATTGAAACAGTAAATTAACACAAAAAAATCAGGAGGTGTAGATTCAAATGGCAAGAATTGCTGGTATCGATTTACCCAGAGAAAAAAGAGTAGAAATCGGATTGACTTACATCTACGGAATTGGTGTTTCCGCTTCCAGAAGAATTCTGAAAGAAACCGGCATCAATCCCGACACCAGAGTTAAGGATTTAACCGATGACGAAGTAGCAAAATTAAGAGATAATATTGACAAAAACCATGTAGTTGAAGGTGATCTTCGCCGTGACGTTGCAATGGATATCAAACGTTTGATTGAAATTGGATGTTACAGAGGAACCAGACACAGAAAAGGTCTGCCTTGCAGAGGTCAGAGAACCAAAACCAATGCAAGAACCAGAAAAGGTCCCAGAAAAACTATGGCAAACAAAAAGAAATAATCTTTTTGCATGGGTTTTTCCTACGGCTGGCAGGAGAGAGTTCCTGCTTCCCATAAGAATCGGAGTGTAGACATACACTTTAACGAAAGGAATGAGTGAATTAAATGGCTAAAGCGGTTAAAAGAACAACCAGAAGAAGAAAAGAGAAAAAGCACATTGAGAAAGGTGCAGTTCATATCCAGTCTTCTTTCAACAATACAATCGTAACCATCACTGATGTTGCAGGTAATGCACTTTCTTGGGCATCTGCAGGCGGTCTGGGCTTCAGAGGCTCCAGAAAAAATACTCCGTTTGCTGCACAGATGGCTGCTGAAACTGCTGCAAAAGCTGCTATGGAACATGGTCTGAAAACTGTTGAAGTTTTCGTAAAAGGTCCCGGTTCCGGTAGAGAAGCTGCAATCAGAGCATTACAGACTGCAGGTTTGGAAGTTACCATGATTAAAGATGTAACTCCCATTCCGCACAACGGTTGCAGACCTCCGAAGAGAAGAAGAGTATAATCTCTTTTGGAGAACATTATTATTTGAAATTATGGATTTTGGCGGATTACGCCAAAGAATAAAAGTGGAGGTGCAAAACTAATGGCAAGATATACAGGTGCAGTGTGCCGTCTTTGCAGAAGAGAAAATCAGAAACTTTTCTTAAAAGGTACCAGATGTTTTTCTGAAAAATGTGCACTGTCTAAAAGAGCTTATGCTCCCGGACAGCACGGTCAGGCAAGAAAGAAAATGTCTGAATACGGCGTTCAGCTGCGTGAAAAACAGAAAACAAGAAGATATTACGGAGTTCTGGAAGGTCAGTTTGCAAACTACTATGAAATGGCTGTTAAAAAAGCAGGCATTACCGGTGAAAACTTACTGATTATCTTAGAATCCAGACTGGATAACATTGTTTACAGACTGGGTTGGGCTACTTCCAGACCGGAAGCAAGACAGCTGGTTAGACACGGTCATTTTGAAGTAAACGGACAGAAGGCAAACATTCCTTCTATTTTACTGAAAGCCGGCGATACCATCACCATTAAAGACAAGAGCCGCAGCTCTGAAAAAATCAAGGCTGTTTTGGAAACTACCGACTCTAAGGTTGTTCCCATGTGGTTATCTTTAGATAAAAACGCATTAAGCGCTTCTATCGTAAGAATGCCCACCAGAGAAGAAATTGATCTGGAAGTGGAAGAACACTTAATCGTTGAGTTGTACTCCAAATAAGATATTGACTTTGCTTTTATGCTTCTTCCGATTCTGTTTCGGAAGAGGCAGGGAAGTCAGTATAGCTGACCCAGAAGCTGAAATCACAAAAGAGTTTGAAAATATGAAAAAACACCATTTGGTGAGGAGGGTCACACTATGATTTTAATTGAAAAACCGAATATTGAATTTTTAGACCGGTCACCCAGCGGTGATTATGCTAAATTTTCCTTAAGCCCGTTAAATCGAGGCTACGGCACAACTCTCGGAAACAGCTTGAGAAGAATTTTGTTATCTTCTTTGGAGGGGGTAGCTCCCACCAGCGTGAAAATTGACGGTGTGGTACATGAATTTTCTACTATTCCCGGTGTAAAAGAAGATGTAACCGAAATTATTCTGAATGTAAAAAATATTGCTGCAAAACTGTTCTGTGACGGTCCGAAAACCGTGATTCTGGAAGCAGACGGTGAATGTGTGTTAACCGCAGGCGATATTAAACCGGATGCAGAAGTAGAGATTAAAAATCCTGAGCTGCACATTGCAACTTTAAATAAGGATGCTAAATTCTATATGGAAATTGTGTTTGACCACGGTATCGGCTATGTTCCGTCTGAGCTGAATAAAACTGCAGCTCTGCCCGTTGGTGCAATTCCCGTAGATTCTATTTACACTCCTGTGAAAAAGGTAAATGCAACGGTTGAAAACACCAGAGTTGGCAACAAGACCGACCATGATAAGCTCACACTTGAAGTTTGGACTAACGGCGTTTTAACTGCTGATGAAGCAGTTGGCTGGGCTGCAAAAATCATGAGCGAGCATCTGTCTTTATTCGTTGGCTTGTCTGATGAAGCAAGAAACAGTGATATTATGGTGGAAAAAGAAGAAGATTACAAAGAAAAAGTTTTGGAAATGACCATCGAAGATCTGGAATTGTCTGTTCGTTCCTACAACTGCTTGAAACGTGCAGGTATCAACAATGTTGAAGACCTTTCCAAGAAAACCCAGGAAGAAATGATCAAAGTGAGAAACTTAGGTCGTAAATCCATGGAAGAAGTCATTGCAAAACTGGAAGCGTTGGGCTTAACTCTGGCGCAGGAAGAAGAATAAACCTGACCCGAAAGGGAATTGATTAAAAAGGGAGGCTATGTCAAAATGGCAGGAACCAGAAAATTAGGTCGTCCTACTGACCATAGAATCGCTATGCTCAAAAATCTTGTTACCGCTCTCTTAGAACACGGTAAAATTGAAACCACCGTTACCAGAGCAAAAGAAACCAGAGCATTGGCTGAAAAAATGATTACTCTTGCAAAACAAGATACTTTACATGCAAGAAGACAGGCGCTGGCTTTTATCACCAAAGAAGATGTTGTGAAAAAGCTGTTTGAAGAAATCGCTCCGAAATATCAGGAAAGAAACGGTGGTTACACCAGAATCATCAAAACTTTCGAACGCCGTGGCGACGCAGCGCTGATGTCTGTGATCGAATTAGTATAAGGAGGTATTCACAATGAAACAGGGAATCCATCCGGATTACAAAAAAACCACTATTACCTGTGCTTGTGGCGCGGTTTATGAAACCGGCTCCAGCAAGGAAAATCTGCACGTGGAAATTTGTGCAAAATGCCATCCGTTCTACACCGGTAAACAGAAACTGGTAGACACCGGCGGACGTGTTGAAAAATTCAAAAAGAAATTTGGCTTATAAAATCCAAAAAAAGGCTTACAGCAAACGCTGTAAGCCTTTTTTGTGCTTGTTTTGTTGTGTGGAAATATTATTTTTGAACTTCTTACAACTTTCATTCATAATATCTCCGCCAGCCATTCCAAACCTCTTTTTCTGTCATTCCGAACACAGTGAGGAATCTCATCCCCAAAAAAACGAGATTCTTCGGTCGTCAAACTCCCTCAGAATGACAGAAAGGAGACTGCTTTTTGATAAAAATGCACATTATTTTTTTTCCGTTAACCCCAAAATGTAGTCGGTAGACACATGATAGTATTTTGCCAGTGCAATTAAAATATCAATGGGGAGCTGACGTTGTCCGTTTTCATATTGAGAGTAAGTATTTTGCTTGATATGCAGATATTCTGCAATTTCTTTTTGCTTAATATCAGAATCTTCCCGTAAATCTTTTAACCTCATTTTTATCACCTCTCGAATATATTATATAAAATCTCATAATGAGATATTGACATTTATCTCAAATTGTGATATTATAAAAGAAAAAACTTTAAGGAGAGAAAGAAAATGAAGCAAAAAGTAAAAGGGTATCTGCTTGGCTTTTTAAGTGCAGCACTATTGGTTGGCTGTGTGACAACGCTTGCTGCGAATACTACCACACTTTATGATGTTCTAACAAACGGAATAACCATTGTTGTTGATGGACAAAAACTCAATCCCACAGATGTAAACGGAAATAAAGTTGAGCCAATGATTTATAATGGCACAACATACTTACCTGTAAGAGCAGTTGCGAATGCACTTGACAAAGCAGTGTATTGGGATGGACCGAATTATACTGTTTATTTAGGTAATATGGATGGAGAATTAGAATATCCAACTGTTGAATTGGAAGATATGGTAAGTATTAATGATTATCCAAGTGAAACTGACGAACTGACTGATAACTATGGAAATAGCTATGATCATGCAATTTGTAATGAGAATAGAGATAAGTTAAATTTGCAATACCTTTGCAACATGAAATATTCAAGATTTAAGGGAACACTCTACATTCCAGAAGGTGAAACTGATGATAGATCTGTTTATTTAACTATAATAGCTGACGGAAAAACAATTTACAAATCTCCTGAGATGACAAAAACATCTGGTCCTATAGATGTAGATGTTAATGTTACAGGATATAATGATATTCAAATAAAATTTAGCGAATGTAATTTTAATTGTTACTATTATGCCCCACTGTTATGTTTAGGTAACGCAGGATTTTATCAATAACATTTACGATACTTATTAAATTTTGAACAAACTGTTTTGAAAGGATATATATTATTTATGAAAAAGTTTTTATCATTATTATTAATTTTATCATTGATGTTGTCAACTTTTTTTGTTGAAAATGCATTTGCAGCAACATCTGCATCTTTTGATAGCAATCGCTATTGCACGGTAACAATATCACAAAAACTTATGCAAAATCTGAGATATAAAACTGCAACTGTGAAAATTAATACCTATGATTTAACGGGTAAAAAGACCAGTGGTAAAGTGAATGTTAAGTTAACAGACGGCAAAGGGAACTACATCGGTACTTATACAAAAAAGAGCGGAGATACGATAAAACTGGGAAATGATCATTCCAGTTATAGAATCTATATTTCTGTTTACAAGGAACCCGTAACAGGCGGTATCATAGCACGTACTATTAAAGGCGGAAACAATTTTACAAATCTTGGTAAATGTGCAACATGGAAAATTACAAATAACAAAAACTGTAGTATAAAATAAAACTTTGTAAAAATTGTCATTTGATCCAACAGGAAAAGGTCGCGGTAATCTTCTGCGACCTTTTATTACGTTGGAAAGCAGGTTGCTTATCCGTTTAGCCCTTTTTGCTACTCAATAATTAAATAACTTCCCACTTTCAAATTACGGTCGTTTTCGATGTTGTTGACAGCTTTTAAGCGGTCAACGGTGGTGGCATATTTCTTTGCGATTAAAAAGAGGGTGTCGCCTGGTTTTATGATATAGGCAACGATGGGGGCACGGTCCATACACTGTGGAGTATCTTCTTCTAAGAGAATGGCTTCTACATATTGCTTCTGCTCTTGTTTGCCAAGGCAGATGAAAATGGTAATTCCTGCACGGATTTCCAAATTATTTTGGTTTAAAATGTGATAGGAGAAATGATTTAAGTCTGCTTTGACACTGATATTATCCCAGCTTCCTTTAGGAGAATCGGGCTGTAATGCAAAGGGGATTTCTTTGGTGACGGAATGGATGGTGGAATTGCTTTTGTATAAAATCCGTGTTTGCAGAGTTCCGCTGATATTCAGATTGTTACCGCTTTGTTCTGCTCCGGTGATGACGGGTCGGGCAGATACATCTAAGATTTCATCTAATTGGGTGTCGGATAAGGAAACCATTTCCTTTACGGTAAAGGTTTCCTCCGGTAAACAGCAAAGTTGCTCAAAAGGAGCGGTTTTGGTCAAAAGCTTGGTTTGACAGTTTGGGCTATATGCATCGGTGACGAGAGAAATCTGCTTTTCTTCTCTGGCAGTGAGCTGAATAAATATAGTTCCGAAGAAGGAAAGATTTTTGGCTTCGTTTTCTTCATTTTGCATAATTTCCGAGGTATGAAGCACCGGCTTCATTTCATACGTAATCTGATGGATTTCTTCTAAGCTCCCTACATCTAAAATTTCGGTAAAGGGAGAAGAAAATTCAGCAATTTCCAAGGTGGAATGAGCGGAGGCGTATAAAATTTTTACCTCTAAATTTCCTTTTGCCACTGCCTTGTTGGAAATGGCTTTCAAATCGGGATTTTTTACACAAATTGAGGTTTCCAGGATTTCTGCTACCGGTGGTTTTCCGTTAGGCAGGGGAAAGCTTAAGGAAAAAGGAAACTGTCCTTCTTCATGAACACAGGTGGCGTAGGTATTGACGGTTTCGTACAGTACTTCAATGGGTTTCCCTTCCGTGTTGGGACAGGGGACACTGACATTCTGATACAGACAAAGATTCAGGGTGAGATGTCCGCGGATGCCGGCTTTTCTGGAATTGATACAAACGGGAGTGTGGCTTGTAACAGTGCAGTCTGCTTTTGAAAAATCCCAGATTAAATCCGGTGGCAATTCTCCTTTTATGAGAAAGCTTTCAGTGGATTGCAGAGAAGAAATTCCCGGTTCTTCATTTCCTTCGGGCAGATATAACAAAGTGGCACATACCTCCACTTTTGCAGTGAATAAGTTGTCCTTAATTTGATAGTCGGTAATGTGGGCGTGGAGAGTCTGGGATAACAGCTTCAGAATATCTCGTTTGGAATCCGGGACATTGATATCCCATTCGATTTTTTTTGGTATGGATGTATTCCGGACAGTTTTGGTTACGGTTCCTTCGGTCATAGAGTGGTCTCCTTTGATAAGATTTTTGAGCAAGCTCTGTTTGTTTTCATTTCACTATATGAAAGGGGTGTTTTGTCTATGACAGTTTTCACAAAAAAAGTGAAAATCAGAGCGGTAAAAATTACAAAAAAATGGTCGGATTGTATTGCATTTTCGTGGTATGTATGATATAATGTGGCTGATATGGTATGATAGCATATTTTATATCTATAAAAGAAATCAGGAAAGGAATTGAAAGAGAATGCCAAAGGTTGCAGTCATTATGGGAAGCGATTCTGACTTTCCCCAGTTAAAAGGATGTATCAGAACATTAAAGGAGTACGGAGTTGATGTGGAAGTAAAAGTTATGTCTGCTCACAGAACTCCGGAAGATGCTGCTCAGTTTTCCAAGCATGCCAAAGCAAACGGCTTTGAAGTGATTATTGCCGCAGCGGGAAAGGCAGCACACTTAGGCGGTGTGTTAGCGGCGTTTACTACCTTGCCCGTAATCGGGATTCCCATTAAGGCATCTACCTTAGACGGATTGGATGCACTGCTTTCCATTGTGCAGATGCCAAAAGGCATTCCTGTGGCAACTGTTGCCATTGACGGTGGCGATAATGCGGCAATTTTAGCACTCCAGATTCTTTCCTTAAAATATAAAGAAATCGAAACTAAATTAGAAGCAATGAAAGAGAAGATGGCAAACGAAGTCCGCGAAAAAGACAGAAAACTGCAGGACGAAGTTGCAAGCTTATAAAAAGGAGACGTGTAAATATGAATGAAGCATATAAACAGGCAGGCGTTGATATCCACGCAGGATACCGTTCTGTGGAACTCATTAAAGAAAGCGTAAAGAAAACCTTTACCAAAGGCGTGATGACCGATATCGGCGGTTTTGGCGGTTTGTTTGAATTGAATCAGATTGGAAGTTACACAAATCCCGTTCTGGTTTCCGGTACTGACGGTGTGGGAACAAAATTAAAAATTGCATTCTTAACCGGCAAACACGATACCGTTGGTCAGGATTGCGTGGCAATGTGTGTGAATGATATTGTTTGCTCCGGTGCAAAACCGCTGTTCTTCCTGGACTATCTGGCAGTCGGCAAAAATGTGCCCGAACGGATTGCTGAAATTGTAAAAGGGGTCAGCGATGGTTGTATTTTGAGCGAATGTGCACTGGTTGGCGGAGAAACTGCGGAAATGCCCGGTTTTTATCCTGTTGACGAATACGATTTGGCAGGCTTCTCTGTTGGTGTTGTGGATAAAGACAACATCATTGACGGAAAAACCGTGGCAGAGGGAGATGTGTTAATCGGCGTGGCGTCCTCCGGTATTCATTCCAACGGTTATTCTTTGGTAAGAAAGGTGTTTGACTTAAACGGCCCCGAAGAAGAAGCAAAGAAAAACTTATCTGTATATTATGATGAGCTGGGTATGACCTTAGGCGAAGCCTTAATCATTCCCACCAAGATTTATGTAAAAACGGTACTGGCAGTATTATCTCAGTATAAAGTGAAAGCAATTTCCCACATTACCGGCGGCGGTTTTTATGAAAATATTCCGAGAATGTTACCCTCCGGCACTCAGGCAGTGATTCAAAAAGATTCTTTCCCGGTGCTGCCCATTTTCAAACTGCTTCAGAAAACCGGCAACATTTCCGAAGAAAATATGTTCAATACTTATAATATGGGTATCGGTCTCTGTATGGCTGTGAATAAAGGCGATGCAGAAGGCGTTGTAAAAATTATCGAATCCTTAGGCGAAAAAGCATACATTTTAGGTACTGTGGAAAACGGTGATGCAGGAGTTAAACTGGTATAATGAAAAAGATTGTTGTATTAGTATCCGGCGGTGGCACCAATCTGCAAGCACTCATTGATGCCAAGGATGTGATTACCTCCGGAAAAATCGTCAAGGTGATTTCCTCCAAGCCCAGTGTGTATGCGTTGGAACGGGCAAAAAATGCAGGGATTCCCGGTGTGGTGGTAGACAGAAAGAGCTTTGCCGATAACGAAAGCTATCAGAAAGCACTCCTTTGTGAGCTGAAAGCAGAACAGCCTGACCTCATCGTGCTGGCTGGGTTTTTATCCATTATCGGAAGGGAAATTATTGAAGCATTTCCCGAAAAAATCATCAATGTGCATCCCTCCCTTATTCCCTCCTTTTGCGGTGACGGCTTCTACGGGCTGAAAGTTCATGAAGCAGCGTTGGGAAAAGGGGTAAAGGTGACCGGAGCAACCGTTCATTTTGTCAACGAGATTACCGATGGCGGTAAAATTATTCTCCAGCAGCCCGTGATGGTAGAAGAGGGAGATACTCCCGAAAGCTTACAAAAACGGGTGATGGAGCAGGCAGAATGGAAGATATTGCCGAAAGCCTGCGAATTGGTTTTATCAGGGAAAGCATAAGGAAAATCCCTTTTATCTTGCATCAGAAAGGAACTACATAGATTATGAATCAGATTGCAGATTTACTGAAAAATAATTCCTATCCCGGCAGAGGTATCATTGTTGGGAAATCCAAAGACGGAAACTATGCTGTTACTGCATATTTTATTATGGGAAGATCAGAAAACAGCCGGAACCGTGTGTTTGTCACCGATGGTGACGGCATCCGTACCGAAGCCTTTGATCCCTCTAAATTAAGTGACCCGTCTCTTATCATTTATGCACCCGTTCGTGTGCTTGATGATAAAACTGTGGTAACCAATGGCGACCAGACTGATACCGTATATGATTTTTTAAAGGATGGAAAAACCTTTGAGGAAGCACTTCGCACCCGTGAATTTGAACCGGATGCTCCCAACTACACTCCCAGAATTTCTGCGGAACTGGATGTAAAGGGGAATGCGTTTTCCTATAAAATGTCCATTTTGAAAAGTGCAATGGGCAATGGAGACTCCTGCCAGAGATTTTTCTATGAATACGCTCAGCCCGTAGCAGGTGAAGGGCATTTTATCCACACTTACAAATGTGACGGAAATCCCATTCCCTCTTTCTACGGTGAACCTGAGCTTATAGAAATCAACGAAGATATCGACAGCTTCACCAATACCTTATGGACAAACTTAAATGAGGACAACAAGGTTTCCTTATTTGTTCGCTACATTTCTTTAGCAGACGGCAAATGGGAAACCAGAATGGTAAATAAAAATCAGTAATCAAGAAAGGACCTTACTGCTATGAGTAAAGAATTAGAATTGAAATACGGCTGTAACCCCAATCAGAAACCTTCCCGTATTTTTACCGAAGAATATGACCTGCCTATCACTATTTTAAACGGCAGACCGGGTTACATTAACTTCTTAGACGCCTTTAACAGCTGGCAATTGGTAAAAGAATTAAAAGAAGCAACCGGACTTCCGGCAGCCGCTTCCTTTAAACATGTCAGCCCGGCAGGTGCAGCAGTAGGGTTACCTCTTTCCGATTTAGAAAAGAAAATCAATTTTGTGGAAGAATTTGAGCTTTCTCCCATGGCTTGTGCTTATGCAAGAGCAAGAGGTGCAGACAGAATGTCCTCTTACGGTGATTTTATTGCACTGTCTGATACCTGCGACAAAGAAACTGCGGCAATTATTGCAAAAGAGGTTTCCGACGGTATTATCGCACCTGATTACACCCCTGAAGCACTGGAAATTTTAAAATCTAAAAGAAAAGGCGGTTACACCGTCATTCAGATTGATAAAAACTATGTTCCCAAGCCCATTGAACGTCGGGATGTGTTCGGCATTACCTTTGAGCAGGGAAGAAATGAGCTGAAAATTGATGAAACCATGCTCACCAATTTTGTCACCGATGTAAAATCGTTTCCCGACACTGCAAAAATTGACCTCATTATCGCACTCATCACCCTGAAATATACCCAGTCCAATTCTGTTTGCTATGCAAAAGGCGGTCAGGTAATCGGAGTTGGGGCAGGGCAGCAGTCCCGTATTCACTGTACCAGACTGGCAGGCAACAAAGCAGATGTGTGGTATTTAAGACAGCATGAAAAAGTGCTGAACTTGAAATTTAAGCCGGATATCCGCCGTCCTGACCGGGATAATACCATTGATGTATATATTTCTGATGAATATATGGATGTTCTGGAGGATGGTGTATGGGAACAGTTCTTCACCGAAAAACCCCCTGTGTTGACTCGTGAGGAACGGTTGGAATGGTTGAAAACCCAGTCCGGTGTGTCTGTTGGTTCAGATGCGTTTTTCCCCTTTGGCGATAATATTGAACGGGCAAGAAAGAGCGGGGTAGAGTTTATTGCACAGCCCGGAGGTTCCATTCGTGATGACCATGTTATTGACACCTGTAACAAATACGGCATTGCAATGGTGTTTACCGGCAACCGTTTATTCCATCACTAAAGTATAATGAAAGGATAGGGAATTTTTTTGAAATTCCCTATTTGCTTATAAAACAGACAGGAGAATTTGAGTATGAGTAAAAAAATATTAGTTATTGGCGGCGGCGGCAGAGAACACGCCATTATCAAATGCCTGAAGCGGGACAATCCCGATCTTGATTTGTATTGTGCACCCGGTAACGGAGGAATCGGAGAGCTGGCGACTTTAGTTCCCATCAAAGCAACCGAAATTGAAAAGCTGGTGGCTTATGCCAAAGAAGAACAGTTTGATATGGTAATGGTTGCTCCCGATGACCCGTTGGTATTGGGGTTGGTGGACGAGCTGGAAAAGGTTGGTATCCGTGCATTCGGTCCCCACAAAAATGCAGCGATTGTAGAAGGAAGCAAAGCCTTCTCCAAAGAGCTGATGAAAAAATACAACATTCCCACCGCAAAATACGAAACCTTTACCGATGCGGACTCTGCCATTTCATATTTAAAGGCGGAAAATACCTATCCTGCTGTCATTAAGGCAGACGGTTTGGCGTTGGGCAAAGGGGTTATTATTGCACAGAATGAGGAAGAAGCATTAACTGCTATCAACGAAATGATGGTGGACAAAGTATTTGGTAATTCCGGGACTACCGTTGTTATCGAAGAATTTTTAACCGGTCCTGAAATCTCTGTTCTGGCATTCACCGATGGGAAAACCGTTGTTCCGATGGTTTCTGCTCAGGACCACAAGCGTGCTTACGATAATGATGAAGGATTGAACACCGGCGGTATGGGAACCTTTTCTCCCAGCCGTGTGTATACCAAAGACCTGGAAAAAGAATGTATGGAAAATATCTTCCTGCCTACCATCAATGGGCTTCGTCAGGAGGGCAGACCCTTTAAAGGGGTTATCTATTTTGGCTTGATGGCAACCAAAAACGGCGTGAAAGTGATTGAATATAACGCCCGTTTCGGTGACCCGGAAACCCAGGTGGTGCTTCCCA
Organism: Clostridia bacterium; assembly: GCA_017936745.1. Taxonomy (GTDB): domain Bacteria; phylum Bacillota; class Clostridia; order UMGS1840; family UMGS1840; genus SIG452. The sequence continues at coordinate 75,203 of JAGBEY010000001.1, forward strand.
GATTAAAAACCAATCTGCTTACCATTTTTGATGCGATTATTGATGAAAAATTAGACCAAATCAACATCGAATGGGAGGATAACGCTTGCGTATGTGTTATTATGGCATCCGGCGGTTATCCCAAAAAATATCAAACCGGCTATGAAATCACCGGGATGGATAAGGCAGAAGAAAAAGATAACATCTTTATCTATCATGCCGGCACAAAGAAAGAAAATGATACATTTGTAACGGCAGGCGGCCGTGTTATCGGGGTGACTGCAACCGGCTCCAATCTGGAGGATGCCATTCGGGAAGCTTATGATGCTGTTGCAAAAATTTCCTTTACCGATGCTCACTACAGACGGGATATCGGCATTAAGAAATAACGCTGAGAGGGGATTTATTTGAATAAACAAGCGGTTCAAAAGTTAAAATTGCTTGCAAGCGGGATTTTGTCCCGCTTCGAAGAAAATAAGGATTTGTTTCTTGAGGTTTCGGGAAGCTGCCAGTCCGGCACGGTGTCCTACCCGTTTTCTTTGATATTTGACGGGGAGCAATATGTTCTCACCTTTCAGAAAGAGAGCACCAGGGGTGTGTTTTCCGAATTGTTTCATTCCCTTGTTTCACAGGCAAATCTCTACGACGAACTGGAGCTTACCTATGCTGACCGTACGGGCAGACTGATGCTTCGTGCCGATAATAAAAATGTTACCACCAAAAGCGATAACAAAGTTGCTGAAGTGTCAAAAGGGGAAGAAAAGCATCTGATTTCTCCCAAGGCGGCAAATAAGCTTCTCACCGTGTTGGATTTTGTTTCCGATAACGGAAAACTGAAAAATACCCACGTGAGAAAATTCACCCAGGCGGAGCATTTTATTGAGCTTTTGGTTCCATATTTGAAAAAACTGCCCTCCGACCGTGAAATTATGGTGTACGATTTGGCGTGCGGCAAATCTTATTTATCCTTTTTCTTAAACTTTTATCTGTGTGATGTCATGAAAAGAAGATGCCGTATCATCGGGGTGGATATCCGCGAGGATGTGGTGGAAGCCTCCAAAAAAATCCGTGATGAGCTGAAATATTACAATATGGACTTTTACTGTGCCGATATTTTAGAGTTTGCACCGCCCACACGGATGGATGTTGCCATTTCTCTTCACGCCTGCGATGTGGCAACCGATTTTGCCATTGCGGCGGCAGTGAATAACGGCGCACAAATTGCGGCAATTGCCCCGTGCTGTCACAAAGAATTTTTACCCACCATTGGCAATGAGGAAATGCCATATCTGTTTGAAAACGGCATTTTTAAGAAGCGGTTTTCCGATTTGCTCACAGATATTTATCGGGTGAAAACATTGGAGGAGCATGGATATTCGGTTACAGCAACCGAATTTGTATCCCCGTTGGAGACTCCAAAAAATCTCCTGATTTTAGCTGAGAAAGCAAATCATTCCACAATATCAAACGAAGCAACCAGACAAATTAAACAGACATTTTCGGTAGATCCGATTTTGGAAAAACTCATTTTTTAGCGGAAAGGCAAAGCAAATGAAAATTATTGACTGTCATTGTCACATCTATCCCCAGAAAATTGCAGAAAAAGCAGTAAAAGCCATTGGGGATTTTTACGATATCAGTATGCACTGCGGCGGCACTTGTGAGGATTTGCTGTCTCAGTGGAAAGAATACGGTGTGGATAAAATGCTGATTCATTCCACTGCCACCCGTCCCGACCAGGTAGCGCATATCAACGACTTTTTATTGGGAGAGCTAAAGAAAAATTCCGACTTTATCGGCTTTGGAACTTTGCATCCCGATTATGAGGATAATGAGGGGCAAATCAAAAAGCTGATACAAAACGGGGTAAAAGGAATTAAATTCCATCCCGATTTTGGAAAGCTGGATATTTTATCTCCCGAAATGTACCATATTTATGAGATGATGTCGGGGAACTTAGCGGTGATGTTTCACGTGGGAGATTCTCGCTATGATTATTCCCATCCCAAAAAAATCAAGAAAATTTTGGAGGATTTCCCGAATCTTACGGTGATTGGCGCTCATCTGGGCGGCTATTCCACCTGGGAGGATTCTATGGATATCTTATGCGGAAAGAATATCTATTTTGATACTTCTTCCACGTTGGAATTTATTTCGCCCGAGCTGGCGGTTAAAATTCTAAAAAAGCATGATATGGATAAAATCTTATTCGGAACTGATTATCCCATGTGGCACATCAAGAAAGAAATTGAAAACATTGAAAAGCTCCCCCTGTCGGACACCGAAAAAGAAAAGATTTTTTATCGGAATGCAGAGCGTTTACTGGAATTGGAATAACATAAAAAAACCTCGTATCAATGTGATACGAGGTTTTTTTGTTACGATTGATTGAGCTGAATTATTTTTTGAACGAGGGAGGAACCGTTTCGTTACTTGCAAATGCATTCGGACCGGGTTCTGACATAGAAAAGTACATTCTTGCCGCTTTTGTTGTACCAAAATCCTTGTTAGAGCCGCTGCTTTGCACCTTGTTAAAGGCATCCCGGAACATTTGATTGTGAGCTTCTTCCCGATTTAAAAGAAAATCTATGGTTTCTTTTACCTTCTTATCATCTATTTGACGATATAAATATTCATAAACTACTTTTGCCCGCTGTTCGGATGCAATATTACTTAAAAGGTCGGCACACAAATCTCCGGTTACGGTGACATAATCTGCTGTCCAGGAATAGCCGGAGGCATTGATCAAACCGGGATTTAAGCCTAAAATAACATGGGTTTGAATTTCGCCGGCAGAAACTTTTTGAGCATCCACATCGTGACCGTTGAGCAAATTGATGGTTTGTGCAACCATTTCCATGTGACTAAGCTCTTCTGCAGCAATATCCAAAAATAAATCCTTGATTTCAGGGTCTTTGATTCGGAAGCTCTGTGACATATACTGCATGGCTGCTTTCAGTTCTCCGTTTCCGCCACCCAGCTGCTCCTGCAGTAATACCGCATATTGAGAATTGGGTCTTTCCACCTCTACCGGATGAAAAAACATTTTTTCGTGCTTAAACATAAATGATTACCTCCAATTACAATTTTTCTTATTTTTTGTAATTGGAGATTTTTTTATACCTTTTCAGACCGCAAAATTTTGAGTGTGGCGGTATCATAAGATATGTTAGAGAAACGAAAAATCTATTTTTCAGCTAAGTTTTTCACTAAATTTTCAACCGCACCAAGCTGTTCGTCATTGAGCTTTTTCAGATACTCATTGATTTTGTTTAGTTTGGCGGGGTTTTTATTGTCTATGTCAAAAAATTCACTTGGAGTAATGCCAAGATATTCACAGATATAAAAGATGCCTGATAATGAGGGCGTTCCCTGACCGGTCTCTATGTGATTGATGTATCCCGGATTTTGACCGATAGCTAAACTCATTTCACGAGCAGATACATTTTTCTTTGTACGAAGTGTTGCTAAACGTAGAGCAAAATCTTTTTCTTGCATAACAATTCACCATCCTATATTATATTTTAAGGCACATAGCATTAAAATATATGCTTTTTTGTGGTGTAATCGTATTGCATTATGCTTTTATATGTGATATAATATGAAAAATTATAGGTAAAAAAGCATATTTGTATATAGAGGACTGTGATAAAAATGGATAATAAATTACATACCTGTTGTTTTTTCGGGCATAGAAGAATAGAGAAAACACCGGAACTGACAGAAAAGCTTAAGAAAATTGTAGAAGATTTAATTGTGAGCCGGGGAGTTCACACCTTTCTGTTTGGGAGTAAGAGCGAATTTAACAGCCTGTGTCTGAGAGTGGTTACAGAAATCAAAACCAAATATCCGCATATTAAACGGGTTTATGTTCGTGCCGGATATCCCGATATCAGCGATTGCTACAAAGAATATCTGTTAGAGTGTTACGAGGAAACTTATTTTCTTGAAAAAATCCGATGTGCCGGCAGAGCAGCCTATGTGGAACGAAATCAGGAAATGATAAATCAATCGCAGTTTTGCGTGGTTTATTATGACAAAGCCTATTTACCGCCACCAAAAAAATACGGCAAAGGCGTGTTCCGAGAGGTTCAGCCAAAAAGCGGAACCGGAATCGCTTATGCCTATGCCGTTCAGCAAAAATTGCAGATTATCAATGTGATTTTGCAAGAATGAAAGACATTTCACTAAAAAAGGAAGTATCAAACCGATACCTCCTTTTTTAGTATGTATTATTTTATACTTTTTTATATTCCTTTACCATCAGCGCCCGTTTGTAGCCACGGTCCTCAGAAATGGATTCAATATAGAACTTTCTGCCGTAGTAGAAGCGAACCAAATCGAAATATTTTGCGGCGGTGTGAAGCTCCAGCCGTTTGACGCCTTTTTCTATCATCACGGTGTCTACCACGCTCATTAAGCTCTTTCCGACCCCGTGGTTCTGAAATTCGGGACTTACCCCGAATCGGCTTAAGTAGGCGGTTCCGTCCGGATTTACCTTGATTCGGACACTGCCGGCAGGCACTTCATTGATAAATGCCACAAACACCAGCTTGGTGTCTAAATCACGGAGGATATCTTCGTAGGTTTCGTTTAATGCTTCGGTATCCTCCAGACCTGCATTTTTTATGTATTTCTGGAAAGAAATTTTGGTGATTGCCTGAATTTCCGGAATTTCCGCTTCGGTTGCCAGACGGATATGAAAGCCGTAGTAATCTTTTTCCTGTGCCATTTTTTTATCCTCTCTATTTCTTATAGGAATCTGCCATCAGCATGGTCATAATTGCTTTTTGTGCGTGGAGACGGTTTTCCGCTTCCTGGAAAATACGGGAGTGAGGGCCGTCAATGACATCTTCGGTTACTTCAAAACCGCGATATGCCGGCAGGCAGTGGAGAAAAATAGAATTTTCGTTGGTTAAGGAAAACAGCTTTTTGTTTACCTGATAGTCTCCAAATTCTTTTACTTTGGTTTCTTTTTCGGATTCCTGCCCCATGCTTACCCAGGTATCGGTGTATACAATATCTGCATTTTTCATAGCTTCCTCGGGGTCAACAGTTTCCACAATTTTGCAGTTTTTCGCCAGATGTTTTGCTTTTTCAATCTGGTCGGGAACACATTTATATTTTTCGGGAGTTGCAATATAGCAGTCTATTCCTGCCATTGCACAGGCATGGGCTAAGGAGTGAGCCATATTGTTACCGTCACCCACATAGGCAAATTTTAAGCCCTCTAATTTTCCGAATTCTTCGTAAATGGTCTGCATATCTGCCATTGCCTGACAGGGATGCTCCAGGTCGGTGAGTGCGTTGATGACGGGAATGGAACCGTATTTTGCCAAATCGTACACATCATCCTGAGAGAAGGTACGAATCATAATGCCATCCAACATTCCGGACAGAACATTTGCAGTATCGTAAATGGTTTCGCCTCTGCCAAGCTGAATGTCGTTGGAGCTTAAAAACAGCGGATGACCGCCCAGCTGATACATTCCCACTTCAAAGGAAACACGGGTTCTGGTAGAAGATTTTGCAAAAATCATCCCTAAGCTTTTTCCGGAGAGGTAAGGGTGGGGAGTGCCGGCTTTCTGCATTTTTTTAAGCTTGTGAGCCAGTGTTAAAATATCATCAAATTCCTGCTTGGTAATATCGGTAATACTGATAAAATGGTTCATATAGATTGCATCCTTTCTTTTATAACGCGTTCAACAATTCGCAAAGCTTATCGGTAAGTAAATCAATTTCGGTTTTGGTGATGATAAGTGGGGGAACTAAGCGGAACACGCTTTCTCCCACTGTGCCAACCAAAAATCCGGCTTCAAATAACTGCTTGGACAAGGCTTTTGCAACGGGTTCTCCAAATTCTACACCAATCATTAAGCCCTTGCCGCGAACCTCTTTGATGATGGAGAACTTCTCTTTCAGAGTGTTGAGCTTTTCCATAAAATAGCTGCCCATTTCTTTTGCATTTTCCAGGACACCGCTCAAAAGCTCGTTTACCACACAAACGCCTGCGGCGGTTGCCAGCGGATTGCCTCCGAAGGTGGTTCCGTGGTCACCGGGGGTAAATGCCGCAAACTGTTCTTTGCAAAGAATTGCTCCGATGGGAACTCCTCCTGCCAGTGCTTTTGCCAGAGTGAAAATATCCGGCTCAACCCCTACGGTTTCGTAAGCAAATAAGGTTCCGCATCTGCCCATACCGGTTTGCACCTCATCAAAAATGAGGACAATATCCTTTTCGGTACAGATTTTTCGGATTTCCTGTAAATATGCTTTCTCTAAGGGACGAACGCCGCTTTCTCCCTGAATAACTTCCAGCATAACTGCACCGGTTTTGTCGGTTACTGCGGCTTTGAATGCTGCAATGTCGTTGGCGGGAACGTGAACAAATTTTTCCACCAGGGGAGCATACGGCTTCTGATATTTTTCCTGACCGGTTGCTGATACGGTGGCTAAGGTTCTTCCGTGAAACGAATTGATAAGGGTAATTACCTCCGGCTTGTTTTGCCCCTTATTGTAAAAATATTTTCGGGCAAGCTTCAATGCACCTTCGTTTGCTTCTGCACCGGAATTTGCAAAAAAAGCTTTGTCGGCACAAGAGTTTTCGCATAGCAGTTTTGCTAAATTTGCCTGAGACTCAATATAGTAAAGACTGGAGGTATGAATCAGTTTTTTCGCCTGATTGCAGATGGTTTCCACCAGTCTCGGATGATTGTGCCCCAGACAATTTACTGCAATTCCAGCCATAAAATCGTAATACACCTTGCCGTTGGTGGCAGTTAAGGTCATACCGTTTCCCTCGGTAAAGCAAACGGGAAGCCGTTCGCCAAAGGTATTCATATAATACTTCCGGTCTGTTTCTTTGATTTGGTCTAACATAATTTCACCTTCGCTTGTATAAATATGCATATAAAACTAATAATACTCCTATTATAGTACATAATTATACATTTGTCAATAACTTTCGGGATATTTTTTGATTTTTGAAAAAAGTTATTTACAAATCGGGAATATTATGTTATAATACTATATTGAAATCGTATCGTCAGTTTCTCTGTTCCCGAAGAAGCAGAGGAAAAAAGTGATTGAGAATTTATGCAAAAAATATACAGTCCCAAAGAATTTGGATTTTTGAGAAAGGAAAACGGCAGATTTTTTAAGTATGCCCTTTTGGTAAGGTTATGAGCGACAGACAAAAACATATCAGAAATTTTTCGATTATTGCCCATATTGACCACGGGAAATCCACCCTGGCAGACCGCCTGCTGGAAAAGACGGGAGTGGTTTCTGCCAGAGAAATGGAGGAGCAGCTTTTAGATAATATGGAGCTGGAACGGGAACGTGGCATCACCATTAAGGCAAGAGCTGTGCGGCTTGTGTACCGTGCAAAGGATGGAGAAGAATATATTTACAATCTGATTGACACCCCTGGTCATGTTGACTTTAACTACGAAGTGTCCCGAAGCCTGAAGGCTTGTGAGGGAGCGATTCTGATTGTGGATGCAGCCCAGGGGATTGAAGCACAGACTCTGGCAAATGCTTATCTTGCAGTGGATAATGATTTGGAAATTCTGCCGGTCATCAACAAAATTGACCTCCCCAGTGCAAGACCGGATTTTGTGAAAAACGAAATTGAAGATATTATCGGCATTCCGGCAGAGGAAGCACCGCTGATTTCTGCGAAAAACGGCACGAACATCGAGGATGTGCTGGAGGCGATTGCACACACCATTCCCGCCCCCTCAGGAGACGAGGATGCTCCGCTCAAGGCGTTGATTTTTGATTCATATTATGATGCTTACAAGGGTGTTATCATTTACATCCGTGTGATAGACGGAAAAATCACCAAAGATACCACCATGAAAATGATGGCAAACGGCAAAGAATTTGAAGTGGTGGAGCTGGGCTACTTAAATGCACTCGGTATGACGCCCTGTCAGGAGCTTTGTGCCGGAGAAGTAGGCTATGTCACTGCTTCCATTAAAAGCCTTAAGGATACTTCGGTGGGGGATACGGTTACCGATAAATTCAATCCGGCAACCGAACCGCTTCCCGGCTATAAGGCAGTGCAGCCTATGGTGTTCTGCGGACTTTATCCCGTAGACGGTGCCCGTTATGACGATTTGAAGGAATCTCTTTTAAAGCTTCAGTTAAATGATGCAGCGTTAATTTTCGAGCCGGAAACCTCCATTGCCCTTGGCTTTGGCTTCCGTTGCGGATTTTTGGGATTGTTGCATCTGGAAATCGTTCAGGAAAGACTGGAACGGGAATTTAACTTAGATTTAATCACCACTGCGCCCAGTGTAATTTACAAAATTACAAAAACAGACGGTACAACCATGAATCTGGATAACCCCACCAATCTACCCAATCCCTCCGAGATTGCTTCGATGGAAGAACCCTTTGTTTCGGCAACCATTATGTCGCCCACCGATTATGTGGGAAATATTATGGAATTGTGTCAGGAACGGCGTGGTGTGTTTATTGATATGAAATATCTGGATGAAACAAGAGTTTCCATTCATTATGATATGCCTCTCAACGAAATCATCTACGATTTCTTTGACGATTTGAAATCCCGCACCAAAGGCTATGCATCGCTGGATTATGAGCTTGCAAGCTATAAGGAATCCAAGCTGGTGAAACTGGATATTCTCCTGAATGGAGAAATTGTAGATGCACTGTCTTTCATTGTGCATACTGATAAAGCCTACGCAAGAGGCAGAAGAATTGCAGAAAAATTAAAAGAAGTGATTCCGAGACAGCTGTTTGAAATTCCCATTCAGGCGGCAATCGGCAATAAGGTTATCGCCCGTGAAACGGTAAAAGCAATGCGAAAAGACGTGCTTGCAAAATGTTACGGCGGTGACATCACCCGTAAGAAAAAGCTTTTGGAAAAACAAAAAGAGGGGAAAAAGCGGATGCGCCAGTTTGGCACGGTGGAAGTGCCGCAAGAGGCATTTATGTCCGTGTTAAAGCTGTAAGTATGAATGCAGGACTGTATTTTCACATTCCCTATTGTGTGAAAAAATGCGACTATTGCGATTTTTATTCTGTCAATCGTACCGATGGGCAGAAGATATATTTTGAGGCAGTCAGAAAAGAAATGGAGGGCTATCGGGGCAAGAGGATTGCGGTTGATTCAGTCTTTTTTGGCGGTGGAACTCCCTCGGTGGCAGACCCAATGGAGCTGGCAGCACTGTTAGAGCAGGCGAGAGAGATTTTCTCATTTTCTTCCGATACGGAAATCACCATTGAGCTGAATCCCAAAACCTTTCATCGGGAAAAGCTTCTCATTTACTGTAATTCAGGGGTCAACCGTATCAGTATGGGGCTGCAGTCAGCCAATAATGATGAGCTTTCAAAGCTTGGCAGAATCCATACCAAAGAAGAATTCCTTTCTTCTTACGAATTGCTTCGGGAGGTTGGCTTTTCCAACATCAATACCGATATTATTTACGGGTTGCCCGATTCTGATTTGCATTCTCTGGAGCGGACACTCTCCTTTTTACGGGAGCTGGATTGTGAACATATTTCAGCGTATGCACTTACCTTGAATGACAATTCACCCATGTATCGGAGGGGATATCGGTTTCCTGATGATGACGGGGTATATGAGCAGTACCGCTTGGTGTGTGAAATGCTTTCGGGCTATCGTCATTATGAAATTTCCAATTTTGTGAAACAATCAGAGTCCCCCTGCCGTCATAATCTGAAATATTGGCAGAGAGCTCCGTATCTTGGCTTTGGTGCGGCAGCACATAGCTTTTTTGAGGGTTGCCGCTGGTCCAATCCTGAGGATATTCACTGTTATGTCCAAGGAATACAGCAAGAAATTCAGCCGGAGAAAGAAAAAGTTTCACAAGAAGACAGTTTTTCAGAAACCATGATGCTTTCCTTAAGAACCGACAAGGGTGTGAAGTATGCCGACCTGCCGCAGGGATTTTACGAAAAGAACCGCAAGCTGTTGGAGCAGTTTGAGGCATCCGGTTATCTGACGATGGGTGAAAACGGCTTTCGGCTTACCGAAGCGGGGTTCTTCGTGTCCAACAGCATCTTGACAGCCTTACTTTGATATGATTGAGAAACGATATTTTTAAATAAAAGATTTGAGAGAAAAAGTATGAAAAAACAAACCAAACGCCCCAAAAAGGTGGCGAAACAACAAAAGAATACGGTTTCCCGAACAGAAACGCTTTCTGTCATTCGCAAGCTATATTCTATGCCGAAGCAGGCAATCAGTTTTCTTATGATGTGTCTGTTTTCCGTATCGCTGGCATTTTATAATCCGATTTTTGCCGGCGTGCAGCTTTTGATATCGGTCATCCTGTTTGTGATATTTTTATTGACCGGAAACAGTTCTGCACGGAAATTCCGTGAATATATTGAGGGACTTTCTTTTGATGTGGAATCGGCAAGCCATAACTCCGTTTTGAAATCCCCGTTTCCTATGGCAATCCTCAGGGAAAATGGCGGCATAATGTGGTACAACGATTCTCTGGCAGAGCTTTTGCCCGATAAGGATTGTATCGGAAAAAGCTTTCAGCAGATATTTCCGGAGCTGAATTTGACTGTTTCCAGCGGAAGCAGCGTGGAGCTGGTGCTGCAGGAACGGCATTTCACGGTTTACAGTGTTCTGGCTGACGAAACAAAAACTGCAGAAGAACGTGTTTATGTATATTATTTCATTGAAACCACCGAGCTTTGTCGGTTGCAGCAGAAGTATGACGAGGATATGATTGTGAAGGGGTATATCTATGTGGATAACTTAGATGAAATCACCAAGCATATTTCCGATTCAGAGCGTACGGTAATCGCCTCCCAGACCGAAAAGCTGATTTCCGATTTCGTGGGAATGCATCAGGGCGTTCTCAATAAATTTGACCGTGACCGTTATTCCTTTATTATGGAGCGGAAGCACTTTGAAGAAATTTTAGCTAACAAAATACCAATTTTAAAGGAAGTAAAAAATATTGAAACCTTTGATAGTCTGCCTGTTACCTTAAGCATCGGTATCGGGGTGGGTGAATCACTGGGAGAAACTGAAAACTTTTCCCGTGTAGCATTGGATATGGCTCTTGGGCGCGGCGGCGACCAGGCGGTTGTGAAAATAGGAAATGATTTCACCTATTTCGGTGGTCAGAATCGGGAAACTGAAAAACGCACTAAGGTTCGTTCCCGAATTATCGCGCTTTCTTTTAAGGAAATGGTGATGGAGGCAGACAAGGTGCTTGTAATGGGGCATAAGGGTGCGGATATGGACTCTTTGGGCTCTTGCCTTGGGCTTGCCAGAATTGCTGCTGCATTTGAAAAGCCGGCATATATCGTAATTGACGAAAGCAATCAGAATACAGCTGCCGTGTTCTCCAAAACGCGTTTGGATAAAGACTATGACGACACCTTTATAACGCCCGCGCAGGCAGTAATGCTTTTAGGGCAAAATACATTGGTTTGTGTGGTGGATACCCACAGAGCTGCATTGACTGCGGCACCGGAGCTGCTTTCGGAAAATGTAAAAATCTTTTTGGTGGACCATCACCGAAAAGGTGCGGACTTTATTTATGATGCGGAGCTTACCTTCCATGAGCCGTATGCTTCTTCTACCTGCGAATTGGTGGTGGAAATGCTTCAGTATCTGGACGATAAGGTAAAATTAAAACGGTTGGAGGCAGAAAGTCTGTATGCCGGCATTTTGATTGATACTCAGAATTTTTCTATGAAAACCGGGGTCAGAACCTTTGAAGCGGCATCCTACTTACGGAAAACCGGGATGGAACCGGGGGTAGCAAAAAATCTGGTAAAAAATGATTTTGATAATTACATCAAGGTGTCGGAAATTGTTCGTTCTGCAGAAATTTATAAGGATTCTATCGCGATTGTCCGATACTACGGAGAGGAAGAAAGCAGTATCTTTATTGCGCAGGCAGCAGATGACCTGATCGACATTAAGGGCATTGAAGCGGCATTTGTAATTTTCCGGCGTGGAGATGACATTATTATCAGCGCCCGTTCCAACGGGAAAATCAACGTGCAGATTATTATGGAAAAAATGGGCGGTGGAGGACATCAGCTGGTTGCAGGATGTCAGAGCAAGGAGCTGACGGTTGACCGTGCTATTATGCAAATTAAAGAAATTTTAGATGAAATGGAAGAGGTATAGTTCTTCTTTCAAAGAATTAGAGAAAGGAAGTTAGGAATATGAAAGTGATTTTACTTCAGGATGTAAAAGGAAGCGGGAAAAAAGGAGACGTTATCAACAGCTCTGACGGATATGCAAGAAACTTTTTGTTTCCCAGAAAGTTAGCGGTGGAAGCAACTCCTGCCAACTTAACTACTCTTCAAAATCAAAAGGACTCCGTAGCACATAAACGTGCCGTAAACCACGATAATTCAGAAAAATTAAAAGAACGTCTGGAAGCACAGACCTTTACCATCAGCGCTAAATCCGGTGATAACGGCAAGCTGTTCGGTGCGGTGACCTCCATTGATTTAGTGAATGCTATCAAGGACCAGTCCGGCATTGAGGTGGAAAAGAAAAAGGTAGTATTGAAAGATGCTATCAAAATGCTTGGCGTGTATGAAATTACCGTAAAATTATTTGAAGATGTCAGCGCAAAAGTGAAAGTGGAAATTAAAGGATTGTAATCATTATGGATATTGTAAGAGATTTGCCCTACAGTCTGGAAGCGGAAACTGCGGTTTTAGGGTCTGTTATTATTGATAAGGAATGTCTGCTGGAGGTTATGGAAATTATCTCGGCAGATGATTTTTACTTAGAAAAAAACAAGGCAATTTATCAGGCAATCACCTCGCTTTTTAATCGCAATATTCCCGTGGATGTAATCACTCTTTATGATGAGCTTACCGCTCAGGGAATTTATGAGCAAATCGGAGGGAAGGAATATATCTTAGATGTTGTCAATTCTGTTCCCTCTACTGAAAACGTAAAACATTATGCGCAGATTGTGTCAGATAAGGCGCAATTGAGAAAGCTTATCGGCTTGTGCCAGGAAATTGAAACTGCCGGATATGAATCCAAAGGCTCGCAGGAGGTTACCGAACACGCAGTTCAGAAGATTTTTGATTTGGTCTCTGAGCGTGAGGTCAGCGGTGTTACTCATATCAAGTCCATTTTGTATCAGAACTATAATAAGATGGCAGAAATGATGGGGCGTCAGGGGGGCGTTTCGGGAATTCCTACAGGCTTTTCTGAGCTGGATCGGAAATTGTCCGGACTTCATCCCTCAACGCTGATTCTGATTGCCGCTCGTCCGGCAATGGGAAAAACCTCCTTTGCAATCAATATTGCACAGAATATTGCAATCAATCAAAATATTCCCGTTCTTATTTTCTCGTTGGAAATGTCCAAGGAGGAGCTGGTAAACCGTATCATTTGTTCGGAAGCAAGAATTGAATCCGACAAAATGCGTTCCGGAGAAATTACTCCTGAGGATATGAATAGATTTTTAGATGTGATGGACCCCTTATCCAAAGCCCCCATTTATATTGACGATACTGCCTCTATCAAGGTAACGGAGCTTCGTGCCAAGGCAAAACGACTGAAGCTGGAAAAGGGGCTGGGGCTGATTGTAATAGATTATCTGCAGTTGATGAACGGAAGCCGTTCAGAAAACCGTCAGGTGGAAATTGCTGAAATCAGCCGGAGCCTGAAAATTTTGGCAAAGGAGCTGGAAGTTCCAGTGATTGCTGTTTCGCAGCTGTCACGTGGGCCGGAAAGCCGTACTGATAAAAAACCTATGCTTTCCGATTTGAGAGAATCCGGAGCGATTGAGCAGGATGCAGACGTGGTAATGCTTTTGTTCCGGGAGGAATATTATAAACCGGAGACCACAGAAAAGCATAACATCGGGGAATGTATTATCGCAAAGCACAGAGCCGGTGAAGTGGGAACGTTTGAAATGACCTGGCTTGGCAAATATACCAGTTTTTATGATTTGGAGACTCGCCATGACCCCCAATAATCAAAAACAATCTGTTTTTCTTCAGACAGTGAAACAAACTATACAGCGGTATGAAATGCTTTCCTACGGTGATTCCGTTTTGGTCGGACTTTCCGGCGGAGCGGACTCTGTGGCACTCCTTCTGGCACTTCTATCCTTACGGGAGGAATACGGCTTACAGCTTTCCTGTGCCCATGTAAACCACGGCTTGCGGGCAGAAAATGCAAGACGGGATATGGCGTTTTGTGTGTCCTTGTGTCAGAAATGGGAGATTCCGCTTGTTGTTTTGGAGGAGGATGTCAAAGCCTGTGCCAAACAGAATGGCTGTTGTGTGGAGGAAGCCGGCAGAATGGTTCGTTATCGCTTTTTTCAGGAACAGAAAACAGATAAAATTGCCGTGGCACATACTAAGGATGATACGGCAGAAACGGTTTTTATGAATCTTGTAAAAGGAAATCTACCTATTGGCGTTCCTCCGATGAGGGACAATATTATCCGTCCCCTGATTGGCGTCAGGAAGGAAGAAATTATTTCGTATTTAAAAGACCTTGAACAGCCGTATGTAACGGATGAAACCAATTTTTCCAAAGAATATATGAGAAATCGCGTCCGTTTGGATGCCATCCCTTATTTAACGGAAAATTTTAACAAAAACTTCACAAATGTTGTGTATAATACAGCCGATATTTTGTTTGAGGAGCAAAATTTTCTGGATGAAGTTGTTGCCGATTTTTTAAAGCAGCATTCTGTGGCGGAGCAGAATATCCAAAAAGTGTCAAAAACAGCGATTGCAGCAGCTCATATTGCCGTGTCGAGAAAAGCCGTTCGGAAATGCTACTATGCCTGTTCTAAAGATTCCGGGCACATTTCCTTCGAGCAAATCAATCGGTTGATTGCCCTATGCAAAAACGGGCAAAGTGGGAAAAAAATTGAGCTTCCCGGTATGATTTTGGGAGAAATTTCAGGAGATTGGCTGATTTTTTCCAAAAAACGGGAGGCTGTAGATTTTTCTTATCCCCTTACATTTGAACAGTGGACCAATGTGGAAGAATGCGGCTACACCGTATGCCTTTCCGAAGAACAAAAACCTTGTGATTATTGTTATCCCATCCGGGTGTCAGAGAAAGACATCGTTTTGGTGAGAAACAAACGGGATGGGGATAAAATATATTTTGCAAATCAGGATATCCATAAAAAAGTTTCGGATTTTCTTTCTGAGAAAAAAATACCGCCTGCCTTACGGGGATTTCTTCCCATGATATCCGTAAACGGCGAAATTCGTGTGATTGCAGGATATTTTCGGGAGCAGGGAACAGATAGTAATGCATATATTTTAATGAATAAAACATAAAGGAATTTAAAATCATGGAAGCAATGAAACAAGATGTAAAAAAAGTATTGTTTAGAGAAGAAGAAATCCAGGCAAGAATAGAAGAGCTGGGAAAACAAATCACCAAGGATTATGAAAATGCCAAGAGCCTTTTGGTAATCGGCATTTTGAAAGGTTCTTGTGTGTTTTTTGCAGATTTAATCCGCAAGCTGGATTTACCTGTAGAAATTGAGTTTATGAGTGTGTCCAGCTATCAGGACAGCAGTGTGTCCAGCGGCGAAGTAAAGATTACAAAGGATGTTTCCGCTTCGGTTGCAAAGCGTCATGTTCTCTTTGTGGAAGATATTATTGACACAGGCTTTACCATGTCTAAGGTGATGGAAATTTTTCAGGAACGAGGCGCAGCCTCCGTGAAGCTGTGTTCGCTTCTGAGCAAGCCTGACCGCCGTAAGGTGGATATCGACATTGATTACTTAGGATTCACCATTCCGGATGAATTTGTTATCGGATACGGTCTGGATTTTGCAGAAAAATACAGAAATCTGCCGTATATCGGTGTGCTTGACGAAAGCGTTTACATGTAATATATCAGACATTTCAATCAGGAGGTAACGGATGAAGAAGTTTTTAAAGAATATCGGATTTTATGTGTTGCTGTTTGCCATTTTTATGACCGTGCTTTCTATTCTCACGGTAGGAGAACAGCCTGAGATTGTGAATTATTCCGATTTTGTGGTGCAGTTTAAGGCAGGCGAAATCAAAGCAATCACATATTATCAGGGTGAAAACCGTGTGATAGCGGTGCGAAATGCAAAAGGTGTGGACAAAGAGATTGAAGTCACCATCCCCAGCCTGGATACCATGAATCAGGATCTTGGTGTGGATATTTCCAAATATATGGCAGAGGGGAAAGATACGCTTACTTATACAGTCATTCCGCCTCAGACAGCTCCCTGGTGGTTTGCTATTATTTCTCCTTTGGGGCTGATTATTATCGCTGTTTTGTTCTGGGTGTTCTTTATGCGCCAGGCAGGAGGCGGTGGCGGTGCAATGTCTTTTGGTAAGAGCAAGGCAAAAATGACCGACCCCTCCAAGGCAACCGTTACCTTTAACGATGTAGCCGGTGCAGATGAAGAAAAAGAAGAATTAAAAGAAGTGGTAGATTTCTTGAAAAACCCCCAGAAATATCATGCCATCGGTGCAAGAATCCCCAAAGGATTGCTGCTGGTTGGCCCTCCGGGAACAGGGAAAACTTTGCTGGCAAAAGCTTGTGCAGGGGAAGCGGGAGTTCCGTTTTTCTCTATCAGCGGTTCTGATTTTGTTGAAATGTTTGTAGGTGTTGGTGCATCTCGTGTTAGAGATTTGTTCGGTGAAGCCAAGAAAAATGCCCCTGCAATTATATTTATTGATGAAATTGATGCTGTTGGCCGTCAGCGTGGTGCAGGACTTGGCGGCGGTCATGA
>JAGBEY010000003.1 GCA_017936745.1 Clostridia bacterium
CTTTTTCTTTTTGCTTGAAAAATGAGTCAGAATCTGTGAATTTCACCCTCGCCGTACCCAATGTACGGCTTCAGGTAACCGCCTTCGGCGTTCACTTTCCCCATTCTGCATCCATTTTTCTGCGCAAAATCTTTCTAAGGTGAAATACATAGAGAATAGATAAAAATCCCTGCTACTTCACCATTCGGCGTAAGAACAGCCGTTGGCTGCGGGTTCGGGAGCTTCCCTGCGGGTGCTGGTTGCACATCTGACGACTTTTTCCCTGCGCAAAATTGCTTTTCTATCTGACTTTTTTAAAACTTCATCCCTCTGCCGAATGTCCGGAATGGTTGACAATCCCTTGAAATTATGCTACAATAACTGATAGTAAAACGGGAAAAGAGGGTGCATGGTTTGAAACATAAAAAATCTGTTATCTGGCTTGTATTTGTACTGATTGCCAGTTTTTTTATTACTAAATTTACGGAAAATGAGCCGGGGGTTACCGGAAAAGTTCAGCTTGCGGAAAATGAAATGGGGATTGTATATGTGGACACCGGCAATTCTGATTCTATTGTGATTCATTTTCCCGATGGCAGAACCATGCTGATTGATGCAGGAAAGCCTGATGATTTTGATGCGATTTCCGATGTATTGGACAGTTTTTCAGAGGATACCATTGATTATGCGGTAATTACCCATCAGCACGATGACCATATTGGTTCGTTTCCTGATATTTTAGAAAATTATGAGGTGGGAACGGTATATATGCCAACTGCGCCGATATCCAATCCTCAAACGGAGGAGTCTATGGAGTTGATTTCGGAGCTTGATATACCACTTGTGGAGATAAAATCAGGGGTTGTGGTGTGTGACGGAATCGTTAAGGCGGAATTTCTGTCTCCGATGTACGAGCATTACGGCGACAAAAATGACTACAGCGGTGTACTGCATCTGACTTATGGGGAACAGAGCTTTCTTTTTATGGGAGATGCTACTACTGATGTGGAAAATGACATGCTTTCCAAGGGAGTTGTACCTCGTTCTGATGTGCTGAAAATCGGACATCACGGAAGCAAATCCTCTACAAGTAAAAAATTCCTTGATGCGGTTGCACCTCAGTATGCCATTATTACAACGGGAGAAAATGATTACGGTCATCCTCACAAGCGGGTAACAGACCTATTAAATGCCAAAGGAATCAATGTTTACCGGAGCGACCTCCATGGCGATATTCTTGTGATAACAGATGGGAAAAGTCTTTCGGTAACCCATGAATAAATACGGCAAATTTTCCAGCGAAAAAAATCAATTCTTGTCTTGCAATTTTGATAACAATATGATACAATGTAACAGGATAGCATAAAATAGGGAGCGTGTTCTCTCTTTTGGTGCTTGAAAAAGTTTTTAAAAGAATTACATAATAACGGAGGATTGTGACTATGTTAAAACGAATTGTATCCTTTATCCTGGCGGCAATGCTGTTGACGAGCCTTGCATTCGCAGCAAACTTTACCGATTTCGGTGCAGACCACTGGGCATATCAGTATGTGGATGAGTTGGTAAATTCCGGAGTTATCAACGGATATGAAGATGGTACTTACCGTCCCGAAGCCAATGTAACCCGTGCAGAGCTTGCAAAACTGATTTCTGTTCAATTTGGCGGTTCTGAAGAAAAAACTTATACCGACGTAGCAGAAACCGATTGGTTTTATGATTATGTTACCGTGTCCGGCAGTTATTTTCTGGCAGAAGGGGAATTTAGTCCCGCAAGCCAGGCGACCAGAGAAGAAGTGGCGTATGCCATTTATGTTGCAAAAAATTTAGATATAGTAGCAGAAAATGCAACCTTTACCGATGCAGCTGACATTGATGCAAGCTATAAAGCGGCAGTAGCAGCAGTGTTTGAAAGCGGTGTGATTACCGGTTATCCCGACGGTTCTTTCCGTCCGAAGAACAATATCACCCGTGCAGAGGTTGCAACTGTGTTATCCAGAGCCATCAAGCTGGAAACCAATGAAAGCCTTTATCTGGAAATGGCAACCATGGCTAAGCTGACCGACAGAGCTTACGATATGAATGAATTGATTTCCTATGGTGACTTGTCTTCCGCAGCGCTCCGTATGTATAATAACGAATATGAGCTGGCTTACTATCATCTGGGCGATGTAACCGGAAAAAAACCGTTTGAACATAAAAACGCATTATCCTTCTGGATTATCGGCAGAGATGTGTTGGGTTCAAATGTGGTAACCAAAGAAAAGATTGATACACCGATTCTGGTTGGAGAAGCGATTGATGTTATGGTGCATTATTCTGAGCTTCACGATTTTGACCAGAGAACAGTTGATAAAACCAAGCTGCTTTCCGGTGTGGACCGTAATCAGCCTTTGAACTATTTCCGTTTTGCACAGCTGATTACCGAGCTGGATCAACAGATTCCCATGCTGATTAAGGTTGTGGTAACCGGCGGTGCAACCGCAGATCAGCCTACTACCGAATTACGTAAGGATATGACTACCTATCCTTCCAATCGCAATCGCTATCAGGCAATTTTAGAAGAAGTTCCCAACAAGGTATATGAAGCGGCTTATGTAACAGGCGACCTGTCGCTGACCGGTTCTTATGATTTTGCACGGGAAATGAAGAGCTTTTTGTTAGGTCCTATCAACGAATTCTGTCAGATTGCAAAAGCAAAAGGCGGCGAAATTAAAATTCACTACTATCCCTCTTTGGTGCTGGGCAAAAGCAATGTATACACCATGCGTGTGAAGCTGGAAGTGATTTCTGCAGCATCCGGTACAACTTTGAAGGATATCTGCAATACCAAGGTTGACAGAGCGATTCAAGCAGGAGATGTATTTTTCTGCGATTTGAATACCAATGTTCCGGTTCCCTCCACGAAACTGGGCGGAGAAGCATTATCGATTGACAAAATTATTGACTAAGCATCCATTCGGAAGATTGTTTTTGCTGATCTCCCGGAATATGCCTGAAAGGAGGCAGTACCCATGAAACTGAAAATTGCAGGCGTAAAAGTGAATATTACAGGGGATTTGAATCCTGTGTTTACGAAGCGTGCAGCTCCTTACCGGGATGAATTTTTCAAAGAAGATATTCAGATTAAATTTCGTTTGAAGGAAACGGTAGAACTGCCTTCGGAATATGAGCTGATTACCGTTACCAATGATAGAACCTGGGCGAAGCTTCCGGACGGTGCATTTTGTTACTGGGATTTGAATGAGCAAATCGGGAAGTATACGCTCTGCACCAAAATCAAACCGGAACGGATTGAAATTCAGTTCTACCATTTCCGGGATGAACAGGAAATTATGCTGATTAACGAGGCATTGAAGGAATATAAGAAAACAATGCCCAACCCCAAGGAATATAAAAATGCGGAAACTGCGGTTTTTAAGCCGGAATTTCCGTTGATTAACGCAACAGACCAGGCAATGCGGTATGCGATGCTTCATTATAATGCCTTTATGGTTCATGCATCTGCAATTGTATATCAAAATCAGGGGATTTTATTTTCTGCCCCCAGCGGTACGGGAAAAACCACCCATACCAAGCTGTGGGAGCAATTTGATTCCTCGGCATTCATTCTGAATGATGATTCTCCCATTCTTCGTTTTATGGACGATGGAAAGGTGTATGCCTGCGGTTCTCCCTGGGCAGGTGCAAGCGGAGAGGGGCAGAATGCAATGGTACCCCTTAAGGCGATTGTGTTTTTGCAGCAAGGCAGTGAGAATGAAATTACCGAGCTGCAAACACTGCAGGCATTGCAGTGGCTTTTGGGCAGCGTGAGCCGTCCTGTGGACAAAGGGCTGATGGATAAGCTGTTTACCCTGATTCATCTGCTTTTAAGCGGAACTCCCTGCTATATTTTAAAGTGCCGCCCGGATCTGGAAGCGGTGCAGACCGTACACAAAGCATTGTTTGAAGAATAGAAGAAATCCCTTTTGGGAACTTCAGAATGGAGAAGAAAAAATATTATGGGTGATTTTTTTGCAAGAAGCGTGTATCGCATGAAGTATCATCTTTTGTATGCGGCGATGGCGCAGGTTATGCTGATGGCAATCAATGTGCTCATTCTTCTGAGCAGTAACTTTGAAATTCCGTATACCATATTTCAATCGGTTGTGCCGACCTACTTTTATCTGATATTTATAGTTTTGTTTTATATGCTGATACACAAGCTGAATCAGCGGACATCAGGACAAAATCTGTTTACCACCATTTTGAATTACACCATTATTTTGCTGAATGTGGTATACACTCTGATTACCACTTTCGACAATGACGGCGTTCTTTATTATCTGGATACTGTTATTGTGCAGACGGTAAATGCTTTTTATATGATGGTGTACGTCACAGTAAACGGCAGACAGTATGCAATGGGAAATCAGCTGAATTTACTTCGTATTTTCAGTTACGGAAGTGTAATTGCGGCACTTCTGGCATTCTATTTCTGTTTTGTTAATATGCTGGTGGCTTGGGCTTGTATTATTATCACCACTGCACTGTTGTTCATTACCTATCTGGTATTGCACGAAAATTTCAAACGTACTCTGCCCAAGAAAAAGGTGTTGCGCTCCCGCGCAAAAGTGCAATAAACGGCTATGATAGATTTACACACACATACCAGAGCTTCCGACGGGTCGGAAACACCGGCTGAACTGGTGCGCCTTGCCAAAGCTGCAGGGCTATGTGCCGTTGCCGTTACTGACCATGACACCACAGACGGAGTTTCAGAAGCACTTCTTGCCGGGGAAAAACTGGGGATTGAAGTAGTTCCCGGCGTGGAGCTTTCCTGCAATTGGGAACGGGAAATGCACATTTTGGGTCTATATATCAATCATGAGCATCCCAAATTGAAGGCTGCGCTTTCTGACCTTGCAGAGAAACGGAGCCGGCGGAACCGAAAAACCCTTGCCCGTCTTAACGAATTGGGGCTTTCGGTTACCGAGGAGGATGTTCTCAAGGTAGCAACCGGAAAAATATGGGGCAGAGCCCATTTTGCAAAGGTGCTTTGCGACAAGGGATATGTGGAAAGCGTAAAAGATGGTTTCCGGAAATATCTGGGCCACGGCAGACCGGCACATATCAATGAAGAACGGCTGGAGCCGGAGGAAGCCATTTCTCTGATTCGCTCATCAGGCGGTGTCCCCATTTTAGCACATATGCATTATCTGAAGCTGGAGCTTCCCGAATTGAAAGCACTGCTTATCCGATTGAAACAGGCGGGCCTTATGGGAGCGGAAGCGATTTATACAGAATATACCGGGGAGCAAACCCGGGAATATACCAGGCTGATTGAGGAGCTTGGACTCTTAAAATCCGGCGGCAGTGATTTTCACGGCGAAATGAAGCCGCAAATTACACTGGATTGCCATAATCTCAACGTACCTTATTCATATCTAAAGGAGATAAAACAATATGTCAGGACATTCTAAATGGTCAAACATTAAACACAAAAAGGGAAAAACCGATGCTCAGAAAGCAAAGGTATACACCAAAATCGGCAGAGAAATTGCGGTTGTGGTGAAAGCAGGCGGTCCCGACCCCACCGTAAACGGAAAGCTCCGTGACCTGATTGCAAAAGCAAGAGCCAATAATATGCCCTCTGAAAATGTGCAGAGATGCATTAAAAAGGCGGCAGGAGGAGAAGATACCTCCACTTACGAAAGCATCACCTATGAAGGCTACGGCCCCGGCGGCGTAGCGGTGATTGTGGAAACCTTAACCGATAACCGTAACCGTACTGCAGCGGATGTTCGCCATGCGTTTGATAAATGCGGCGGCAATATGGGCGCAACCGGTTGTGTCAGCTGGTCTTTCCAGGAAAAAGGTATCATCGTGATTGAAAAAGAAGATTCTATGGACGATGAAGAAATGACTCTGGAAGCTCTGGAATTGGATGCGGAGGATATCGAAGCTATGGACGAGGGATACGAAATCACCACCGCTCCTGAAACCTTTTCTCAGATTCGGGAAGCTTATGAACAAAAGGGCTATACCATCTTAGAAGCAGAGGTTTCCAAAATTCCCGATAACTATACTACTCTCACCGATGAGGAGCAGATTAAAAATATGAACAAACTCATTGATATGCTGGAAGATAATGATGATGTTCAGAATATTTATCACTCCTGGGAAGAATAAAGCGGAATAAAATAACCGGTGCAAAAAAGCAATGAATAATTGGAACAAGCCCGGTAAAAACGAACAATAGACAAAAAGAGACCCCCTATGGTAGCGTAAAAAGCTACGATAAGGGTGTCCTTAATAAAACAGTAATATTGTTTTCGTTGAAACGGCATAGGTTTTCTATGCCGTTTCTTCGTTGTCAAATAGTGATCGTGGCAGTATACCGACCAAATCATATACAATATCAATTTCCTGTGTTCGTTTTCCGTCAATAGTCTGCGGTGCGTGAACATAAACACGCTTTACCATATCGTTTAATACTGACGGGGTTAATTCCTGTAAATCAAAATATTTATGTACCTTTGAAATAAACCTTTCCACATTGTCGGATTGTTCTTCTGTTTCGGATATTTCAACAGATAATTTTTCGATAATTTGCTTTAATTCTGCCTGTTCGGTTTCATAATTTGCAGACAGCATTTCAAATCTTTCGTCCGAGATTTTTTTACTGACATTATCCTCGTAAATACGCTGAAACAATAGGTCTAATTCTTTAATTCTGCTTTCACTTTTTGATAGCAGTTTTTTCTTTGCAGAAAGTTCCTTTTTAACCTCTGCCTTTTGCTTTGCACCCAACACCTTGCGGAATTGATTTTCATAACTTGCAACAGTTCCGATTACATATTTTAGATGAGCCAATACACCTTGTTCAAGTATCGTTGCACGAATAAAATGTGTTGAACAGTTTTCCTTGCCTTTTCGTGATGTTGAACATACAAAATGGTCTTGTCTGCTTTCAAAATATTTGCTTGTGCAGTAGTAAAGTTTCTGTCCGCAATCTGCACAGTAGGCTATGCCCGAAAACATATTGCTTTTTCCTGTTCTTGTCGGTCTGCGTTTGTTCTTCCTTAACTCTTGCACCCGTTCCCAAGTATCGACATCAATAATTGCTTCGTGGGTGTTTTCAAATATCAAATGCTTTTCTTCGGGATTGTGTAATTTCTTCTTACTTTTGTATGATTGCTTATAGGTTTTAAAATTCACAGTATGCCCCAAATATTCTTTTTTCTCAATAATTCCTGCAATGGTATCAGCAGACCAATTATACGGATTTCCAGAACTCTTAAAGGCTTGTCCTTTACTGTTCCAATATGAAAACGGAGTTAATATTTTTTTATCTTTTAATATTCGTGCAATCTGCGATGTGCCGTACCCCTCAAGGCATAAAGCAAAAATCTTTTTGACAATTTGCGCAGCCTCGTCATCAACAATCCACTTTGTTGTATCATCAGGACTTTTCATATACCCATACGGCGGTCTTGTTGTCAGATGCTTTCCCGATTCGCCTTTTGCTTTCATAACAGCTCTTATCTTTTTACTTGTGTCCTTTGCATACCATTCATTGATGATATTAAGAAACGGAGTAAAATCACTGTCGGTTTGATTAGCACTGTCTATGCCGTTGTTAATAGCAATAAAACGGATATTCTTTTCAACAAACATTACCTCTGTATAAAAGCCGACTTTGAGATAATCACGCCCAAGTCTTGACATATCTTTTACAATGATTGTACCCACTTTGTTTTCCTCAACAAGTGCAATTAAATCATTCCAACCGGGGCGATTAAAATTTGTTCCCGAATAGCCATCATCAACTATGTACTGAATGTTTTTGAAGCCGTTATCTTTTGCGTATTTACTTAAAATATTTTTTTGATTTACAATACTGTTACTGTCGCCCTGTAATTCATCATCACGGCTTAAGCGACAATATAAAGCCGTTATTTTATCAGACTGTCTCATAAAATTCTGTTCCTCCTTTTCAAACGGACAGTCTGTCAAAACAGGATTGCTTGTACTAATTATATCGCTCATTTTATTATTTGTCAGCCCCTTTCGTATCGCTTTCGTCATTTTCCATAAGCCTTAATAATTTTGATGATACAGAACGGCAACCGTCATATACTCCATTAAAGGTGTAAAGTGTGCCGTTATCCTCAAAAAATACTTTGACATCAGGCAGTTCATTATTCAACACAGTTAATGCTGAAATCCGTAAACTTTTCTTATCCATTCCTATCCAATCCTTTCCGTTGATTTTTGATAAAACTTTTTAATAGCAAGCACAGCAAATGAGTACCCATTTGCGAAAAATGAATTTTTTAATACTTGCTATTTTGAGAAGCCAGCAAGCATAGCGAGTGTAGCCACACTCACAAAAATTTCATTTTATTTTTGGGAATTTCCCAAACCCTTTTTGATATAAATTCGTTTACACATAATAAACGAATTTGATTGTAAAATTACAACCTTTGAGAGAATAATTTTTGTTCTCATATAAGTAACACTTAAAAACTAAAAATAGCAACTTTTATGAAAAACCTATATTATTTTTTCTTTCATATAGGTAACATTCAAAATTGAATTTTTACACACATAAAAACAAAAATTTCTCCTCTCATTTATGACACAATCAAAGAAAGAAAAATATGCAGAAATGAAAAAAAATTTATTGTAATTTTCGACATATTTCTATTAAAATCTTGAAAACACATCCTCTATGTGATATAATTACAGTTGCGACACAATCGAATAGATTTTTACCGTTGTGGGAAAATACTTTGGCAAAAGGTGTTTTCTCTATTTACTCATACCATAACGGTGGAGATTGTGTCGCAACAATGAGAGATTACACTTTTTCGGTGCGTTCTCTTGTTGTGGGGGCGCACTTTTTTGTAGCAAATATAATCTCCCATAATAAACTTTGTAAATTTCGCGAAAATTACAAAGACTATTTTGAGAACAGAAATGTTCAATAAAAAAACAAGAGGTGTTTATAAATGAGCAGAAAAAAAGAACGAGGTTGTTTAGGATTGTTATTAGATTTAATCCTTACTGTATGTACGGGTGGATTATGGCTTATATGGATACTAATAAAGTATTTAAGAAATAATAGTTAAAAAACTTATAATACTTAAAGAAAGGATTGATATGTTTGAAATTTGATAAAGATAAACTGAGTGAAAAATTGGGTCAATTAACAAGTGCTACAGGCAAAATTGCCACAAATATTTCTGACAAAACAAAAGATATAATTACCAAATCAAAAGATACTGTTGTGACAACAATGGATGTAAATGGTGACGGAACAGTTGACATCGAAGATATAATTATTTTAGGATTAAAAACTCCCGGAATAAGTATAAGCAGAAGTCAATTTCTTTCAAAAGAATTGATGAAGAATTATTCAAAAGAAACGATTGAAAAAGCAATAGCGACAACGCCTGCCAAAGCAGACATTCCTATTGAGGAAATAAATTTAATTGCAGATAATGTTATACAATTTGAGAGAACTTGTGTAACAGGAATTTCAGCCGCACTCGGAACACCCGGAGGTGCTGCAATGGCTGCTACAATCCCCGCAGATATTATTCAATATTATGGGTATATGTTGAGAACAGCACAAAAACTGATGTATTTATATGGTTTTCCTGAAATAGATACAAACGCAGAAGGCGAAAAATTTGACTCTGAAACATTAAACATTCTTATCGTTTGCTTGGGAGTTATGTATGGTGTGGCTGGTGCAAATAATGCTATAAAAGCAATGGCAAAAGCACTTGCTTGTGGAGTTGAGAAAAAACTTATAAATGCGGCACTTACAAAAGGAACAATTTACCCGATTGTAAAAAGTGTAGCAAAATGGTTTGGAGTTAGAATGACAAAAGAAGTATTTGCTGGTTTCTTCAAAAAGGCAATTCCAGTTGTGGGTGGAGTTGTAGGTGGTGGAATTACATATGTTTCTTTCAAACCATGTTGCGATAAACTTAAATCATCACTACAAGATACATTATTGAGTAATCCAAATCATCAAGAAGTAGCTGAAGAAAATATCATTATCGAAGCTGATTATAGCGATATAATTGACAATGAATAGCAAAAAAGAAACAGGCAAGTCAAAGGTAAATGCACGAGCTACGCTCGCCCTTGACAAACCTGTTCTTTTTCACAGTATGTCAGTTAAGGGGATTTAAGCCGAAAAACGGACTTAAATCCCCTTTTTCAAAAAGTGTTCATTTTTAGATTTTGTGGAACGATAGAACCCCATTTTCGAGGTTTTTAATATAAAACCATTACCTTGTCAGTTTTGAGGTTTGAAAACCGCATAAAATGGGCATTTTTCAACCTCTATTGCGTGACATTTTACCCAACAAATGAGAAAAAGCACATCACACTATAAATGTGATATGCTTAACTCTTTGCAACCCTTTGACAGACCGTCAATGCTTATACTGTTTTATTGAGGACTGCCATAGGGGGAATTTTTTTGATATTTGCAGCAATCTTTGGGGTAGATCAAAAATTCATTGCATATTTATTTTTGATACGTGGTTTTTAGAAGCAATTGTAGCGTACCACATCCTCCATCGGACGGGTTTCTTCATGACGGGGGTTGGGAACACTGTCCTCCGAAGGATACCCCATTACCAGCAGTGCCACAGGCTCTAACTCTGCAGGAATG
The DNA here is from genome assembly GCA_017936745.1 of Clostridia bacterium. Lineage (GTDB taxonomy): Bacteria > Bacillota > Clostridia > UMGS1840 > UMGS1840 > SIG452. Next base: position 10,655 of record JAGBEY010000003.1, read on the forward strand.
TTGAAATTTTCTCTCATTTTTTGAGGGTCAAAGCTCATCACCCAGCAGGAGCCAATTCCCATTTCCCATGCACCCAGCATAATATGCGTGGTGACAATGGAGCAATCCACGGGAGCGGAAATAGCACCGTCATAGCGGCGTGTCCAGCCCTCCTCCTTGTGGTAGCAAATCAGCATAGCCAAAGGTGCGTTAAAATGACTTTTCGTGCATTCCTTCAGCTTGGCGAGGGAAGCTTCTTCCTCTATCACTAAAATTCTTTGCGGCTGAAAATTGCAGCCGGTGGGTGCTAAGTGAGCAAGCTCCAGCAGCTTGTCAATTTCCTCACGGGAAACTTTTTTTGGTTGATAGCTTCTTACAGAATAGCGGCTTTTTGCCAGGTCGTAAAAATTCATAAAAATTCTCCTTTACCAATTGCATTTATTTAAGATAACGGGATAGCCCCCGAAAATTACCAGAACCAACAGAAAATAGCGGCAACTGTCCCAAACAAGGGAGAAGTGCAGACCGGAAAAGCTTATGGCAGAAAGCAGTGTCTTAAGCCCAAACGCCAGCCCGACACCCACAAGCATCCGGAGCATTCTTCTCAAAACGGAAACATCTTCCCGAAATTGTCCGTATGCCTCCTCCAGTCTCACAGCAAGGAGGAAGCCGCCAAGCATTCCGTAGCATTTGAAAAAATCTTCAAATAAGGGATCCGGAAAGCATAAAAACCATATAAAAAACGGAGTAAACAGAAGAAACATTGCGGTGTATGCTCTGTTTTGATTGGAAAGCTGGTCCAAAATACGGTTTCCCACCAGGGAGATTCCGACTCCAAGACAAAGGGAGGCTGCTACATCGCTGAAATAGTGTGCTCCCAGAAACATGCGGGAAACTCCAACCATAACCGAAAGGAATAGGGCAAGCCACATCCATTTTTTTTGTTCGGCACGGTCAGCAAGAGCCACACTCCAGGTGGTAAAATTTTGTGTGTGACCGCTGGGAAAGGAATATCCTGTTGCACTTTCCGGACGGACACAGCTGACCTTTCCTTCTGCAAACGGGCGTGGAATCCGAAATGTATTCTTCAAAATTCCGTTGATGCCAAGAGAGGCGACTGCCAAAAATGCAATGCGGTGCGCCGTTTTTTTACTCCACAAAAAATAAAGAAAGGCAATTACAAAAATGAACACGGTGTCCTCTCCCAGCAGGGTGATGGTTTCCCAAAAACGGGTCCAAAAAGGGGTGCGGAGCTGTTCCAGCCATTGCAGCACTGTGATTTCACCCGAAAACATAGTTGTTCGCCTCCTTTTTTTGATGTTTAGCTCATATTATATCACGGTTTTTGAAAAAATGCAAGTAATCCCTTTACATTCCCATAAAAATGTGGTATACTAAACGTAATCAAACAACAAAGCGAAAGGATTGATTTTTATGAAAATTGCAGTAACGTTTGAAAATGGTTCTGTGTTTCAGCACTTCGGTCATACCGGTGCATTTAAGATTTATGAAGTGAATGGAACGGAAGTGATTTCCATGGAGGTGGTTTCCACCCAGGGCAGCGGTCACGGAGCATTGGCACGTCTGCTTCAGAATTTGGGAGTTGATGTGTTGATTTGCGGCGGCATCGGCGGCGGTGCACAAACGGCTCTGAAAGAAGCCGGAATCCAGCTTTACGGCGGTGTCAGCGGAGATGCAGACGCAGCAGTATCCGCTTATTTGAAAGGGGAACTTACCTTTAACCCCAATGTAACGTGCAACCATCACGACCATCAGCATGGAGAAGGGCACACCTGTGGTGACCACGGCTGCGGCAGCCACAGCTGTCACTAAATCGAAACAGAAAACCTCTTAAATCGGGAGAAAACATCCTTTTTTAAGAGGTTTTTTATTTTAAACAATCCTCCTATTTAGAAAAAAATCTAAATAGTGGTTGACAAATGAGAATTGATGTGTTATTATCTATTTAGAAAAACATCGAAACAGATTGGAGGAGCACCTATGGGAATGAATGAAACCTTAAAAGCAATTTCTGACCCGGTTCGCCGGGATATTATGAATCTGCTAAAAGGCGGCAAAAAATCTGCCGGGGAAATCGGGGAGCATTTTCAGCTTACCGGGGCAACAGTGTCCTACCACCTATCCAAGCTGAAAGCGGCAGATCTGATTGCGGAGGAAAGGTATAAGAATTTTATCTATTATCAGCTTAACACCTCTGTTTTTGAGGAAGTGCTCAGCTGGATTTACACCTTAGGAGGAATACGAAATGAAAATGATTAAGTGGAAGATTTTCTTAATTACTGCATTGGTTTGTCTTTTGCCCATGTTGTTGGGGATTTCCCTGTGGGACAGATTGCCTGAAACTATGGCAATTCACTTTAATGTTTACGGAGAACCCGATGGCTTTGCTACGAGAGGCTTTACCGTGTTTGGCTTGCCTTTTATAATGGTGGTATTACAGTTTATTTGCTGTATCATTTTCGACTTAAATGCTAAAACAAAAGGGGAACGGAAAAAGTTTGAAAGGGTAACCAAATGGATTATTCCCGTGATGACTATGGTGCTTCAGATTGCAATCTTAGGCTATGGCTTGGGATGGCAGCTGGATATGAGAACCGTTGCGGCACTTGTGGTAGGCGGTATTCTTTTAACAGTGGGCAACTATCTTCCAAAATTTGACGATATTAAGCATTATGATTTAGATACCGAAAAAGCAAGAAAAATTAACCGTTTTATCGGCTTTGAAACCGTCATTATGGGACTTCTTTTTCTGATTAGTGTTTTGTTACCGCCAATGGCTACCCTTGTGTGCATACTGCTTTTGATTCCCTATGCATTGATTGGCGTAATTTATGGCATTGTTGTGGGAAAATCTAAAGATGTTTGAGGCTTTTTATGAAAAAGACACTTTTGCTACAAGACGGAACCTCCATTTCTTATGAAATAAGAGTAAAACCGGTAAAAAATCTGAATCTGCATCTGGAAAACGACGGAACGGTATGGGTGTCGGCAAATCAGCGGCATTTGGAAAAGGAAATTGAAGAATTTGTATGCTCTAAGACAGGCTGGATTACAAGGCATCTTGCCGGGATAAAAATGAGGACGCCCCCCACCCGTTATTTTTCGGAGGAAGCACTGGCAGAAACCGTTCGGCTTTATTGCGACAAGCTGTTTCCCTATTACGAAACGAAAGGAATATCTTACCCCAAAATCAAATTCCGGAAAATGACTTCTCAATGGGGAAACTGCCGGCCAAAGCAAGGGATTCTCACATTTAATAAAAACCTTTGCTTTGTGTCCAAGGAGTGTGTTTGGTATGTGGTGTGCCACGAATGGACTCATTTTTTAGTTCCCAATCATTCCGAAGCCTTTTATCGGGAGCTTGAAAAAATCTGTGCAGATTATCAGGAGATACGAAAACAGTTAAAAGGAGTGTATATCCAATGAACATAAAAATTACCGTGATGCGAAAAAGCGAATATCCCGATTTGATGAAACAATATGAAAACCCGATTGCTCACACCTGCGACGTGGTGGTGGGGCAGGAGTTTATCAGCATTGACGGAGAACAGCCTGTGGGATTATGTGGGAGTGCGTGGGAAAGCATGGAATATTTTGTGAAAGAGCTGGCAAAAGGCGGTCAAAATTTTTACGATGGCTGGATGAAAAATCCAAGGTCTGCCATGATTTCCTGCAATGACGGATTTCGTCCTGTGAGCTTTTATATTGAGGTAATGGAGGAAAAGGAGTAAGCCATGATACGAGAATTGATGCACGACCCTCTCTTTTTGGCAAAGCCCTCCGAGGCTGCAGCCGTGGATGATTTGCAGATTGCAAAAGATTTGGAGGACACATTAACCGCCCATTCAGAGGAATGTGTGGGAATGGCGGCAAATATGATTGGAGAATCCAAACGGATTATCTGCTTTTTGGATGGATTGGGATACACCACGATGCTGAACCCAAAAATTATAAAAAAAGAGGGGATATTTGAAACCGAAGAGGGGTGTCTGTCTCTTTTGGGTGGGCCAAGAAAGACAAAACGCTACAAAAAAATTAAGGTGCAATATCAGACCAAAGAATTCAAAACAAAAATTCAGACCTTTTCCGGCTGGACAGCACAGATTATCCAGCACGAAATCGACCATATAAACGGCATTCTGATATAAAAAGTGTAGTTCAGATTTATTATTATATTTGGTATTCCCGTTGCAATGATTCAAATGTTCAAAAATGCACAAAAAAGGAAACAGAAACTAAAATTGGCATAATTTGCGATACCGAAGGTATCCCCGATTTAAAACATATATAATTATCGTTGTTCTCTACAATGAGATTCCTCGGGAATCCCTCGGAATGACAGCAAGATTTTCACACCGTAGGGGAGTGCAAAAACATTTTGTTTTTTGCACTCCCCTTTTATTGACATTTTTTTCTTACTTTGTTATAATAGGAAAGGAAAACAGGGAGATTTTATGGTGAAAGCATATTGCGGATACATAAAAGACAGTTCACTTTTAAAATCCTCTGCCTCCGGCGGACTTGCCACAGCGATGGCACTGGAAGTGATTCGCTGCGGACTAAAAAGGCAGTTGTTATACATTTTTTTGGCTTCCAAGGCAGAGTGAAACGTTTGTTCTAAAAATCTTTCCTGCAATCTGTGAGAAAGTTGAAAAACCGATAATTTCAGAAAGGATTGTATCCGATGATTAGTAATTTTCATACCCATACCACCTTGTGTGACGGGAAAAGCTCCCCTGAGGAAATGGTGCTTTCCGCCATCGAAAAAGGATTTTCGTCTCTGGGCTTTTCAGGGCATGCCATTACCGACTTTGATAGAAGCTACTGTTTAAAGGACATTGACAGTTATATTGATACTATCACCGCATTAAAAGAAAAATATAAAAAAGAAATAGAAGTTTATGTGGGCATCGAGGAGGATGCTTACCAGTGGACCGACCGCAGTAAATTTGACTATCTTCTTGGCTCTTCTCACTATCTGAAGGTAGATGGCATCTATCATCAGCTGGACTGCGGAGCAGACAAGCTGCAAACGTGTCTGGATGCCTTTTCGGGGAATCCTCTGGCTTTGGCAGAAGCCTATTTTCAGCAATTCACCGCCTACATCAAGGAAAGAAAGCCGGATATCGTGGGACATTTTGACTTAATTACCAAGTATGAGGAATCTCAGACTGGCTGGTTTCTGTCAAATCCGCAGTATCACAAGCTTGCAGAAAAATATCTGGCTCTTGCCGCAGAAAACGATGTGATTTTTGAGGTGAACACAGGGGGGATCGCACGTGGAATCCGTAGCACCCCTTACCCTTATGAAAATCTGCTTTATCTTTTGAAAAAAGAAAATGCAAAAATTATAATCAATTCCGACAGCCACCATATGGACACGGTAGATTGTTGGTTTGCGGAAGCAAGAAACTATTTAAAGGATATCGGCTTCCAATTTATTTACACGTTATACCATAATGAATTTCAAAAAGTATCTTTGGTATAGTGTTCTGTATCATTTTTGAGCGGGAAGTTCCGATAAAAAATCACCTTTTTTGGGGAAGCTTCGCTTCGCTCTGAGGGACAGCATACAAAAACATTTTATTTCTGGAGGATTGAAACAATGGATTTACAAGCAATCTGTGCCCTGATTGACCAGCATCAGGACGAGTTATACAAAATGGTCTCCGACCTTGTGAAAATCAATTCCGAAAATTACGGAAACGGCGGTAACGAGGAAGAATGTGCCCGTTATGTGCACAAGCTTTGTCAGGAGGCGGGCTTTGAAAGCGACCTGTACTCCCCACTTTCTATTGAAGGATTTTCCCAGCATCCCGACTATCTGCCCGGAAGAAACTTAGAAAACCGATATAACGTAACCGCTACCTGGAAAGGGGAAACAGACGAAAACGAAGTAATGCTGATGGCACACACCGACACCGTGGTGTTTGGCGACCTTGCCAATTGGGAACGGCACCCCCTCTCCGGTGACATCGAAAACGGCAACATCTACGGCAGAGGCGCAACTGATGATAAATACGGCATTGCCCTTTCCATCTTTTTAATGAAGCTGATGAAGGATGCCAGCTTTACTCCCAAGAAAAACCTGTTGTTTTCTGCTTATTCCGACGAGGAGCTGGGCGGCTCTCACGGTGCAATGGCAGCTGTGATGAAATATCCCACCAAACGGCTGGTGAATATTGACGGTGGTGCAGAAGCACTGGTTCACTGTGCATCAGGCGGACAGGTGGTGGTTTACCGTTTCCACACAAAAGACACGGTAGACAGTGCAGAACCCACTGCAATGGGATTCCCCATCGTGATGGAGGAAATGAAAAAATTCGGCGAAAGAAGAAGAACCGAGCTGGAAAATAATCCCTACTATGCCGGAACCTTTGTTCCGGCAACCTCTCTGCGGTATAACGAAATCCGTGCCGGAAACAACGATGCCGACAAGGATATCGGCGAACTGAAATTCACCTTTTATACCGATAAAACCAAAGACGAAATTTATGAAGAATTTCGTGAGCTGGAGCAGTCTATTGCAGAAAAACTTGCACCCTTGGGATTGGTTGGAGACGGCTTTATTCCCGATTCCCGCTTCTTCCACTATGGGGTTTGTCCTCCCGACTGTGAAGACGTAAAGCTGATGGTAGAAGCTGCAAAAGAAGCGGTTGGTATGGATATGCAGGTGTGTGCCGGATGCTTGTCTGATATGTCGGTGCTTATCAAATACGGCAGCGAAACCACCATGACAATCGGTGCCTGCAGAATGTTCCACGAGGTAGGTGGTGCACATCAGCCCAACGAATTTATCGAATGTAAAAAGCTTCTGGATTTAACCAAATCCGTTGCTGCATATCTCTTAAAAGTTTTAGGATAGGAGAACATCTTTATGAAAGCAAATGAAATTATGGAACGGCTGTTCAGCCTTTCGTTAGACCGGGAATTTAACCCCAATGGTGATTGCTGTAAAGCAGGAGACCCCGAAAAAGAGGTGAAAAAGGTTGCCGTTACCACCTTTCCCTCTACCGACACCATCAAAGTTGCGGCAGCATGGGGTGCAGATATGCTTTTAGTCCACGAACCCCTTTATTATGACCATCTGGATGCCTACAGCACCAAAAAACTGCAAAGTGAGAAACGGGAGCTGATTGAGCAGAGCGGGATGACCATTTACCGTTTCCACGACCATCCTCATGCTTGTGCCGAGGATTTGATTGCCGTTGGTATGGTGAAGAAAATGGCGTTTGACGGTAAGGTGGAATATATCACCCCCGGCGTGAATACCCGTATTACCCTGAACAAACCGATGACTGCCGTGCAAGTAGCAAAACAGCTTGAGAAAAACTTAAATCTCAGCCACATTCGTATTTGCGGTGCAAGAGACCTTCCTGCAACAGTGATTACGGGAATGTTCGGTGCTCCTGACGGTGTATTGGATTTGCTTCAGAGTGAGGACACTCAGGTTATCATTGTTGGCGAAACCTGCGAATGGATGATGGCAGAATATGCCAGAGATGCCGGCTTGATGGGCCACAATAAAACCCTCCTTATCTTAGGGCACGCAGGAAGTGAAGAAGCCGGAATGGTTTACATATCGGAGCTGGTGAGTGAAATGATGCCCGAGCTGGAGGTGAAATATATTCCTTGCGGTGAGGTTTACACTTATACCGACAGCGAATAATCGGGACATGATTTGTCAATTTTTTTCCTTTCTTTCCCTTGACGAATAAAAGAAATAGGTATATAATAATGAAAAGAATGTAACTTGCGACAATATACAGGAGGATTATCACAATGGATATGAGAAAAAGCAAAGTTCTGGCAAAAATGAGAAGGGGCGAAACCGCCATTTCCTGTAAACTCAACATCTCTGACCCCAGAGGTGCGGAAATTGCAGCAATGAGTGGATTTGACTGTATCTGGATTGATATGGAACACGTTCCTGCAACGTATTTAGAAGTGGAAAATATCATCCGTGCGGCAAAAATTTACGATGTAGATGTTCTCACCCGTGTGGCAAGAGGCAGCTACAACGATTTAATCCGTCCTTTAGAAGCAGATTCTTCCGGAATTATGGTTCCGCATCTGATGAGCTTAGAGGATGCAAAACAAATTGTGTACTACACCAAATTCCATCCTATCGGACGCCGTCCCTTAGACGGTGGCAATGCAGACGGTAAATGGTGTCTGGTAGACGGTAAGGATTATATGAAGCAGGCAAATGAAGAACGCTTTGTGGTGGTTCAGATTGAAGACCCTGAGCCGTTGGCAGATTTGGAAGAAATCTGTGCTCTCCCCGGCATTGATATGATTTTCTTCGGCCCTGCAGACTTCACCCAGGGCTTGGGTTGTCCGTTGGATTTTGCTAATCCCAAAGTAGCGGAAACCAGAGAACTGATTGCAAAAACCGCAAAAAAACACGGCAAATTTGCAGGCACAACCGGCAGCCCCGACAATATTGCAGAGCTTTCCGCAATGGGCTACGATTTTGTCAATGTATGTGCTGACGTTGTGATTTTGGGTCAGGGCTATAAGCAGGCGTTTGAAAAAGCATCTGCCGCTTTGAAAAAATAACATTTTTTGAAATATGAGAGAATCCGTTTTCCGGATTCTCTTTTTTTCCGTTACACCCCGAAAATTTTTGTTTTTATTGACAAACTTTGTCGCATTTGATATAATAAACGTAATAAAAAAATGAAATATCTTTGCTGAAACTCAGCATCGAAACGGAGGAGTTCCCCTATGAATCTAATTTACGGCGTAAAAGACAAGCCCACATTCGGAAAACTGTTGGTATTTGCATTCCAGCAGCTTTTGGCAATTTTGGCAGCAACCATTGCCGTTCCGTCCATTGTTGGTAACGGAATGTCTCACTCAGCAGCACTGTTCGGTGCCGGCGTTGGTACTTTGGTGTATCTGCTCTTTACCAAATTTAAAAGCCCTGTTTTCTTAGGTTCTTCCTTTGCATTTATCAATTCTATGTTTGCAGCCTTTGCAGGCGGTGTAACCGTTGCAGGCGGCTATGCCGGCTTAATTATCGGGGCTGCATTTGCCGGTCTGGTATACGTTGTGTTGGCAATTATCGTAAAAGCTGCCGGCGTAAAATGGATTAACAAGCTGATGCCTCCCGTGGTAATCGGGCCTACTGTTGCTTTAATCGGTCTGTCTCTGGCTGGTGCAGCAATCAATGATTTACAGGTTGGAAAAGTGATGGTTGACGGTGTCTCCTGTGCTTCTGTTTACCTCTGCGTGCTTTGCGGTCTGGTAACCCTGGCAACCATTATTTTATGCTCTGTATACGGCAAAAAAATGACGAAGCTCATTCCCTTTATCATTGGTATTTTAGCAGGCTATGCTTTGGCGGCTATCTTTACCGTAATCGGCATCACCACCAAAAATCCTGCCTTTATGATTATTGACTTTTCTACCTTTGCAAATATGAAATGGATTCCTGAATTTACCTTTATTCAGGCGATAAAAGGCTTTGCCGAAGTGGATGCAGGCTATCTTGCAACCATCGCAGTGGCATACGTTCCCGTTGCATTTGTAGTATTTGCAGAACATATTGCAGACCATAAAAACTTATCTTCCATTATCGGAACTGAACTGTTGGAAGAACCCGGACTGCACAGAACCCTCTTGGGTGACGGTATCGGCTCTGTCGCTGGTGCAATTTTCGGCGGCTGCCCCAACACCACCTACGGAGAATCTGTTGGCTGTGTTGCAATCACCGGTAATGCATCTGTTATCACCATTTTAGTTACTGCAATTCTTGCAATTGTTGCTTCCTTTATTGCTCCCTTTGTAACATTTTTAGCAACCATTCCCAACTGTGTTATGGGCGGTGTATGTATTGCACTCTACGGCTTTATCGCAGTTTCCGGTCTGAAAATGATTCAGAATGTTGACCTGGGCGAAAACAAAAATCTGTTTGTTGTTGCAACTATCTTAATCACCGGTATCGGCGGATTTACCTTAACCTTTGGAAAAATTACCTTAACTTCTATCGCTTGTGCATTGATTTTAGGTATTTTGGTTAACTTAATGGTATCCGGAAAAAAAGCACAGTAAGGAGTCGTTCCTATGAACAAAGTAACTGTATTTGACCATCCCTTAATTCAACATAAAACCACCATTTTGCGTCAAACCTCCACCTCAAATAAGGAATTTCGGGAATTGGTGGAAGAAATCACCATGCTGATGTGCTACGAAGCACTTCGTGACCTTCCTTTGGAGGAAGTGGAAATCGAAACTCCCTTAACCAAAACCAAGCAAAAGCTGATTAAAGGAAAAAAACTGGCAATCGTGCCAATTCTCCGTGCGGGCTTGGGTATGGTAAACGGGCTGTTGAATCTGATTCCCTCTGCAAAGGTGGGGCATATCGGAATGTACCGTGACGAAGAAACCATGATTCCTCACGAATACTATTGCAAGCTCCCCAAGGATATTGAGGAACGTCTGATTGTTGTGGTTGACCCCATGCTTGCCACCGGCGGCTCTGCCATTGATGCGATTTCTCAGATTAAATCCTATGGCGGAAAGCAGATTAAATTCCTCTGCCTGATTGCCGCACCCGAGGGCGTAGAAGCATTAACCAAAGCACACCCCGATGTGGAAGTGTACTGTGCCAATGTGGATGAATGCTTAAATGAGCGTTGCTACATTGTGCCCGGATTGGGTGACGCAGGAGACAGAATCTTCGGCACAAAATAAAAGCAAATTCTCATAATAAAACAAAAAGAATAGCACTTGCGGTTTGCAAGTGCTATTTTTGTGGAAATAAAAATATTATTGTTTCTTTTTTTGATGTTTCCGTTTTGCTGTAAAGTTTGGAAGTACCAAAAGTTTATAGTATAGTATCCTGATGGAAAACAATAAAGACAGGAATGTACGCTTGAAAAAATGCCCTCGTTCTGAAACGATTACGGGCTTCCACTCGCCGCATCCCTCACATAAATCTAAGTTTTTCGATATCCTGTATTTGCTTTCAGGATCGTTTGTTCCATTTAATTTATTCCAGCAATCCAGACAAAATTCAGCCATTGGTATCATTCCCTTCACTATTTCATATATCTATTAAAGTATATATCTTTTTATGGGAATTGTCAATAGGATATACATTTATTAAAATATATATTGAGGTGAGGATATGATAAAGCTTACACTGGAGACTGTGCTAAGAAATCAGAATATTCCCAGATATGAACTGGCAAAACGGAGCGGAATCCGGTATCATATTATTGATAACTATTATAAAAATAAGGTTACCCGATACGATAGCTTTGTTCTGGATAGGATTTGTGCTGCGTTGGGTTGTAATATTTCGGATATTATCCAATATGAAAAAGAATAGCACTTGCGGTTTGCAAGTGCTATTTTTAGCTGAGAATATAAAAGGCTTTGCATAAGCAAAGCCAAAGCCTTTACTTCTTCCTTATTCCTTATTCCCTATTACTTATTACTTTCCAAAAATCGACAAGTATTTTTAGGGAATAGTGAATAGTGAAGAGGGAATAAGTAAAATCGACATTCCTCTATCGAAGAATGTCGATTTTTGGCTTTCACGTTCATAATAGATGCAGATTAGTTTTTAATGAAATATCTCACATCGTTCGATATGAAATAATCCTAACGGATTATGAAATATTTTTCTTTACAGAAAAATGTGAAATAAAATTTGCCTTTTCATATGCCGAAAGGCATATTTCATACCCGAAGTGTATTTCATAGCGGAGCTATTTCACTTGCCGCAGGCAAATTTCATTGAAAAAACGACTTGTCGAAACAAGTCGTTTTTTTTGGCTTTCACGTTCATAATAGATGCAGGTGATTTTTCCTTATTTTATCACTCTCGGCACCTCTGCCATTCTTGACCGTTACTTTATTACTCCTTAAGCAACATTGTTTTGTATTCATTCTCAGATGTCCTTAAGTTTTCTTATCTCTTTACCATCGATGACTTCGGTTGCTACATATATGTCATTGGTTTTATACTTTTGATTTTGACTTTGTGGTTTCTCTGGTATAGTCATCACAATAAGACCATTCTCGATCATCGGTTTGATGTAGTTTTTCACAAAATTCTTTTTATCTTTAAGCTTCATCGCATGCTGCATTTCTTCTCTGCTCTTTGGTTCAATACATATTTCCATTAAGTATTTGAACCTTGCATCGACTTGGGGGGCGACTTGGGGGGCGACTTGGGGGGTGTTCTTAATTTTATTCCCCTCTTTATCATATTCTATCTTATTCCCATCCCAATCTACAATTGCTTTTAATTGAAGCATTATTCCTGTAGCATCTATGTCATACTCAGGTTTGGGAAGACCTGCGTGCAAACATGCTTCACAAATTTTACCGATTCCTCTTCCCCAACTTTCTATATATCCTGCAATGAAGAAAGCATATGCTATTAGAGGATTGTATGGTTGTGACGGATGCTTTGAAAAGAGTTTCTCTATTGTCCACTCTTCCGGAAGCTTTCCGTTATTGTATATATACATTTTATCTGAATAAACGCTTATCTGAATCGGTATACCGCTTGAATACTGTTTATGTGCAACTGCATTGAATATAGCTTCTCTCAATGCCTCATCGGGGTACGGATAAGTTTCTACCCTCTGTATTCCCTCATAAGAAATCCATGCTTTCATATATTTAAGTTTCAGTAGTTCAACGGCCTTATCTACTTGCTCAATTAATGAACCGTGAACCTCATCCTGAAATCTTAATTCAGTATCAGTTTCAAAGAAACCTATTTTAATATATGCACCATTTATATATTTTTCGGGATTGTCATGGAAAAGGAGAACTGCAGCCTGATTCAAATAGCCATTATCATACAAACGAAGATTTTTCATTATAACTGCATTGCTATCTTCCAATATTGCATTATCAATTCTCTTCTTTCTTGCCGCACGTTCCTTAAATAACTTAATTGCCTTATCACTCAAATCATCTATCGAAACATTTGGCACGGGAGAAGCATCCCATGTTACTCCACTTTTTCTGTTAAGAAATTCTTGTAATGCTATTCCTGTAAGAAGCTGATTTGTGCTTCCACTTCTATAATAATACTGACCATAGTAGCTTATAGGGAATGTGTATGGTTCTACAACGATCTCTATATATTCTTTCCCATTTTCATCATGCAAATTAACCTCTGCGATGATTCCCATGCTATTCTTTATCTTATTCGGAATATCTTCGAGAAGTTTCTTTGAGTTTTTAATTCCGGTGACTGAACCATCGTCTGCCTTGCCAATATAGATTTTACCACCTTGTGCATTAGCAAAGCCACATATCCATTTCAATTGTTCGTCTTTCCATTCTGTTTTCCACTCAATATTTTGCTTTTCAGGCATCGTTGTCACCTCCGCTTATAAACTTCCTTTAATATTATAACACGGATTACCAAAAAAATCAATTAAAGAGTGAATATTTTTCTTCTTTCGTTGTTATGCACAAAGCAATGGCTTTGCTTTATTGCTAATCCTATATATCGCTTGCAGTGCTGCCGGCGCCCTTATAGAACATCACGAGGCGAAAGGATTTTGGGCTACGAGAATACCCAACAAAAAAATTCCTCTGATTGTTCTTACGGCAGCACCCAAGCTTCGAATAAAAGGATAATGGCAAATTAATATAATCATATACTCCGAATGCTTTTCTTTCCTCGACCATTGAGCTGTTTTTGTCATTCTGATCTATAAAACCTTTGCTAAATGCAAATGCTGTTCCCCAATGCTCACCGGAACTTGAAGTGTCGACATACACAAGACCTACACAAAGCTCGCCTGTTTCCCTTGATCTCATGACTGCAGGTAGATGAATAAAGACATCATCACCTTCTATCAGTTCATCAACATCGCTTGTTCCGAATGACTCACAGAACTCTTCATGCATCATCTTGAGAAGCTCCTTTGCTTCAGCAAATTCAGGTGTCTTATATGACTCAACAACCTTTTTGAAATCCACTTCTCCAAGTCTTAAATTTATGTTGTTGATAAATATTTCGTCTCTGCCAATTCCTTCTCCTGAATACAGGAGATTTTCTTTCACATCCTTCTGTGATATAACCTCCGATTCTTTGTACATTTGATAATAATATTTCATCTGGTCATCTGACAGGGATGCATACATATCTTCTCCTGTGTCTCTTGCAATAAAGAAGGTTCCGCATATAATGTCTTTTCCGACATGTCTGTTCGGAACAAGTTCAAGTTCCTTATCCTTGACATTATGGATGAGAACTGTCTGCCTATCAAGTGGTTGAGCCTTATATTCACCCTCAACAACATTCTGATATACCTCCTTGGTATTCTTAATATGTTCGATATGAGGTTCTCTTAATGGCTCAAATACCATCACTTTGATTCTGTTTTCCATTAAGGTATTTTTCCTCCCTTCTTGATTCCTGTCCGCTTACAATAAAGCAACACATCATCACTACACCAAAGGCTGCACCTCCGGCAAAACTTAAAATATATAACACTATATTCACCTCTACATTTCCATCACTGGTTCTTCTGTTTCTTCAATCTCTTCGTTATCCGTTAGGATTATGAAGTTTGATTCCTCATATGGTTTAACCGTTGACCTTTCCAAAAACTCTGGTCCTCGTTTGGTAAAGTATGCAACCTCATATTCGTTTGCATCTGTTACCTCGCCTTCGCCATATACATAGCTTCTGACTTCGACATCGATGGATTCAATTTCAGGATTATCTTCAAGGAAATTCTGATATGCTGTCCAGTTCTCTAATCCTGATTCATTTTCAGGAATTCCACCGCATAGGAAAGTCTCAGTTGACCCGTTTTCCGCCGACAGAGTTATGTGTGAAAACAAAACTGCCATTCTACATACCTCCCATCAGCATTCCGCCATCTTCTTCGATGTCCTGCTCTTCTTCAGGAAGGGCTTCCGGCTCCTGCGATTTACCCATCGCCTTAAGAGCAACATCTTCCATTCTTGCTTGCAGGTGGCTTTCTATTTCGGCTTTTGCTTCCGTGACTGTTTTATCCATCTGCTCATTAAACATCGAAAACATATATGGATAATTTGAAGAAAGCTGTTGCGATACAGAATGCAGTGTCGACAGGATTTGTTCTTTGTCCGCCTTTGTAAACGTTCTCTTGTTCTGTATCAGGTCTTCAACTGCCTTTGTCGTTTCTTTTATCTTCTTGGTCAGTTCATTCATATCTTCTCTGAATTCATTGCTGAACTGCTCCCTTTTATCTACGAACGGACAAGGCTCTATGTATTCTCCGTTTATCTGTCTTAATGTAACAGGTACTCCTGCACCCATATTGAGAGATGTTATTGCCTGTGCAAACTGTGACTGGCTCATATTAATCTCAATGTATGGATGATTCTCTGCATAGTATCTGTCATAATTCAAATCTCTATCCATATATGCAGGACTTATGCGTAGAGTGATAATATCGTGATGTTTAATAGAACTTCCAAACAAGGCTTGCTGACCACTGCATTGACTTCTTCCAATATACAGATTTGCATAGCTTGGATGCTTAATTCTTTCTGACATTTCGATTCACCTCCTACTTAATTCTTATCGTCTGCCCTTTATATGAGAACAACTTCTGATTTCGCCTGTGCTTTGACGAATTGTTTATATATGGCTCCTTCTTTCTGTTTTTCTTATCCTGATATCCGTTAATGCCATACTTGCTTATGAATTTCGCATTTATGATGAGGCATAGGATTTTGTCATTAATGATTTCATCCTCGAATAAATCTGCCTCTTCCAAACCCGATTCCATTCCGGCAAGCATCTTCACTGCATGATAGATATTATATTTCTCTTCATCATTACCTCCACTGTAGGTTTTAGGCAAGACATAAAGCGGATTGGAAACATAGTTTGCCAAGATAGTTCCGAATTCACGATGGGTGCTTAACAAATAAATTACAGCCATTGCATCAAGGTTCTTTTTATCTGCGTTCTTTGCCCATCTTGTGTACATTCTCCAGAAGGTATCTCTATGTTCCTCGTTACAAAAGATGAATTCATCGAATATAAATTTATCCAATGCTCTCAACACTCTTCTGCGTATATCCCCATAGCCATATTCTCGCATGTAATCTTTAAGCACTCCGATATACTGAGCCTTGAATCTCTTCTCTTCCTGATTTGCCCTGCTCATATTCGGAGTCTGCTGCATTAAACATTCAAACATAAACAACTCTGTACCAGCCATAAATTTCGTAGCCATTAACCTTTATCCTCTTGCTGATTCAAACCGGGCAAACGAGGGTTTTTATCATAAGCAAGCTGAGTTAATATCTTATATCCTCTTACCGTTTCAAGGATATATAATTCGAGAGTTTCTATGGCTCCCTCAAAGGTTTCAAGCAGTCCTTCGAGGTTGTACGGGCTGTGAATCACACACGCATTCCAGAACTTATAGTCATCAGGATCGAAACCGTCATTCACCATCGATCCCCTTAAATCTTCCGTAAGCGAATCCAACAGTTTGTCGATATCGTTTATTGCGTTTAATATGTCGCACATTTCCTGACAAGGATTTTCTATTAAATCCGAGAACTCCGTATCCTTATCTTCAAGAAGCACCGCAATCACATCTTCGAGGATGCGAAACTTATGTATTCTGTTCTGTATTTCAATTAAAATATCAATATTTCTAATCATATTATCTCCTCCTACATACTCATATCCGGTCCTTGTGCCGAATCATAGTCAAACCATTTATCACATTCTTCTGCAGACCAATTTCCTGCCAAAGCTTGTGAAAAATCAGCAAGTCTTTGTTCATCAACACCACTGCACTGGATTTGTATTCCGTAGTAACCGTTATAGATTTCAGTTACTTTTGCATTTAGTACATCCGACCACGCACCTTTACCTTCGCTTGTAAGCATTGCATCGGATAAGTCTTCAACTGTGGCGAGGTCTATTTCAGCCTCGTCATGTACCAAGTGAACAGATGAAAGTTTAACACTCTGTATCAGATCCCCAAGAGTTAAGTTCTCAAGAGTTCGGCTCAAAGGAACTTTTGCAAACATGCTTCCGTCTGTAGCAACATCCGGCAGATATAACCCCAATATTTCAGGCCGTGCTAAAACTTTTCCACCGTATCTGTCTTCAAAGAACATACTTTCATCTGTTACTTTGAAGGTGTATATATCTCCATTACTTTCATAGCGGTCACCATTGATATAATAATTACGAGCTTCAGCAAATGTTTTCTTTGCGATATCATCCATTTGTTCAGTCAACTTTCCATCTTCATCTCTGAAACGTCTGCTGTTTAGATACTGAGGTTCTTGGAAGTTCTTGTCGTAACAGAAGATATAAAAGTCATAATTGCCATCTTCGGTAATTGTTCTGATATCATACTCGTACCTTTCTGTTTCTACAAACATTCCGTATGAAGATGTACTCTCACTTGCAATCTTTGCTTCGGGATGATTGTACGCTACATTTCTCATCCAACTGCGGTCTGTCAAAAGTCTTTCACGCAAGGTTTCCATTATCTTATCGAAATCTTCCTTGAAGCTTGCGTTGTTCAACTTTTCATTGTTGTTAAACCATGTATGATGAAATTCTTTCCCATCTCTGCCGAAGTCACCTCTTAAATATCCAACAAGACCTTTTGTTTGTTCTGCCTTGTCGTTGCGAAAGAAGTTTTCAGGCCTGGTATGATAAAAGTTAAACTTGTACATTTTCGTGTTCCACTCCTTCAGCCAATCTTTGATATACTGCATCTTCTCTTAATTCGCGATGCACCATATCAAGCACAATTGACATTATCGCATCGCACTTGAATTTAACATCGTTATTGGAATACGGCTCCTTTCGAAGTGCTGTCGCTAGCATATCCGTGTAACCGATTAACTCGATTCCGTGTTCATCCTGAAGTTTTCGTAAATCATCAATTGAAAGATGTTTGATTTCTTCCGATACTCTGTTGCTCGTCTCAATCATATCAACGATGATTTTTTCCTTATCTTCAAATTCAGGTTTGTAAAACATACTCTTTCTGAACACTTCAATCGGTTCTTCGTAGCAGTCTGCCATGCAGATTATGTTCTCTACAAGCATTCCAAAATCTCTGCATTTTTCTTTGCAGTCATTTGATACCATTTATTCATCACTCCTATTTTCAAAATAAAAAGAGGCGGTACATTCTTAATAGAACATACCGCCTACATACTCATTCCCATTCCGGCTTCTTCCTGTTGCTCTGCCATGACTTCATCGAAACGCTCCTTCAGATATTCTGCCGGAGAAACCTCCAATGCTCTTCCTGCAGCATTGTATGATGGAAGTCCGTTTTCATTCTTGAATTCTTTCTGTGTAGGAATTCTGCCGTTTTCAATCATAAACTTATCTAAGGCATTTATGACTTCTGCTCGGCCCCAAACCTGTTGTCCATCGGGAGCCTGTCTAACCTCAATCTGTTTTGCAGGTTCCTGCTTCTGTTGAAGTTTCTGTTCCAAATCCTTTTCTATAAGTTCTGCAACATACTGCTTCTTGGTTACCTGCATCTCTTTTACATAGTCATCTAATTTATCAAATACATCATTAGACAACGCAACTGCTAATACTCTTGTTCCTTCTTGCATGTGTTTTTCCTCCTCTAAATTTATTGCATTGACATTCCCATGTCCTCTTCGCATTCCTGATCAATCTCATCACGAAGCTTCTCATCAAAGTTCGAAACAGATTCTTTGATCTTCTCCTGTACCTGCCCTAACACCTCAGTCTGTTCACTCGACAATTCATATCCGTTGTTCAGTGTATCTTCTGTGCAACGATAAATTTGCATCATCTCTTTATCTGTGAACAGCTTTGTTGATTGAAGCAATCCTGATCTTACTGCAAAATCTTCTTTTGCTTTTTCGTAATTGTCAAAATAATGGCCGTGATACAAAGAATTGTTTGCGTATGACCAAGTGGTGAACTCGAAGGTGTTATTTGACCGATGCTCAATTCCACCAAGCACGACTCCGTTAAATTCTGCAAGTAACTTATATGGCATATTGAAGTCTCTTGCCGTAAGGTCCGGAGCCTTGTCCATCAAATCAATATATTCCTTAACTGTTTTGAAAGCTTTATCAGCTTCCTCGACCAATTTATAAAATTCATCGGTCTTCTCAGTTGCGGCATTATAACAAATGCCTCCGGGATATCTGATCTCAAAACTCTCTGTCTTGCCATACCCGACATTTAATGCTGAACCTTCTACCCAAGTGGTCACACCTTCATGCTCTGGCAGGTTCTGCTTTACCTGAATTAAAAATCTTTCTACATTCATTTGATTTCCTCCTTCCTGTAATTTTGGATATAAAAAAAGACGATAACTTCATCTCTGAAATTATCGCCTTCATTTATCTGTATTAAATTATGTTAGGGTTCGTATCCTGTATGTTGTAACTTGCATCTTTTATGTAGTTAAGTCGAATTTTTATAGGATATATGCCGTTGTCTCTGGTTCAAGACTGGTAGAAACGGTGGGCGCATCTACTGTCTTTTATTCAAACGGGATTTTTCAAAATCGCCCGAAAAGTGCGTAAAAATGCGGTCAAAACAGATTGCATCTATTTTGACCGCGAATTCTGGAGGCGCCACCCAGATTCGAACTGGGGATCAAGGTGTTGCAGACCGATGCCTTACCACTTGGCTATGGCGCCATATCAAGTTGTTTTTTAGTTGACAAAAGGCACAATCAACATTGTGCCTTTTGTCAAATGGAGCGGAAGACGAGATTCGAACTCGCGACGTTCACCTTGGCAAGGTGACGCTCTACCACTGAGCCACTCCCGCATATTATGTTTGAAAAAGCTAATGGTGCCTCCGGGTGGAATCGAACCGCCGACACAGGGATTTTCAGTCCCTTGCTCTACCGACTGAGCTACAGAGGCAAACAGATGAATCACGGCTCAATCTCCAAGGGATTTAAAAAGAAAAGTGGCGACCTGGAAGGGGATCGAACCCTCGACCTCTAGCGTGACAGGCTAGCGTTCTAACCAGCTGAACTACCAGGCCATAATTTCTTTCTGATAAACCGCTTCGCTTATCAAGCGAAAGTTATTATACACTACTTTTTTTCAAAAGTCAATACTTTTTTTGAAATTTTTTTAAAAAATTTTAATTTTTTTCCGCTTGGACTGTGAAAAGTGTTGCAATTACTGGGGTTTCGCCTTTCAAAATTCCCATCTCGGAGAGCTGATTTTCGAAAAATGAGGGTCTGAACCCACTGTTTGTTCGTGTATTTGTCGCAATTTGACGGGCGGTGTCGTTGGGAGGAAAAGAGGATTTTGTTTTGTAAAAAAATGTAAAAACTCTTGACTTTTTTCACAAAACCTGCTATAATTGTAAAAAAATGGTATAAATATACTGATACATAGAAAAGAAATAGAAAAAAGGAGAATTATGATATGGTAGCAACCGGATTAACCAGAAGAATAGATAAGCTGGGCAGAGTAATGATTCCCATTGCCATCCGCAGTGAATATGGGATTGGAGAAAAGGACGCAGTGGAAATTTTTACACGGGACAATTTTATTGTGATTAAAAAATATGCGTTGCCGGACGGAGAAATCAAATCCAGATATTGCACCGATAACGCGGGGCGGATTGTATTACCCATCTCTATCCGGAAGGAGTTTTCTCTGGCAGACGGGGTGGACTATATTGAAATTTTTACCGAGCAGGACAGCATCCTTTTAAGAAAATACGAAAGAGAATGTGTTATCTGCGGGAATGCCGAGGGGCTTGTGACTGTGAAATCTAAAAAAATCTGTGCCGATTGCTTACAGCTTATCAAGGCAATCAAAGAGTAATGTTGGTTGATATAAGGTAGTTAAAATAAAGAAAAACGTCTGAAAATGCAAATAAACTGACGAAATGTATAAATCAATCGACAAAAAAATATGGTAGTATGAAATTACCGGAACGAAATGCTCCTTTTTATGGAAAAAGGAGAGCAGTTCCTCACCATTCAATTCTATGACGGAAAGCAGGAGAAGAGTTATGGCAGATTACAATTTGAAAGAAATTATCGGTAAGTTTGATGTTACCGACGGTGCAACTCCTTACGGAAAAGGTCATATCAACGATACTTACCTGTCCAACGCGTGCGATCCCCGTTTTATTTTGCAAAGAATCAATAACAATGTGTTCAAGCGTCCCCAGGATGTTATGGAAAACATTGTCCGCGTGACCGCACATCTGAAGAAAAAAATTATCGAAGAGGGCGGCGACCCCAAGAGAGAAACGCTGAATCTGATTAAAACCTATGAGGGAGAACCTTATTATGTAACTCCCAAGGGAGATTATTTCAGAATGTATGAGTTTATCGAAGGCGCGCAGACTTACGAAATTGTAGAAGAACCCGTTCATTTCTACAATGCGGCGAAAGCCTTTGCGAAATTCCAGAAACGTCTGGCAGATTTTCCGGCAGAAAAGCTGCATGAAACCATTCCCTCCTTCCACGATACTACAGTTCGCTTCCAGCAGCTCAAAGAAGCCATCAAAAAGAACGCGGCAGGCAGACTGGATTCAGTCAAAGAAGAAGTGGAATTTGCACTGGCAAGGGAAAAGGATGTTTCCGTGATTGTGGATGCAATTGCTGACGGAAGCGTGCCGCTTCGTGTGACCCATAATGACACCAAATATAACAACATTATGATTGATGATGAAACAGGTCTCGGCATCTGTGTTATCGACCTGGATACCGTTATGCCCGGTTCCTTGTTGTATGACTACGGCGATTCTCTGCGGTTTGGCACTAATCCTGCAGATGAGGATGAAAAGGATTTATCCAAAGTATACTGCGACCTCAATCTGTTTGAACAGTTTACCAAGGGCTATATGGAAGAGCTTAAGGACGTTATGACTGAGAGAGAAAAGGAGCTGCTTCCGTTCTCTGCTAAGCTGATGACCTATGAATGCGGCATCCGTTTCCTGGCAGACTACTTAGACGGCGACACTTACTTTAAAATAAAACGCCCCGAACATAATCTGGACCGTTGCCGTACCCAGTTCAAATTGGTGAAGGATATGGAAGAAAAAGAAAACTTAATGAAGGAGATTGTGAAGAAATATGATTAAACCTATTTTAGACCAGGAATTTATCCCGGCAATTGTGTATAACAGAAAATTTTTGGAAACTGCAAATCGTCCCCTGCAGATTGCAGTGGAAAGAGAAAACGGTTTGATTTACCGTTACGACACCAAAATCGGTGACGACAAGGAAGCAAACTTTTTCTATGTGGAAAGACTCATTAAAATGCTTCTGTGGTCTGTTGGCGGTTTCAAAATTTACTTAAATGGTGACAAAGAAGTGTATGAATATATTAAAGAAGCATACACCTTGGAAGGCTTACGTAAGTTCGACGTTGACTTTATGAGCAGCGTTTACGAAAATCCTTTTGAAGTTATCTACACCGAAAATATGCCCGAAGAAAAAGGAAACCCCGTTTCCATCGGCAGACATTTAGATGGTTGCCGTATCGGCTTTGATGCCGGCGGAAGCGATATGAAAGTTTCTGCAGTAGTAGACGGTGAAGTTATCTTCTCCGAAGAAATCGTTTGGCTGCCCAAATTGAATGATGACCCGGAATATCACTATGAAAACATTCAGAAAGCAATCGACCTGGCAGCTTCCAAAATGCCCAGAGTAGATGCAATCGGTGTATCCTCTGCAGGGGTTTACATCAATAACCGTGCTATGGTTGCTTCTCTGTTTATCAAAGTGCCGAGAGACAAATTCAATGCAAGAATCAAAGACATTTATAAAAATATCGCAGGGGATATCCCGGTAGCGGTTGCAAACGACGGTGACGTTGCTGCACTGGCAGGTGCAATGCACTTGAACAAAAATTCCATTTTAGGTGTGGCTATGGGAACTTCTGAAGCAGTTGGTTATGTTGACCCCAACGGTAACATCACCGGCTGGTTAAACGAACTGGCATTTGCTCCCGTTGATTACAACACCGATGCAATGGTAGACGAATGGTCCGGCGACTTTGGCTGCGGCTGTAAATATTTCTCTCAGGATGCTGTTATTAAATTAGCACCCAAAGCAGGAATCACTCTGCCTGAAGATTTATCTTTGGCAGAAAAGCTGAAAGTGGTTCAGAAACACTTGGCAGAAGGTCACGAAGGTGCAGTTCAGATTTTTGAAACCATTGGTACTTACTTTGGTTATGCCATCGCTTACTACAGCGAATTTTATGATATCAACTACCTGCAGATTTTAGGCCGTGTTACCTCCGGTAAAGGCGGCGACATTATTATCGAAAAAGCAAAAGAAGTGCTGAATCAGGAATTCCCTGAGCTGGCAGAAAAAGTAAATCTTTACATTCCTGATGAATACGAAAGAAGAGTGGGTCAGTCCATCGCAGCTGCAAGCTTACCGGAACTGGCGAAATAAGAGGAGTTTCAGACTATGAGAGTAATTGTATGCGAAAATTATGAACAACTGTCCAAAGAGGGTGCAAAGCTGTTTGCAAGTCAGATGATTTTAAAACCCAATTCTGTATTGGGTCTGGCAACCGGCTCCACTCCCATTGGTCTTTACAAAAATTTAATTGAAATGAACAAAGCAGGGGAAATCGACTTTTCCGATATCACCTCCTTTAACTTAGACGAATATTATCCCTTATCTCCCGAAAATGACCAGAGCTACCGTTATTTTATGAACGAAAATCTGTTCAACTTCGTAAATATTGATAAGGCGAGAACCTTCGTTCCCAACGGCTTGTCCGAAAATCCCGAAGAAGAGGGTGCAAACTACGATGCACTGATGGAACAGGCAGGCGGCGTGGATATTCAGCTTCTTGGCATTGGTCAGAACGGTCATATCGGCTTTAACGAACCCGATGAAAACTTAATTTCCGGCACTCACTTAACCGATTTAACCGAAAACACCATCCAGGCAAACTCCCGTTTCTTCAATTCCATTGACGAAGTGCCCACCAAAGCAATCACCATGGGTATGGCAAGCATTATGAAAGCGAAAAAAATCGTGTTACTTGCAAGCGGTGCAAACAAAAACAAAGTGGTTCGTGCATTGCTGGATGATAAAATCACCACCAATGTGCCGGCAACCTTATTGAAGCTGCATCCCGATGTAGTTCTCATTTGTGATAAGGAGGCATACGGCGAATGATTTTTAAAAATGCGAAAATCAACGGTCAGCTCTGCGACTTTGAAGTGGTAGACGGTAAATTTACAAAAATCGGCAAGCTTGACGGCGAAGGGGTAGACTTAGGCGGTAACACCGTTATCCCCGGTTTGGTGGATGTGCATACCCACGGCTGTGTGGGCGGTGACACCATGGATGCTGAATTTGCCGAAATGTGTGATTATTTAGCGAAAAACGGGATTACCTCCTGGTTGCCCACTACCATGACTGTTGCCATGGAAGATATTGAGAAAACCATGAACTCCAAAACTGATTGCAAAGGGGCACAGATTTTGGGCTTCCATATGGAAGGGCCGTACATCAATGTAAAATACAAGGGTGCACAGAATGAAAAATTTATCAAAGCACCCGATTTTGAAGAATTCAAAAAACTGCCCAATGTGAAGATGGTAACCATCGCTCCCGAAGTGGAAGGCAGCATGGAATTTATTAAGCAGGCAAAAGACCTTTGCGTGGTATCCTTGGGTCACACCGACACCACCTATGATATTGCAATGGAAGCAATTAAAAACGGTGCAAACTGCCTGACTCACTCCTTTAATGCAATGCCGCCCTTACATCACAGAAACCCCGGTTTACTGGGTGCTGGCATGGAAACCGGCATCTATGCACAGATTATCTGTGACGGCTTGCACATCCATAAAGCTGTGATTTTAGCAATGTATAAAATTTTCGGTACCGACAGACTGGTTCTGATCAGCGATTCTATGCGTGCAACCGGTATGTCTGACGGCGAATATGAATTTGGCGGTCAGCCCATCGAAGTAAAAAATGGAGTTGCAAGAACCATGGAGGGTGCAATCGCAGGCAGTACCACCAATCTGTGGGCATGTGTCAACAAGGCAGTGGAATTCGGGATTCCTTTCCAGGATGCGGTGAAAATGGCAACCGAAACTCCTGCTACTATGATTGGTGTGAAAAAAGGTAAGATTACCGAGGGCTACGATGCAGACTTTGTAGTGCTGGATGACAACAGAAGCATTTTAGGCACTTACATTGCAGGCGTAAAATACGAAGGATAAGCATTTTTATAAACGAGCTTTCGTATAATCATAAAAAAAGCAAAAGACAGAGCGGTTCCCGCTCTGTCTTTGCCATAACAGAAAGGAAAGAATGCGATGCCTGATATGTTGGAAATTTTAAAAGTTATTTTTATCGGGATTGTGCAGGGCATCACCGAGTGGCTGCCTGTTTCCAGTACGGGGCATATGATTTTGGCAGATGAATTTGTCAAGCTCCGGGTGCGTCCCGAATTTCTGGAAATGTTTCTGGTGGTCATTCAGTTTGGCTCGATTTTAGCGGTGCTGGTGTTATATTTCCATAAACTGAATCCCTTTTCTCCCAAGAAAACACCGGGAGAGAGAACCGAAACTCTGCACCTTTGGGGTAAGGTGATTGTCGGGGTGCTTCCCGCGGCAGTGATTGGTCTGCTGTTTGACGATTTGTTGAATGAAATCTTTTATAATCCCGTCACTGTAACCATTACTTTAATTGTATATGGCGTGTTGTTTATTCTGTTGGAAAACCGAAACAAAAAGGTTTCTCCCAAAATTAACGGCTTGGAGGAGCTTACCTATCAAACCGCATTTTCCATCGGGCTGTTTCAGCTGTTGTCACTCATTCCGGGAACCTCCCGTTCCGGCTCCACCATTTTGGGAGCAATGCTAATCGGCTCATCCCGATTTGTTGCAGCGGAATATTCCTTCTTTTTGGCGATTCCCGTTATGTGCGGAGCAAGTCTTTTGAAGGTGGCAAAATTTCTTCTTTCCAACACCCTGCTGGGAAGTGAAGTTGTGATTCTTGCCATCGGGATGGTTGTTGCCTTTTTGGTGTCGGTATTTGCCATCAAATTCTTGATGGGCTACATCAAAAAGCATGATTTCAAGGCATTCGGCTATTATCGGATTGCCCTTGGGATTGTGGTGGCAATCTACTTCTTTTTTCGTTAATTTTTTGTAACATTGGTCTGCCCGATGCTTTTGTCGGGCAGATTTTTTTAAAAAAATTGGGCGGAAGTGAAAAAAATTCAGTGGTGAAAACCGTTGAAAACACTGACTTTCCACACAAATTCCACAAGGCACTGAAAAACTGTAAATGTTTTGTAATTGTATTGTAATACATTTTATGATATACTATGGTTGCGAAAAGGAGCAGTCTGCCCGCTTTTCCAGAATAAAAAAGAAGGAGGATTTGCAGATGAAATTAAAAGTGTTGTGTTTGGTTGCCATTCTCATTTGTATGGTTACAATGAGTTCGTTTGCTGCGCCTTCTTCCATTTCTTCCGGAGATTACGGCTCGGTGGGTTATATCACCGTCACCAATCCGGATAAGAATTATTCCACCACCTACAGTAAGTCGGTTACGGTTTCCGGGTATGCAGCTTCCGGCTCCACTGTTTATGTTTATGTATTAAGCGGAGATGCCTACAAGCCTTATTATCAGAACGGCAGCGCACTGAGTGTTTCGGTAGGGGCCTCCGGTATGTTTGCCATTCCTGTGAATTTATCTGCCGGAAAAAATCAGTTTTTGCTCCGGGCAGAATCGGGGGGCACTTATCAGAATACCACCTTTGAAGTCAATCTGCTGAGTTCTTCTATGTTCAGCCTGATTGACCGATTGAAATCCTTAGCATTCGGTTGGAAATAGTCAGGGTGTGAAGTTTATTTGAAAAAGGAATTTTTTAAAACTGTCATTTTAACCTTATTGGTGATTTCGTCCCTTGTGTTATCTGCAAATATATGGTATGAGAAAGAATTATGGTCTGTGGACTATAGTTCTTTTGTGTATTCTTTGAAAAATATTTTTAAGAGAGAATCTACGGTGAACTTCTCCGACACCAAGGAATTATTGGAGTGGTGCAAATTTTCGCCGGAGTTTATCTCCTTTACCTATGGCTCTCAAAAAATGATTGTATACGATGCGTCTCCTGATTTTCCCGGGGCGTATCAGACGGCACTGGAAATTCTTTCCTCTTTGGAAAAAGAGGGAGAGATGGTTTCTGTGACGGATGAGGAATATCTCAATTCGTACAAAACCAACAGTATGATGCTGAAATTTCCGTCTGATATCAGCTTGTCGGAATTGTTGAAGAAGGAGGACGCTTTTTTTGATTTGGCAAAAGAACCGCTTATCTCTACCTTAGTTGTGGGGATAGACGATTCTCAGACCAATTATCTTTCCTTTTTGGATGTGAAATCCGGCCACGCCTACAGAATGCCCGTAAAAACCAATGCGGTAACAGAACAAATCCGCCAGAAAATTGAAGCCTCGGGGCAAAATGCATCCTTTGCCTTTGAGCTGAATTTTGACCGCAAGCAGGACGAAGCGGAGCGAATTTTGTTTCATCGGTTTGTTCCCATTTCTCTTGGAGAGCATAGTCTCCGGGGAATGAGGGCAGAGCCGGTTTTATATTCTTCGCAGTATGACGGCGTTTTTAAAGCATTCCACATTGTGAAAAATTCTGCCCGTACTTATCGGGATAAGGAAAATACCATTCATTTTATCGAAAACCGTTCCACCTTAAAAATCAGGGAGCAGGGAGCGTTTTTGTTTGAAGCCACTGAGCAGGAATCCGGCATTGTGCTGGGGGAAGAAGCAGACGAGGTTATAGAATTTGTCAATCTTTTGTATCAGGAGCTTGTGCCGCAAAGCGATGCTTTTCTTGCCTTGTGTGATGAGAAAACTGAGGGAGACCAAACAAAATACGCATTTTTATACCGCACCAAAAACGGAGCTATGTATTTAAAAGACAGCCCTGCTGTTTTGGTTACTGTGAAAAACGGTGCAATTATGAAGTATGAACAGCAGTTATATAACGTGACCCTGACAGGGGGAGCGGATACCACCACCGGCGTGATTGAAGCCTATGATTTTCTGTATAATCAACCTGATTTTCCCGAAAAGAGTAAGCTTTCCATCAAAAGTATGCAGCCCTGTCACATTTTGTCAGACGGGCAAATGAAAGCAGGCTGGGCTTGTATTTTTTCCGACCGTTCTCACACATTTTTTATTCCGTAAGAAAAACTGAAAGGAGTGGACATCTGATGCAGTGGCAAAAAGCAAAAACGATTTTGATTCTTGCGTTTCTTTGTATCAATATTTTTCTCTTATGTTATCTTTTGCCCACTCAGCAGACAGAAAGCCGACAGGCTTTTCGCAACCTGACCGATGCTCTGGCAAAAAATGATATCCATTTGCGGATGGATGCCTTGCCGAAAACAGAAACGGTGGTGTTTGTGCCGGAATTTTCTGTTCCCAAGCTTTCCAAAAAGCAGATAGAAAAGCTGGTGGAGTCCCCCGTTGCTATCGATAACGGCTACGAAAGCAGTGACAAAACCCAAAAGCTGGAGCTGAAAAGTAACACCATTTTTTATGAAGATACTGCACCCTCGCAAAAAGGCTTTCGCAGAGTCAATGCCAAGAATGTGGTGTCCAAGCTGAAGCCGTATCTTAGTGCGTTGGGAGTGGAGGAATATGCCTATCCCGTGGATATTTCCGAAATTCAGGATGAAATCGTGGTAGAGTATGCCTATCAGACAGAAAATCGGAAGCTCTTCGACTCCCACCTTCGATTCACCGTGGGAAAGGACGGCATTCACCGAATCGCCGGGCATTATTCTGTTCCTGATTCTGAAAATGGCTTTTCTTATAGCTTGTCTCAGCTGAAAACCATTTTGATGAGTCTGGCACAAACTGAGGAACAAACCGTGGAAATCATTGATATTGAACCGGGATATTATTTTATCAGTTACACCGATGCCCTGGTGTCTCAGGCGATTCCCGTGTATGCAATCCGCACCGTAAGAGGCAATATTCTGATGGATGCCAGAGACGGGGTGGAAACGGGAGAACGGATTTTATCCCGCAGGATAGAGGGAGGAATATGATGAAAAAATTCTTACTCGTAGATGCCAACAGTATTTTAAACAGAGCCTTTTATGCCATCCGCCCCCTGACCAACCGGGAGGGGCTTCATACCAATGGTATATTTGGATTTTTAAATATCTTGTTAAAGGAGCTTTCGGAGGAAAAGCCGGACTATATTGCCTGCTGCTTTGATGTGTCCCGCGTGACATTTCGTACGGGACTATATGGGGAATATAAAGGCACAAGAAAAGAAACTCCCCAGGAGTTAAAAGAGCAGTTTGCTCCGCTCAAGGCGCTTCTTTCGGCAATGAATATTCCCACTTTGGAGCTGGAAAACTACGAGGCAGACGATTTAATCGGAACTCTTTCTCTTGCCTGCTCCGAAAATCAGCTGGAATGTCTCATTTTAACGGGAGACAAAGACGATTTGCAGCTGGTAGACGACTATGTGAATGTGAAGCTTATCATCACCCGTATGGGCAAAACCGAAACCACACGGATGGATATTGCCGCCGTGGCAGAAAAATATGAGGGGCTTTTGCCGAAAGAGCTGATTGAATTAAAAGCCATTATGGGCGATAAATCCGACAACATTCCCGGTGTGGCAGGCATTGGTGAGGTGGGCGGTTTAAAACTGATTTCGGAATATAAAACCCTGGAAAACTTATATGAAAATATAGATTCGGTGAAAGAAAGCCTGAAAAAGAAGCTGCTTGCCGACAAGGAAAATGCGTTCTTGTCCCGTGAGCTGGGAACAATTTTGCGGACTGTACCCATTGACACCAATATCGAAGCCTATGCGGTGCAACCCTACGACATTCCCCGGTTGACCGACGTGCTCACCCGGCTGGAGTTTTCCGGCTTTTTGACCCGTTTAACAGGAGAACAAGCAGGAGAAGCTCCCAGAGAGAAAATCCTTGTGGGGAATGAGGAGGATTTCTTTCGTAATTTTTCGGGAGAAACACTTTTCTATCTTCCCGAGGGGGATGCTTTCTATGCAAAAGCAGGGGATGCCGTGTGTCAGATTGGAGCAGAAAGCAAGGAGTTTTCCGCTCTCTTAGCCGATGAAAAGCTGAAAAAAGTTACCCTGGGCGTGAAAAAGCAGCTGCACGACGGCATCATACTCAAAGGTGATGTTCGTGACATCGGCTTAATTGCCTATGTTTGCAACCCGAAATTCAACGATGGAGATTTGTCTAAGATTTATCTTCATTTCCTGAAACAGGCGGCAGAGGGGGTTGCCTCTTATGTGAAGCATCTGCCTGAGCTGACAGAGAGTCTCCAAAAAACCGTGGAGAGAAACGACCTCTTCTATATTGATGAAATGGAACACCGTCTCTTGTATGTTCTTTATGAAATGGAGTGCTACGGTGTCAGAATTGATACCCAAAAATTAAGCGGACTGTCTGAACTGTTTACCGCAAGAATCGAAGAATTATCCCAAAAAATATATGATGCGGCAGGAGAATCCTTTAACATTCTTTCTCCCAAGCAGCTGGGCGTGATTTTGTTTGAAAAACTGGGACTTCCTCCCGTGAAGAAAACAAAATCAGGCTATTCCACCAATGCAGAGGTGCTGGACAAACTCAGCGGTAGCCATAAAATTATTGATTTGATTAAGGAATACCGCCAGGTCACCAAGCTTCAATCCACTTATCTTGAGGGTTTCCGTACGGCAATGGATGAAAGTGGTGTGCTGCGAACCACCTATCAGCAGACTATGACTCAGACGGGGAGACTCTCCTCCACAGAACCCAATCTTCAGAACATTCCCGTTCGTACCGAGGAGGGCAGAAAAATCCGTGAAGTGCTTCTGCCGAAAAATGATTTGTTTATTTCTGCCGACTATTCGCAGATTGAGCTTCGTGTTTTAGCTCATATTTCGGGAGACGAAAATCTCATTCAGGCATTTCTGGACGGGGAGGATATCCATACCATTACGGCAAAACGGCTCTTTGGCGCAACAGAGGTCACCGCTGACCAGCGCCGTGCGGCAAAAGCAGTCAATTTCGGGCTGATATACGGGAAGGGTGCGTTTTCTCTGGCAAAGGACTTAGGCATCAGCCGCTATGAAGCGCAGGAATATATTACCCGTTATTTAGGGCAGTATCCAAAAGTAGAGGACTATATGACCAAGGTGATTGAGGATGCCACCGAGAATGGTTACACAAAAACCCTCTATCACCGCCGTAGATATTTCCCCGAGCTGCGGGAGAAAAATCATATGATGAAAGAAGCAGGCAAACGGGCAGCCTTAAACAGCCCCATCCAGGGCACTGCCGCCGATATTATAAAACTTGCAATGCTTCGTGTGGCAGAAGAACTGAAGCCTTACAAAAGCAAGCTTTCTCTGCAAATTCACGACGAATTGGTAATCGACTGTGTGGCAGAAGAAAAAGAGGCAGTCAAAGCACTGCTTAAGCAGTGTATGGAAAATGCCGTGAATCTGTCTGTACCGCTTACGGTATCTATTTCTGAGGGAGAGAATTTGGACGCCTGCAAATAGCGGCTCGGATGACGGCTTGATAAAATGCGCAGAATCAATGAATCTCACCACTCGCCGTACACGCGGTACGGCTTCGGGCATTGTCAAAGCAAAGCTTTGATTCGGTTTCTTCATTCTGCATCGTTTTCTCTGCGCCTTAGATAGAGCGAAAAAAGAATATAAGAAAATTTGCGTTTGTAGTTCGATAATATTAAAAAGTACTGCATATCCTGACAGAGAAAGCTATATTTTATATCCCCCAACGTATGATAGAACAGCCGTGCGGCGATTGAGCATTCGTGTGAAGGGGGTAAGAGGATTATTAAGGGGGCTAGGGGGAAAATCGAAAGTTCCCCCTGGTCCCTTAACATAAAAAAGCTATTCTTTTTCTTTGCTGCCAAAGAAAAGAACCAAAAAGAAACCACCGCCAAAGTATTTTTGCAATCCCGGACATTCGTCTTTCTGAGACGATTGTGAATTGCAAAAATAACGGCGGAATTTTTTTGCTTCCGTCGTTTGATGACAAAAATTATGCTTTCAAAGCAACCAAGAAAGTTACCTTTTAGATTCTTCAACGAATGATAGAACAGCCGTGTGGCGTCTGAGCACTCGTTTGAAAGGGGTAAGAGGATTGTTAAGGGGGCTTAGGGGGAAAATCGAAAGTTTCCCCTGGTCCCTTAACATAAAAAAAGAAAACGTTCTTTTCTTTGATGTCAAAGAAACACCCAATGGGTGTAGAAACTGAATTTCGCTCAGTCACCCTGTGGTGGGCTGTCGGGGACGCCAGCCCCTACAAATTGCGAATTGCAAAAATAAGGTTGGAGAGATTTACTGCCCGTCGTTCGATAATATTAAAAAGTACTGCATATCCTGACAGAGAAAGCTATATTTTATATCCCCCAACGAATGATAGAACAGCCGTGCGGCACTTGAGCACTCGTTTGAAGGGGGTAAGAGGATTGTTAAGGGGGCTAAGGGGAAAATCGAAAGTTCCCCCTGGTCCCTTAACATAAAAAAAAGAAAACGTTCTTTTTCTTTGCTGCCAAAGAAACACCCAATGGGTGTAGAAACTGAATTCCGCTCAGTCACCCTGTGGTGGGCTGTCGGGGACGCCAGCCCCTACAAATTGCGAATTGCAAAAATAAGGTTGGAAGAAAATTTGCGTTCGTCGTTCGATGACAAATAATGAGAAAGAGGCTGTAAAAAAACAAATGTTTTTTACAGCCTCTTTTTTTATGTTATTCAAATTTTGCAATCAGCTTCTGGATGGGATATCCCATAGCGGAAAACCGTGTTTCGTATTCGGTCATAATGTTGCCTTCGGGATATTCTTTGTGCAAATCAAAGGTTAGCAGCTTCCATTTCATCCCAAATTCTTTGGTTTCCAATAAAGAAAAGCGAAACAGACGGACATTGTCGGTTTTAAAATGAAGCTCGCCCTCTGAAACTAAGATATGTTTATATTTTTCCAAAAAGAGCTTATGGGTCAATCTTTTTTTACGGTGACGTCCCTTTGGCCATGGGTCGGAAAAATTCAGGTAAATCCGCTCTACACTGCCTTCGGGAAACACACGGTCAATCAGCTCTGCATCAATATTGGCAAAGCGAAGATTGGAAATTCCCTCTGCTTTGGTTGCTGCAATAGCGATGACATCGGCACATTTTTCAAAGGCGAGATAATTGATGTGGGGATTTTGTTTTGCAAGGGTGGTGATAAAATCGCCCTTTCCTGCACCAATTTCGATGTGAACAGGGTGGTCGTTTCCGAAAATGTCGGAAAAAGCAACCAATTCTTCATTCTCTAAGTGAATAAAAAAGTTTTTATATTCCTCCAGACGCCCGGGGGTGTTTTTTTTCTTCCGTAACCGCATAAGCTTTCTCCCTTGTATGAGTCTTTCCCGTTCATTCTATCACAAAAAAAGGCAAAATACAAGTTATTTTTTTGAAAAAAGACTTCTCCTTGGCGAATATAGCAGTTTTGGTCGAAAAGTTTTCGGAAAAATTCTGATTCTGCGACAGATTGCAACACCTTTTTCAAAAACAATGTGTTATACTGAAACAAATTGGAAAAAAATGGAAATAGGAGTTTTGGAATATGAATGCCATCCGTTATACACTTCCGACGACACAAGAAAATAAGACACGATTCCGTTTTCGTAAAAAAAACAGCCTTGGAAAAAAGCTGTCTGCTTTGGGGACAGGCATCCTTTTGTTTTTGTTGGGCTTCTTTTTAAGCCGCACCCGGATTTTTTTTGAAATCACGCCACTGTCTGTCAGTACATATCTTGCATTGGGAGGAGGAGTAATTCCACTTCTGGGTGGAATGTTGGGAAGCTATACAGTCAACAGCACCGAAAATATGTTCAGTCTGGTGTGTGCATTTTTCTTAAAAAAAATTTTTCGGGAAGAAAAGTGGGACAGCGCCTATTTGTTTTTCAGCCACACTGTGGTATGGGGCGTCATTTTGTGGATGCACGAACCCGTGCCAATGGATTTGATTGTAAAGGCGGTCACACTCCTGATCGCATTTGTGGGGTATTTTGTGCTGAAAAAAGCCTATCGGGCGCAGTTCGTGAAATCGCCTCAATTAAAATTTACAAGGCAGGAAGCCTATTGCTCCTTGTTTCTTCT
Source organism: Clostridia bacterium (assembly GCA_017936745.1). Taxonomy (GTDB): domain Bacteria; phylum Bacillota; class Clostridia; order UMGS1840; family UMGS1840; genus SIG452. The sequence goes on from JAGBEY010000003.1 coordinate 44,822, forward strand.
GTTCAGCCTGATTTCCGGCATCCATACCGAAACGTTGATTACGATTGTCAATTTTCACGATATTTTAAAATTCTTCCTGATTTCTATGGCGTCATATTATTTCGGTATTGGAGGCGGCTCGGCAACGGGTGCGATTCTGGGCATACTTAGCGGATACGGGGTGGAATATGCGGCACTTCTCATGTCGGTATATTCTCTGTTTGGTTTTTTTACGGGGATTTTCTCCAAGTTCTCCAAATTTACCGCCCTGTTGGGATTGATGCTATCTTATGTGTTTTCGGTTATGTATTTTCAAACAGCAGGGAATGTGGTTTTGTTGCGGGATGTGGCACTGGGAGGCATTTTATTTTTCTTATTCCCCGAAAAATGGATTCGGCCTTATCTGGACCGTTATCTGTACTCTGAGCCTGTGGATGTGGTGGGAACAGTCAATGCAATCACGGCTAATCGGCTGGACAAGCTGGCAAAGTCCTTTTCCGGACTTTCCACCGAGCTTTCCCGCACCGGAAAAAGCATTCGGAACGCAACCAAGGTCAATGAAAACACACTTTTTGATTTTGTAGGAGACCGTGTTTGCAAGCGATGCTCGTTGAAAAATGCCTGCTGGCAGGAGCAGTATTCCGATACCGCAGATGCAATGACCAAAGCAGTGGCACATCTCTCCCGCTATGGACAATTAGAGGAACGAAATTTATCCGGGCGGTTTGTTAAGCGATGTGTGCACCCCGAAAAAATTGCGGAGGCGTGCAAAAGCTTTTATGAGCTGTATCGGTTAAACGCAGTGTGGAAGCATAAGCTGTCGGAAAATACGGGTGCATTTCAGCAACAGTTTATTGAGCTGTCGTCCATTATTTGTGAGCTTAAGCAAAACATTGTGGCAAACCGCTATTTTGATGCAAGACTGTCCTCGGAAATTTACAGTGCATTGGGAAATGCAGGCTACCTCGTAAAGGAGGCATCGGTGGTAAAAACTGCAACCGAGCATTTTGTGGTGCAGCTGGAGCTTACCTCCTGCAACTATCGGGAAAACTGCTTTGCTTTTCTGGAAAAAATTATTTCTGAGATTCTGGGCGTGGAAATGATTCGCACCGATGGCACTTGCGGAGAACGTGTTTGTCGGTTAACCTTTTCTGAGGGGGAAGCAGGCAAGCTGGAACGACGGGTGCAAAGCATTTCCAAACGGGATAAGGAGCCGGTGGGGGACAGCTATATCATTTCGGAGTTAAGCCGTAATCAATATTTGATGGCATTATCCGACGGAATGGGAAGCGGAGAGGAGGCATCCAGACTATCCACTTCGGTGGTAACGCTGTTAGACGAAATGCTGAAAGCCGGCTTTTCCGCTGAATCGGCATATCGGATGCTCAATTCCTTTCTCATTGCCTCTTGTCCGGATGTGGGGCTTTCCACCTTGGATTTCATGGTAATTGATTTTAAGAAAATGACGGGGAAAATAATGAAAACGGGAGCTTGCCCCACCTATATCAAGCGGGGGCTTGAGGTGATTGAAATTTCCAACACCTCTCTGCCGGCAGGAATCCGCTGTGAGAAGCCCTATGTGAAAACGGTGCATCTTCACCCGGGAGATATTATTGTGATGGTTTCTGACGGAGTAATGGATGCATTGGAAGAAGAGGACTGGATTTATGGGGTGTTAAAGCGGAACATTAACTCGGATTTAGCGGAAACAGTGGATTTGGTTGCGGCATTGGCGCAGAAGGATTTTGAAAAACGGGAGGATGATATTACGGTGCTTGGTGTAAAAATTTTAAAGGAAGAATAGAAACTTCTTTTTTTAAAAAAATTTAAAAAAGGTATTGACAAATAAAAAAAACGTGTTATAATGACGATTGAAATGAATATTGTGCTAAGCGAAGGATGCAGGAGAAAGGCAGTGTATGCCTTGCCGAAGGAGTAACTCTCTCAGGCGTTGAATTTCAACAGAGACTGCAAACGGATAGCGCTCCGGAGAAGTCCCCTCTTTTTTTAAAAGAGCAAAGGATGCCGAAGGTGTAAAGCCCGAAAGGGTTAATCTCTCAGGCAAAAGGACGGAGGTAACAGTCGGAACAATCGGCTATTATTTTAATTTCGGAGTTTTTGTATTTACAAAGACTCCGTTTTTTTATTCTCTTGGATTGTGCGATTCGAGCAATTGCTTTCACACAGAATTAGGAGGAATTTTTTATGAACTTTATGGCGTGGCTTACCGATTTCAACAATGAAGTCAACAGCTTTGTATGGGGTAAGGGCTTGTATTTGCTGCTGTTTGCCGGCGTGCTGACCACCATTATCACCGGTGTGTTTCAGATTACCTATATCAGACATTGGTTTTCCGAAACCTTGGGAAAACTCACACAAAAGGATGTTTCCGGCCATGTAAAAGGAAAATCCATTTCTCAGTTTCAGGCACTTTGTACCGCACTGGCGGCTACCATCGGTGTTGGTAACATTGCCGGTGTTGCAGCAGCGATTGTTGGCGGCGGTCCCGGTGCAGTATTCTGGATGTGGGTGGCAGCCTTCTTTGGTATGATGACGAATTATTCCGAAAATGTGCTGGGTATTTTTTTCCGTCGTAAAAATGCAGACGGAGAATGGTCCGGCGGTGCAATGTACTATTTGGAGGACGGCTTAGGCAAAATAAAGGGCTGCAAATGGATTGGTAAAATTCTGGCAATTTTATTTTCTGTTTTCTGTATTCTGGCATCCTTTGGGATTGGTGCAATGGGTCAGATTAACAAAATTGTGGTAAATATAGTTTCCGCATTTGATATTCCTGCCCTTTCTTCTCAGATGCTTTATGACGGCATTTCCCTGTATCATCTGATTTTAGGTATCATTCTGGTTGTGATTGCAGGGCTGATTATCATTGGCGGTTTGAAACGAATTGCAAACTTTGCGGAAAAAGTAGTCCCCGTTATGGTGGTGCTGTTTATCGTGGGCGGTTTGATTATTGTTGGCTTGAACTACCGCTTAATCGGTGCGGCATTTGCCTCTATTTTCCGTTATGCCTTTACGGTTCCCGCGGCACTTGGCGGTGTGGGCGGTATCGTGGTAAAGGATATTGTAACCCAGGGCTGTAAGCGTGGGGTATTCTCCAACGAAGCCGGTCTTGGTTCTTCGGTTATGGTTCACGCCAGCTCCAATGTTAAAGAACCGGTTCGTCAGGGCTTGTGGGGTATTTTTGAAGTGTTTGCAGACACTATGGTGGTTTGTACCATGACTGCATTGATTGTTTTAACCTCCGGGATGATTGATTTAAACACCGGTGCATTGGCTGAAGGCATCAGCGATGCGACTTTAGTTGCAAAAGCATTCTACGGCGTGTTTGGCATCTGGGGTGAACGTTTTGTTGCCATTGCCATTTTGCTCTTTGCATTTACCACTGTGCTGGGTTGGGATGTATATGGCGGAAAAGCCTGGGAATACTTATTTGGTTTAAAATCCAAAACTGTGTATAAGGTCATTCACCTGGTAATGATTCTCTGCGGTGCACTTCTCACCTCCTCTCTGGCGTGGGACATTTCCGACACCTTTAACGGGCTGATGATGGTTCCCAACTTAATTGGGGTTGTTGCCCTTTCCGGTCTGGTGATGAAAATTACCCGAAACTATGTTGACCGTAAGCTGAAGGGCAAAGATGTTAAGCCCATGATTTCTGTGTTCCCTGACATTCAGGCGGAGCAGGAACAGAATTTGTAAAAAAACTTACACTGTAAGTTTTTTCCCTTTTCAAAAGGCAGTTTCCGATTTTTGGAGGCTGTCTTTTGTTTTTTTTGTATCAGAATGAATATTTTCTCATAAATTGATAAGAGAAAAAGGGGTGGTTTGGATGAAACCGTTGGGGTATCGGCGTGCCATGAATAAAATGGGGTACAGACTTTCCAAAAAGCGATGGGGAGGCTTTCTTTTTTTGTGTCTGGTGGCAGGGGCGGTGCTTTACGGATGCTATATTTATTTTTTTGTGTTTCATCCGGCATTGGTTCGATTGGGAACAGCACATGCCTCCCGAATGGGTGAGGTGGCGGTACATCAGGCAGTGGAGGATGTGTTTTTGGAGGACCAATTTATAAACAGCCGCCTGATTTCACTGGAAACCACTCCTGACGGACAGATTTCTGCCGTTGTGCCGGATGTTGCGGCAATGAATCGCTTAAAAGCAAGGCTTGCACTGTCGGTTGCCGAAAAGCTGGAGCAATTTCAAAACACAGAGGTTGCCATTCCGGCAGGAACACTTTCGGGGATTGATTTTTTAGCCAACTTCGGGCCTCGTTTGTCGATTAGTATGTTCCCCTACGGGAAAGCACTGGTGGAGATTGAAAGCCATTTTTCCGATGCCGGCATCAATCAGACTCGCCATCAGATGATGCTCACGGTGGAGATGGAGGTGTCTTTGCTGCTCCCTGATACACACTTGGTGAATGCCGGGGTAAAAACACGGGTTCCGCTTTCCGAAACGGTAGTGGTAGGTTCTGTTCCCAACAGCTACACCAATCTGGAAACCGAGGAGGAACAGTTAAAAGACGATGTGCTGAACTTAATTGATTAAAGGGAAAAGCCACTATGTAAAAAAACAAGTTTTTTTCGTGAAATCCGTTGCAAATTTTGGCATAATGTGATACACTGTAAAATAGGATGAATGTATCCTCGGAAAGGAATTTTTTAATGCAATTTTTCAACCTTTTAATCGAAGCGGTATTCACCGCAGTGGCCTTGGTTTTTGCACTGCTCCCCCACGAAATTGCCCATGGCTACACGGCAATGCTTTTAGGAGATACCACTGCAAAATATCAGGGGCGTCTTACCTTAAACCCCTTTCGGCATATTCACCCTATGTATGCAGGGTGGATTTTAGGAGGAATTATTTTAGGAAAGCTTCTCCCGGCTCTCAGCTTTTTAACCGGGATATTAGTGTGGGTTGGGTTTATTCTTTTGCTGAAGCCCGTTCCCATTAACCCTGCCAATTTCAGTGACCCCAAAAAAGGGATGGCAATTACCGCCCTGATGGGGCCTGTGACCAATCTGGTGATTGCCTTTTTGGGGATGTTTTTATGGGTCGGCTCTTGGAAGCTGGAGGTTCCTTATCTGTCAGAATATCTCGCGTTGTTCTTTCGGATTTTAGTGTCCTATAACATTACACTGGCAGTGTTTAACTTAATTCCCGTACCGCCTTTGGATGGGTCCCGTGTGTTGTTTGCTTTTTTACCCAGTCGCTTTTATTTCCGTGTGATGCAATATGAGCGTTACATTATGATTGTATTTTTAGTGCTGGTGTATAACGGAACCTTTGATTTGCTGTTAGACCGCGGAACCACCAACATTTTCAATTTTTTCTTTTCGGTTGTTTCCAGGGTGATGGGGTTATAATATGATAGAGTTGAAATTAGAGCAGTTTGAAGGGCCGATGGATCTTTTGCTGCACCTCATCCGAACCAATAAAATTGACATTTACGATATTCCTATTTTCACTCTGACTGAGCAGTACATTGCTTATTTAAAGGCGATGGAGAGCTTAGATATGGAGATTGCTTCCGAATTTTTGGTGATGGCATCGGAGCTTTTGTATATTAAATCCAAAATGCTTCTGCCCAAGCCTCAGGAGGAAGATGCCGTGGAGGAGGACGACCCCAGAAAAGAGCTGATGCAAAAGCTTTTGGATTATCAGCAGTATAAAGAGCTTTCGGGCTATTTAAAAGAGCGGGAGCCATTGGGGGCATTCACCTTTACCAAGGGGAGCGAAAAAATCAAGGGGTTAATTCGCTACACTAAGCTGGATTTACCCAAAGAGAGCCTGATTACCGCCTTGGAGGAGCTGCTGGAACGCATCGAAACCAAGCTTCCTCCCGATAAGGGCGTGTTTTCCGGCATTGTGGATCGAGAGGTAGTGTCGGTGGCAGAAATGTCGGACAAGCTGGTAGCGGTGATTGAAACCAAAAAGAAGCTGCCTCTTGTGGACACCTTTCTTGCCATTTGCCATACCCGTGCACAGGTGGCGGCAACCTTTATGGCACTTTTGGATTTATTAAAAGAAAACAAACTAAAGGTTTCTTATAAAAATGATTGTTTTATGATAAGCCAATAAGGAAATACACTATGAAAAAACAAGAATTATTCGGGATTTTGGAGGGCATTTTATTTGCCATGGGAAGTCCCGTTGAGACAGACAAGCTGTCTTTGGTACTGGAGGAGGAATTTGGTGATATTACTCCTTACTTCAACGAATTTATCACCACCTTTAATAAGAAAAGCGGCGGCATGAAAATTGTGCGGCTGGACCGTGCGCTTCAGATGGTGTCCAAAAGTGAGCATCACCCCTATATTGCAAAAATGCTGGAAACCAAGGCGCAAAAGGGACTTTCTCAATCTGCTTTGGAGGCACTTTCGGTGATTGCTTATAATCAGCCGGTGACCAAAGCGATGGTAGATGCCGTTCGGGGTGTCGACAGCTACAATTCCATTATCCGCCTTCTGGAACGGGAGCTGATTGAGCAGCGGGGCAGAATGGATGCCCCCGGCAGACCTATGCTCTACGGCACAACCAGTGAGTTTTTACGGGTGTTCGGGCTGGAAAGTCTGGACGAGCTTCCCAAATTGGAGCGGAAATTAAAGGATGCCATCGGGCAAAATGACAATCTCACCTTTTCCGATTTACAGACAAAGGAGGAAGAAACTGAGTTATGATAATTGCAATCTGTATTTTCCTTGTGATACTTGCGGTGCTTGCCGTTTTGTTATTTTCGGATTTTTTGGTTATACTATCCGTAAGTGACAAGGCGCTGACGGTGAAAATCAGGGTGCTTCACATCACCATACGGATTCCTTTGGGTGAGAAACAGAAAAAAAAGAAACCGAAAGAACCGGTTTCCGAAAAAAAGGAAACCGAAGATTCCGTTATGAAAAAATTTCTGGAAATGCGTAATACCTTTACCAGAATCCGGGAAGCTTTAGAGAAAACGCTTTCCTATCTTGCTCAAAAAATCAAGGTGCAGGAGGCAGGTGTGATCGGAAAATTCGGGCTTGGCAATGCAGCTTTAACCGGAATGAGCTACGGTGCGGTGGAAGCCTTTGCCGGCGTGGTAACCGGGCTCTTGCAGCATTTTTTCAAATTTGAGAAGTCCCCGTACAGCAATGTTCAGATGGACTATGATAACTTAGTTTTTCAACTGAATTTTGCTATGATTTTAAAAACAAAACCCATATATTTATGTAAAGCAGGACTTATATTCTTAAAAAACTGGAAACAGTAGAAGGAGGTTTTTAGTATGTCTCATCCTATCGAAGGTCTTATGGATTCGGCACTGAAAAACATTAAAAGTATGGTGGATGTCAACACCATTATCGGAGAACCCATCAATGCCGGAGACGGCATTGTGCTCATTCCCATTTCCCGTGTGGCATTCGGTTTCGGGGCAGGCGGTTCCAATTTCGGGGATGCTAAAATCACTGTAGATAAGCAGTCCTTCGGCGGCGGAGCAGGTGGGGGTGTTACCATTTCTCCCGTTGCATTTTTGGTGGTAACCAACGGCAGCGTGAGAATGTTGCCTGTTGAGCAGGGAAACACCGTGGACAAAATTGTGGATATGGCGCCCGACCTTATCAATAAGGTGCTCCAGAAGTTTGACAAAAAAGGCACGAAAACTGTCATTACCGAAGAAGAAATTATTATCGACTAACCGGACTTTTTGCATATTTCCCTAAAATGTTTCATACCCTTAACCGAGCCATTTTTATGACGGAGGTGCGGGAATGAAATTTCGTCTGATTGCCGTTTTGAGTGTGTTTGTGATGCTTATAAGCGGCGTACATAGTTATTCTTATTCGGCAAAGGCTATCTGTCTTTACGATACCAAAACTAAACAGATGGTGTATGGCTACAATGAGGCAATTCGGATGCTTCCTGCCTCCATTACCAAAATTGTGACGGCAATCACCGCCTTAGAGCTTGGAAATCCCGATGATATTGTTACGGTGGACCAAAAATCTGCCAATACGGAGGGGTCCAGCCTTTATCTTCGGGCAGGAGAACAGCTTTCTCTTATCAATCTGATTTACGGGATGATGCTGCATTCCGGCAACGATGCTGCGAATGCCATTGCCACTCATTTCGGATATGAGGAATTTGTGGAACAAATGAACGAAACCGTAAAACGGGCGGGTGCAACCGATTCCCATTTTGAAAATCCCTCCGGATTGGATGGTGAAAATCATCTGGTGACAGCGCTGGATATGGCAAGAATTACGGCTTACGCCATGGAAAACCCTGTCTTTTCGGAAATTGTGGGAACGAAGAACAAAAACATTGTATCGGAGGACGGCTATACCCGATATTTAAAAAATCACAATAAGCTTTTGTGGATGTATGAAAACACCAAAGGCGTCAAGACCGGCTTTACCAAAAAAGCGGGCAGAACCCTGGTGTCCTCGGCAACAGACGGAGAGCGGAATCTCATTTGCGTTACCTTAAATGATGCAGATGACTGGAACGACCATATCAGTCTTTACAAAAGCTATTTGAAACCGCCCCCAAAAGAGGGGGCACAGTAAAGGAGTTCAGAAACCTTGAGAATACAAAAATATATTGCCGATGCGGGGATTTGCTCCCGCCGTAAGGCAGAAGACATGATACTGGATGGCTTAGTTAAGGTAAACGAGGAAACCCTCACCGAGCTTGGCTATCAGATGCAGGAAAACGATGTGGTAGAGGTTTCGGGGCAGGTGATATCTGCACCTGAAAAAAAGGTGTATTACCTGATGTATAAGCCCAGAGGCTATGTGACCACCGTGAAAGACCAGTTTGACCGTCCCTGTGTGATGGATTTAATCGGTGAGGATGTGAAAGAACGGATTTACCCTGCCGGAAGATTGGACTATCACACGGAGGGGCTTCTCATTTTATCTAATGACGGGGCATTTGTGAATGCCATCACCCATCCTAAGCATCACATTGAAAAAAAATATCTGGCGGTAGTAAACGGCATCATCAAAGAAGAAGCGGTGGAAAAGCTCAAACGGGGTGTTGTGATAGATGGCAAAAAAACCGCTCCTGCCAAAGTGTTTTTATCCGAAATTTTTAAGGATAAATGCCTGGTGGAAATCGCCATTTGCGAGGGGCGTAACCGTCAGGTGAGAAAAATGTTTGAAGCGGTGGGGCACCGTGTTCTGGAATTAAAGCGAGTGCAAATCGGACCCATCGAGATTGGCTCTTTGAAAGAGGGAAGGATTCGTAAATTAAATCCCAATGAAGTACAGGCACTGCTTTCCCTTGCAGGAAAGTAATCAAAGAAAAGGAGAAAATCATCATGACTGAAGCAATGAAACAGTATGAAAGCTGGCTTTCCTATCCGGGGTTGGACAAGAATATCCGGGATGAGCTGGAAGCAATCCGTGAAATTCCCGAAGAAATTGAAGAACGGTTTTTCACCTCCATGGAATTTGGCACCGGCGGTATCCGCGGAATTTTAAGAGCGGGTACAAACGGTATGAATATTTACACCGTTCGTCAGGCAACGCAGGGTCTTGCTAATCTGATTGTGAAAAACGGCAAAGAGGCAATGGAAAAAGGGGTCTGCATTGCTTATGATTCCCGTCATTTTTCCGATGTGTTTGCCAAAGAGTCTGCCGGTGTGTTGGCGGCAAACGGCGTTAAGGTATATATTTTCCCGTCTCTTCGTCCCACGCCGATGCTGTCGTTCTCTATCCGTGAAATGAATGCAACTGCCGGGATTGTAATTACCGCATCTCACAATCCGGCAAAATACAACGGCTACAAGGCATATTGGTCGGATGGCGGTCAGCTTCCGCCGGAGGAAGCCGATGTGGTCTATCAGGAAATGAAGCAGGTAGACCTGTTTTCCGATATTCAGCAGATTTCTTTTGAAGAGGGCTTGGAAAACGGTATCATCCAGTGGATGCCTTCTTCCGTTGATGAAGCATATTACAAGGCAGTGATGGCTTTATCCATCAATCCCGATGCCTTAAAAGGCACTGATTTGAGAGTGGTATACACGCCGTTCCACGGGGCAGGGAATATCCCTGTACGGGAAGTGTTGGGCAGAATGGGATTAAAGCATCTCACCGTGGTAAAAGAGCAGGAATTGCCCGACGGTGCGTTTCCCACTGTGAAATCTCCCAATCCCGAAGAATCTGCCGGCTTTCAAATTGCACTGGAATATGCAAAAAAAGAAGATGCCGACATTATCATCGGCACCGACCCTGACTCCGACCGTGTGGGGATTCTTTTGAAAACCGCAGACGGTGACTATGAAATTTTAAACGGAAATCAGATAGGCGTTTTAATTGTTAACTACATCTTAGAGGGCCTCAAAAAGAGAAATCAGCTTCCCGAAAACGGTGCTGTGATTAAAACCATTGTTACCACCAATATGATTTATGAATTTAAAAAGGATTATCCCATTGAGGTTATCAATGTGTATACCGGCTTTAAGTTTATCGGTGAGCAGATTAAACTGTTTGAAGAAACCAAACAGCATACCTATCTGTTCGGCTTTGAAGAAAGCTATGGCTTCCTGTCCGGCACCCATGCCAGAGATAAAGATGCCGTGAATGCTTGTATGCTCCTTTGTGAAGCTGCCGCATTCTACAAAAAAATGGGTAAAACCTTGAAAGATGTGCAGATTGAATTGTATGAACGCTACGGCTATTACCGTGAGGGGCTGGTTTCCATCACCCACGAGGGTATGGCAGGCATTGAGAAAATCAAGGGAATAATGGCGAATTTGAGAGCCAATGTTCCTGAAGAATTTGCCGGGGTGAAAACCGTTTTGGCAAATGACTACAGTGTGGCACAAACCAAGAATCTTTTCACAGGGGAAGTTACCGCTTTAGCGTTCCCGCCCTCCAATGTGTTAAGCTACGAGTTAGAGGACGGTACACTCCTTTCCTTCCGTCCCTCCGGCACTGAGCCGAAAATCAAGGCATATATTATGACCAAAGGAAAAACCAATGCCGAAGCTCTGGAAAATAAGGATAAATACGATAAAGCAATCCGCGAACTTCTGAAATAATAAAAGGTGAAAAAAACACCGCAAGAATATGAGGCGTGTTTATAAGGATAGTTTAAACCCCGAAACAGAATTTTGTTTCGGGGTTTATTGTATAAGGTATTAGGATTATCTAAAATCGTGGAAGATGGTATACATCTTCCTTGCTTGTTAAACTAACGGATATTTTTTATTTTGTATAACTATAATCATTTACACAAAACAATAGCCTAACCAAATCATTAAGCGGTCTTTTGTTTTTCAGAGGATGCACAAATCCAGTGTTATATACAAATGAAACTACATCCTTTGTTTGTTGCGGATTCCACACTCTTTTTTGGGAAATATTGCAGAACTCACACTTTTCGGAATCGGCTATATATTTTAACTGTTTATTTAATTCTGCAATATCGCTGTTGTTATCGTATTTTTTTGCAGATACAATGCCAATTCTGCACTTTTTATTATTCTTCCTGATTTGTGAAATCAGTTTGCGGTAATCATCAGTAAATTTATCTGCCGAGAACTTGAAGCTTTCGGTATCTTCAATATGCAAGAGGATTGTTTCGGGAGAAAGGTCTGCAATACAATCGGCATAAATATCACAAGCCTCGCTGATTGTAAGATTTTCAAAGCTACGGTTATAACAATTTTCTTTGATGCCAAAAGCCTGTCTTAATTCACAAAGCGGAATAGAAGCATCTTCTTTTTCGCCAAAGATAACAATGCCATTTTGCTCTGCAAGTTTGTTTAATGTCTTATAATTCTTAATTTCTTGTTCTCTCATCTTTTGCACCCCTTATCTTGATTTATTATCTAAAGCAACATTTCTGAAATATACTACAATGTTTAGGAGAACGATTGCAAGGTTAAGCAGATAAACGATAAACACATAATTCATCTGCCCCGAAGTAATTTTTGCACTGATTCCTGCTATGTACCCGATAAAGATTAAAAGAATAAACGGCAGACTGATTGCTTTCGCTGTACGTGCTTTGTACGCCTTAATCACATTGATAGGCCAAGACAACCCAAAGCACACCAACATAATTGTTTCAAAAATAGAACTCATAACACAAAACTCCTTTGTTTTTAATTTCGTATTAAAGCCTATCACAACTTTGAAACGCTGACAATTTTATGTAAAATATAAACATAATTTGTCATTTTATAAAATTTATTTTATTTACAAAAGTCAAAAAATAAGTTAATAAATTGAAATTTCATACCTTATATGCTATAATTTTAAATAAGAAAAGCAAAAAGGGAGCCCTTTATTATGAAGGTAAAGAAGAATTTGAAAAATTCGAAAAGGCAGATTTCAATAAAAAACATACACAGAAAAATAGTTACCACGCAACTGATACTTATCATAACCCTTGCTTTGTTTTTGGGCATTTCTGGAACTTTAATAAATATTCATTTTGAAATAGATAAACGAGATCAGAACCTGCAGAACATTGCCGAGGCGGTGGCAAATTCTCCGCTTGTGGATGACAAAATTAAAAATCCCGATGATGAAAGAACAACCGAGCTGTTAAATGAGTATCTTGACTCTCTCAAAACAACCCTTGACAATATTGATGTTATATCCTTTGTAAGTCGTGATAATGTTCGTCTGTATCATTCCAATCACGATTTGATTGGTACAGAGTATGACGGAACTATACCTGAATTTGAAAAGGTATCAAAGGAATACTACACAGCAAATGAAAC
>JAGBEY010000020.1 GCA_017936745.1 Clostridia bacterium
AAATTCAAAAAAATTAAAAAAAATTGTTGACATCAATGAAAATATATATTATAATACAATCCGTAGGTTTATGATTGAAAATTATCCGGCAGCTTTGACTGCGTTTATGGGAGGAGGGACAAACCGAGATGGCAGAAATCAGATTAAAAGATAACGAGTCTTTAGATAACGCGTTAAAAAGATTTAAAAGACAGTGTGCAAAAGCAGGTGTTCTTTCTGAAATCAGAAAAAGAGAACATTATGTGAAACCCAGCGTTAAGAGAAAGAAAAAATCCGAAGAAGCAAGAAAAAGAAAATTCAAATAATCGGAAATTGATTCCCCAAATTCCACTATGCCCTGAGAGATTTTCTCTCCAAGCATCCATTCCTCGCAAATGGTCTTGTTGTGCGGATATCATCATAAACAGACAGGATAGTGAATTTTAAAAGCAGGTAACACAGGTTACCTGCTTTTTTGGTGCTGTTTTAATCAATAAAATGAGCATACACTTCCCTCTTTGGAAGATTGCGGTCAGCTGCTACCAGCTTAATGCTGTCTTTCTTGGAATTTCCCAAAGCAAGATAATGCTCCAGATGCTCTTCCAGAGAAAGGGCGTTTAAATCAGATTCCGCCTTTGTGCCACCCTCTGCCACAATCACAAACTCGCCTTTGACGCCATGCTCTTCAAAGTGGGCAAGAACCTCCGAAATTGTGCCGCGGATATGCTCTTCAAATTTTTTGGTAATTTCACGGGAAACCGAAACTCTCCGTTCTGCTCCGAGGATTTCTTTCATATCCGAAAGGGTTTTCAATAAGCGGTGAGGTGCTTCATAAAAAATCAATGTCTCGGTAGCATGACAGTATGCCTCCAGCTCTTTTTTGCGTTCCCCCTGCTTTGCAGAGAGAAAGCCCACAAAGGTAAACCGTTTGGTGGAAAAGCCGGACACAGTCAAAGCACAAACAAAGGCACAGGGGCCGGGAACCGGAATAACGGGAATATTCTTTTCAATACAACGGGCAACAATATCTTCCCCCGGGTCAGATATGGCAGGCGTGCCGGCATCAGAAACCAGAGCAACACAATCTCCTGCCTCTAACCGGGACAATAATAATCCGCTTCGCATACTGGCATTGTGTTCATAATAGCTAACCAGCTTTTTCTCCATACCCAGTTTTTTTAAAAGCGACCCGGTTACACGAGTGTCCTCTGCCGCAACGATATCGGCAGATTCCAGCACCTCAAGAGCACGGGAGGACAAATCTCCCAGATTTCCAATTGGGGTGGCTACAAGATAAAGTGTACCCATCATATTAAAACTCCTGCATTTTTTTAAATTCTTCTGTCATTTCACCGTTGTCTCGATATAACACAAGAGGAGGCAGACAATCCAGCCAAACCCCTCCGTTTTTTACCCCCTCCACCAAAAAGAGGGTAGCATCTTTCTTTTTGTAGCTATGTACCATCCGAAGCCGTTTCGGCTCAATATGAGCACAGCGCATCAAATATAAAATTTCTGCTAAATTCTGAACCCGTTGAATGAGGAACAGCTTTCCTCCGTCTTTCAGCAGTTCATAGGCTTTCTGAAACAATACCTGATGAGAAAAATTGTCTGTATGCCTTGCTCCCGTAAGATTGGGGTTTTGATTGGTTTTGCCGCTATGCTCCAGAAAATAAGGTGGATTTACAGTAATGCAGTCTGCATATGACAGATTTTTTTCCCTGTTAAACTCCGAAAGGTCGGTACAAAAAAAGCGGCATTTTTCTTTGATTCCGTTATAGGTTGCTGTTTTTTCGGACAAACAACACATCGTCTCGTCCAGCTCCACAAACCCGATTTCCTTGGGCTGATATAACAGGTGACAAAAAAAGCCAACGGCTCCGGTACCCGAGCAGAAATCATACAGCACATCTTTTTTTCGCATTCTGGCAAATCGGGCAAGCAGCACTGCATCCGTGCCGAACTTAAAAGAATCCTCCCGTTGAAAAATGGTAAAATTACTTCCGATGTGAGAAAGGGTTTCCAATCCTACTGTCTCCTTAATATTGTTTCAAGATTTCTAAAATCTCCCGTTTTTCGGGAACGGATAAATTATCTCTTAAATAATTTTCAATATATTTCTGTTGCTCCTTGGTTAAACCGTCCTGAAGCATCATTTTGCTTACCTTCAGAATATCCGAGGTGGATACTGCACTCTGACACAATGAAATAATTCGGGTTTTGTCCTTGGGAGAGATGTTTTTGAGCGCTCTTGCCAGATGCTCTCCCGAAAACACCCCCATAGTGGTTTTCACCGCCTGAATTTCCATTTCCGGCTTTGGGGTCTGCTTTGGCTGTGCGGTAACCTGGGGCTGAGACACATCAGAAGTGTCTGTGGGTAGCGGACTTTCTACCGGACTTCCCTCCTCTGAACTATCCGGCATCGGAGTTGCAGTCGGTTCATTTCCTACGGACTCTGTAAGAGATTGCTCCAGCTTGACAAAAGCATCCAGATTATGTTCCACCAGATAGTCAAACAAAAGCGGTGCCACATAAGGATATGCAATTTTATATCCCGCATATCCCAGCACTACAATACAAATCAAAATCACGAGAATCTTGCGAAATACTTTCACAAAAATCAATCCTTTCACAAGTTGAGAACAGCTACATCACAGCGTGAGGCACTTCTCCGGCTTAAGAGACTCGGGTCATCATTTTAATAATCACTACCATCAGCATCACTACCAGCACGATGGAAAGCAAGATGGTCACAATCAAGCCGGTGTAGCTTTTCTGCTGGTCTGTCATACGAATTCTTGCTTCTGTATAATCAGGATATTCTTCTGTAGCATTGATATAATCCAAAAGCGCTTGTCCTTCAGAAACATACTCTGCTTCTACCGGGTAGGAATCGAATACATCGTACGCGTTTTCTCCGGAAAGCAGTCTGCTGTTAGAAACCAGTGTAATGGTAGTACGGTCATCAGTAAGATTCAACGTAACGCCGTTATCCAGCTTAATTTTCATTACCCGTTCGCCCGGCTCATTTTTCAGGTTTACATCCACACGGAAACCTGCAATCTGCGGAAAGCTGTCGGTTGCACTGTCAGGATCAATGGTTCCGTCGTCTTTCAGCTTCAGAGTGGAAACGGCACTTTCCAATGCAGTCTTTAACGCCTTGGGAGTCACTTTTTTCTCCTGAAGAACCCGGCTGTCCGGCAAAATAGACAAAATATGTGCTTTGGTCACAGAACCACCGGGAATCCCGGCTGCAATACTGCCTGCTTCCACCATAGCAATGGTTGCTGTGGTTTTTTTCAAATAAGAATCTGCAATGAAATTCCCCAAGGGAACCGAACGGTATCCGATATCCTCCGGATAGGGAAGCTCCACTTTGGAAATGGCAACCGCTTCATCTAAAAACTCAGTTTGCGCTTCAATAATGCTGTTTTCTAAATATACAATTGCCTCATCCATGGGAAGCTTTTCCAATGCAGGATAAGACCACTGTGTGGTAGAAAAGGAACGCAAGCTTTTGTTAGCACCGAATTTCAAATCCAGCTGCATCAGGTGTTCCCCATTTGCACCGGGATTCAAAATCAAGGTTTCTCCGATAAATCTGCCGTTATTTGCCTGATGGTCATGACCGTCAAAAATAAAATCAATTCCACTGACAAAAGCTGCCAGCTGGTCTACGGTAGTGCTGTCCTGCGTACCGATATGGGTCAGCGCGATAATAACGTCTGCCCCCTGCTCTTTCAAGGAGTTGACACAATTTTGTGCCGTTTTGCTGGCATCCTCCAGATAGATATCCGTCAGCTCCTCCAGTCCGGTTGTGAGACGAAGCTCAGGATTCAGAATACTGAAAAAGCCTAAGTTAATTCCTTTCACATTGATGATTTTGGTAGAGCCTAAAAGAGGCGTTCTGTCCGAGCCGGTGGTAACATTACTGGAAAGCATATGAAACGCAGCTTTTTCCTGCACTTCTTTCATCACCTGAGAGCCGTTTAACAAATCAGCTTCCCCAACTGCTGCCAGATGATATCCAACAGAATTCATCAGATTCAGCACATTATCCACTGTGTCTTGCGCAACAAACAAATTGGAGGTTAAATAATCCCCACCGTCAATCAGAATACTATCGGGAAGAGAACGCTGAATGGCAGCAATGCCGGAATAGCCCAGTGTGCCTTTTTCTTCGTTGCGCTGAATATTCCCATGAATATCCGAAGTATATAAAATGCTGACAGTTGCACTGCCGGAATAAGGCTCTGCTGCCGAAGTCTGTGCCGCAGGCGACGGAGTGGGCGAGGCATTTGGTTCAGCAAATGCAGATAACGTACAAAGATATAATAAAAGCAGCACGGTTGCGAGAATTTTCTTCATAATTACTAATGTTCCTTTCTCATGGTTACAAAATAACCTCTATCGTGGTAACTGCAGCACCGATGCAATCACTTGCATGGCTTCTGCCCTGGTGGCGATATTGTCCGGATGAAAGCATCCATCCTCATATCCCTTGATACAGCCTGCCCGCTGCAACTGCTGAATGGGGTCGTATGCATAGCTTGCAATCAAGGCATTATCCAGAAATTCATACCGGGACACATACTTTGGAGTATCTGCTCCGCTTCGGCGGTAAGCACGGTAAATTACCGCACATAGCTCCTGTCGGGTCACGGGAGCTGATGCCTGAAATTCGCCCTCATATATCCACTGGAAAATAGAAAAATATTCTGCTGTCAATAAGTGATTTGCATACCAATCATCCGGAGAAACATCTGAAAAACGGCTGGTATCATACCGATAGGTTTTATCCAGAAATGCTTTGGTAATCAAGGTTACCAGTTCAGCACGGCTGACGGGAGCTTCCGGATGGAACGAACCGTCTCCGTACCCCTCTACCAACCCATTGTCGTAAAGATAACGGATTGCCTCCACTGCCCAGGGATAGTCCGCTAAATCGGAAAACGGCGGGGTGGGCGTGGGAACGGGAGTGGGTGTCGGTGTGGGGGCTGGCGTTTCTTCCACGATATCATCCGGAGCATCCTCCGTAACGGGCGGAGTATACGCAATGCTGTTACCCATAACCGAAAGGAAGAAAATTTCCAGACTTTCCGGCAATCTGCCCGTTTCGGCAATATAAATCACTTCTTCAGGAAACTCCTGGTCAAAGGCAACCATTACAGGCAAAAACCGTTCCTGCTGAAACACATATAACAACAGCAAGCTCAAAAAATATTGCTCCAGGGTTTCTCTGTCCTCCGGTTTTTGAAGCTTGTCTGCCTCCTCGTCCAGAACACCCATAAAGCCTTGTATCATTTCGTCTGATAAGCCACCGGCACGAAACCGTTCCAAAAGAACGGGATCCATATTCATAAGCACATCAAAGGTAGACACTTCCCGGGCAAAGCAAACAGACACCTGCAAAAACAGCATAGCGGTAATCAGCAAAAACGCGATTAGTTTTTTCACACAGAGTCAACTCCTTGCCTGGGGGAGAAAATCCCCTTTTCTATCCCTTATATTTTACTGTATTTTTGCAGTTTCGTCAAGGGATTTTCACAAATATTCCCCGAAAACATTGTGAATTATTTGTGATTTTACGGGAATGTTTCAAAAAACAATTGACGAACTGTCTTTTTTTCTCTATAATAAGAAAACAGACTAAATTACCGAACTTTTTCCGAGTAACCGCCGTCAAACAAAAAAAAAACTACATAACAGGAGTGCGATTATATGAAATTGTTTTCTAAAATAACTGCCGTTTGTGTATTGGGGCTTCACATAGGAACCTGCACGATGGCATCCAATATCCCCTATACGCAAACCACAAGCTACAGCCCCCTTGCGGGTGTAGAGGTAAGAAAAGTGGAAACCTTATCCGATGGGGATTTTTTCAACTATCAGATTGTGGAATGCGATCTGTCCAATCCGAATTTAAGCTTAGAGCTGATGTACCCAAAAGCCGGTGCCTCCACCTTGCTGTCCAGCCGTAATATCGGTAACGAAAATGAGGCAAAGGTGGTTTTGAATGCCGACTATTTCAACCGTTCCTCCGAATCAGGGAAAGGCTCTGCTGTGGGCTATAACGAAAAAGACGGCAAGCTTCTTTCCAACGCATTGGAAGAGCAGGTATATTCCTTTTCCTACAATGAGGACCACAAATATTCCTTTGATGTGTATTCCAACCAGATTAAGCTTGGCTTCCGTGACGAAGTGTTTGAATTTGTTAAAACTTATAACAAATATTCTTCATTAGAGGGCATTGCCATTTTTGACAAGCACTGGGGAAAAGAATCTCTCGGCTCTCACGGCACACTGGTGGAGCTGGTCATTGAAGACGGCATCCTCACCGAAATCCGCCGTGATATGCCTCCTGCGCCCATTCCGGAAAACGGCTACATTGTGGCAGGGCTGTCCGATTTAACCACATTGTTTGACCAGATTCAGGTTGGCGATAAAGCAACCTTAGAAATTCTCACTACCCCTACATTGGAATTTCTGCCCGACTTTACAGTGGGCGGCGGTTCTCTGCTTGTTTCTGAGGGAAAAGTGGTGGAGAAGCTTTCTTATCCCAAATATTCCGATTCCTTTCCTGCCATGGGGATTTCCCAGGACGGCAAAACCCTTTGGATGATTACGGCAGTCAATCAGCCGGGTCTCACACAGAAGAAAATGGCAGAGCTTTGTCTCAAAGAAGGTGCTTACTATGCAGTTTGTTTTGATGGCGGCGGCTCAACTCAATGTGCCGTTATCGACAACACCACAGGAGAGCTGCAATACATTCACCAGCTGGCAGGAGGCTATGAGCGTCCCGTTGCCAACGCTCTTGGTATTACTGCAAACACGGAAAATCCCAAAGCATACGGCATTGCGGCAGAAGATTCCATCGCTTATTCCAACATTCCCAAGGAAATCACCTGTACTGTTTATGATGAATTGGGGCAGTCCGTAAAGGTTAACCCAAGCCAGGTTACCGCAAGGGTAACAAAGGGAAGCGGTATCGTAAAAAACGGATTTTTCTACGGAGAGGCGATGACAACTGCTACCCTTTCGCTGCAGTACGGCACTGCCACCGGTGAGGTAACCTATACCACCGTCGCTCCGGCAACCTATGCACAAAAAACCAAAAATAACACCTATCTTGTCACCAATCCAGACGGCTACCAGCGTGAAATTTCCAAAACAGAACACGACAAATCAACGGGCATTTTATTAAAAGATACTCTGCCAAAATCTGATGTGATGGCAGAAAACATCGGGCTGACAAATTCTCTTTCCATCTATAGCGGAGCGAGAAGCTACAACACCTTTTTCAGCCGCTTACTCACAAAAAATGTGCTGGAAAGAATGAATCATGCTATCTATCCCTTTACGGAACAAAGTGTAGAAAACGACTTGATTGAAATTGCCACCATCGACAATTCGGGAAAAAGCATCGCCAAAAAAGGGATGTCGGAATGGAATCGTCTGACAACCGTATTAAATACCAACAAGAAAAACATCATTTTACTGCTTACCGAGCCGCTGTCGTTCAGCCGTTCCCAGGAGGAACAGTTGTTCCTGGATGCTATATCCAAAAGCCGCTTTGAAGGGAAAAATATTCTGGTGGTGTACCGTGGCGAAAAAACCGGGCTGGTTACCTTAAAAGACGGAGTACGGGTGATTTCTCTGGCATACGATTCTGCATCCCTCACCAATTTCATGAAGCAGCCCACCGAAGCGTTAAAAATCTACTACAACAACTCACAAATGACATACGAAATTATTTCCGAACCGTTATTTTCCATTCACTAACCAATGAATACAACGCAGCATGATAAGGAGAAGCTTATGAAGAACAAGAACCCGATTTTACTGTTATACATCGGCATTGCACTAAATCTGGTGCTGTTTTTTCTGGCGGAATATTTTAAACTGCCGCTGCTTCCCTATCACACGGGAACTATGTATGTTTCCACTCTGCTTGGCCCTGCAGCCGGGATTCTCGCCACCGCTGTTACGTTTCTTTTCATCAGCTTGTTTTTCTACGGACAGGAATTTTTCTGGTTTGTGCTGCCGGGCATTATCATTTCTTTTTTAGTAGGTGAGCAATGTAAAAAAGACGCCCGCATCACCAATTGGCTGGTGACCGCGGGCGAAGTGATTCTTCTGGATTTGTTCTTCTATATTCTCATTGTCCTATGGAAGCATAACAGCATTCCCTACGATTACAGAGGACAACGGATTTTTATGTATTTTTACGAAAAAGGAACCGACGAAATCATCTCCGTGTGCTTAGCAGGAATCCCCATTGTTCTGCTTTCCGGCATTCAGGCAGTGGCAACTGCATTTTTAGGGATTTTATGCACGCCCAAGCATTGGATCACAGTCCCCACAGAGGAGCTTCCGTCAGAACAGAAGGGCCTTCAGTGCCAGAATCAAAAGAATTGACCCTCCCAGTACTTCGGCCTTTTTCCCTAACCATTCTCCGAACTTTTTTCCTAAAAGAACTGCAATCAGGCTACACAAGAAGGTGGTTACAGAAATAACCCCTGCAGAAAACCAAACAGACACCTTCATGGCACAAAATGCAATTCCTACAGCAAAAGCATCAATACTGGTGGCAATTGCCTGCATAAAAAGAACCCCGTAAGTCATTTCGGTGGGTTCTTTTTTTTCGATCAGCTCGTGAGACAAGCCTTCCTTTACCATCCGGATTCCCAAAAAGCCCAATATCACAAAGATAATAACGCCCGAATACTTCACCAGCCACTCGGAAAACACACCGCCGGTAAAATATCCCAAAAGGGGCATCAATCCCTGAAACACGCCGAAGAACACCGGCATCATAATCTTTTTGTCCCGCCCTATGTGATAGGTCATACCGTTGGTCAAAGAGACAGCAACCGCATCCATGCTCAGTCCAACGCCAATCATAATAATGTCCATAAGATTCATAAAAAATTTCCTCTTTCTGCTTCAGTATCAAGCAAGAAAAAGCCGTATTGTATACGGCTTTTTTTATGATTTATTCCACATCTCCAAGTCCGAAGCTACGGATTTTGTATATGTTATTTCTCCAATCCCGATTTACCTTAACCCATAATTCCAGATGTACCTTCTTGCCGTATTTTCTCTCTAATTCCTCTCTGGCAAGAGTGCCAATTTTCTTAATAAACGAACCATCTTTTCCAATAATAATCCGTTTGTGACCGTCCTTTTCGCAATAAATATTGACACCGCATTTTAAAAGCTTGGGGGACTGCTCCATCTGAACTGTTTCCAGTGCCAATCCGTGAGGAATTTCCTCATTCAGCAGTTTTAACAGCTTTTCACGAATGATTTCGCAAATGCCGGTGCGTTCATCCATATCGGTTTTCATATCCTCAGGATAGAAGAAGGGTCCCTCCACCAACTGATTTTTCAGAATGTTGATTAACAAGTCGATGCCATCCCGTTTCAGTGCAGATACGGGAACAATCTCGATAAAATCATATAGCTTGGAATATTCCAGAATTACGGGAAGAAGATTTTCTTTGGGAATGGTGTCAATTTTGTTTAACACCAGGATGGCAGGAATGTTGTTTTTTTGAAATCCTGCAATAATTTTTTTCTCAATGTCACCGGGGAGACGGGGTTCGGCTACTAAAACGGTAACATCACAATCGGTAATTGCACCGTTTGCCGCTGCCATCATTTCTTCCCCCAGGCGGGTTTTTGGCTTATGAATACCGGGTGTATCAGTAAATACAATCTGGTCGTCACCCTGGGTTAAAATTCCTACAATCCGATTCCGGGTGGTCTGGGAACGGTAAGATACAATGGCTATCTTTTCGCCGATAATACTGTTTAATAGGGTGGATTTTCCCGTATTGGGGCGTCCCACCAACGCAACAAAGCCTGATCTTGTCATAATATTTTTTCCTCTCTCAGGAGAGATTCTTTATCGTACAGAATCCCTCCACCGTCTGAGACGGTCCCCCTCCCTTTAGGCAAGGGAGGCTTTTTTACATTTTTCAAACTATTTTCATTCTTCCACTCAGGCAATGAGAAATGGATGCAGAATTAAGAAATTGAACCCGAAGCTGTATATATTATACTGCGAGCGGTGAGATTCATTGATTCTGCTCCATTTATCGAGCCGCCATAAAAGCAATATAAGCGCGGTATGCCTCATAAATATCTGCCTTGTGAGCAATTTCATAAGGTGCGTGCATGGACAACAGTGCAACACCGGCATCAATGACATCTGCGCCTAAGTTTGCGATATATTGTGCAACGGTTCCGCCGCCGCCCTCGTCCACCTTACCAAGCTCAGCAAACTGGAACGAAATGTCGTTATCATCAAATATCTTACGGATTTTTGCAACCAGTTCTGCACTGGCTTCCGACGAACCGCCTTTTCCGCGGGAGCCGGTGTAGCGAAGCAAGGTTAAGCCGCATCCGAACATAGGAGAATTCTGTTTTTCATACACTTCCGCATACATAGGGTCATACGCTGCTGCCACATCGGAGGAAAGGCAAAGAGTGTTTACCATTACCTTGCTGATACGGACACCGGGCTTTACTTCTTCTAAAAAGTATTCCAAAAATCTGGATTGCATCCCGGAATTTCCCATACTGCCAACTTCTTCCCTGTCGGCAAGAAGCACTACAGCCGTTTTCTTGGGTGTTTTGGTTTCCAAAAGTGCTTCAAAAGCGGTATAGGCACACACTCTGTCATCGTGGCCGTAGGAGGCAACCATACTGCGGTCAAAGCCCACATCACGGGCAGAGCCTTGCGGAACTACTTCAATTTCGGCAGAGTAAAAATCTTCCTCGGTGATGCCGTAGGTTTCTTCCAGAATTTTTAAAAGAGCGGTTTTCACTGCGTCAGATTCTTCATCCAAATCAGGATTGGAGCCGGCTAACACCATCAGCTTTTCCCCGGGAATCCCCTCGGTCATTTTTTGGGTCATCTGCTTGGATGCCAGATGAGGCAGCAAATCGGTAATCATAAAGATGGGGTCATTTTCTCCATCCCCAACGGCAATCTTCACGGTTTCTCCGTTTTTCTTTACCACAACGCCGTAAAGTGCCAAGGGGGTTGCCACCCACTGATATTTTTTAATTCCGCCATAGTAATGGGTGCGAAGATAGGAAAATCCACCTTCCTCGGTTACGGGAGCGGGCTTTAAGTCCAGACGGGGAGAATCAATGTGTGCGGCAACTAAATTGATGCCTGCGTCCAGCTCCTCTTCCCCAATCACTGCCAGCACGAGAGAACGGTTTTTATTGATATAGTATACCTTATCTCCTGCCTTGGGAGCTTTTACATCAAAAATGTCAGAAAAGCCGTTTGCTTTTGCCTTTTCTACAAAATATTCCACACAAAGGCGTTCGGTTTTTGCCACAGTGAGGAATGCTTTATAATCTTCACAAAAGGCTTCCGCTTTTCCTTTATAATCGGTATCTTTATGTTTTTTGAATAAATGTTCTTTTGCCATAGTACATCCTCTTTCTTACAAAATGCTTTTCAGCATTTTGTCAATTTTTTGATAGAACTCCGGAAGAGTTCCATTATTTTCGATAATCACATCCGCCTGATTGTAGACCTCCTGGGCATGGATTCGTGAAAGTGCCTGCTCCTCGGTGAGAAAATCACGCATCATAATGCGGGGCAAGGTGTTTTCACTGGTTACTACCACAGTTTTGTCGCACAAATCAATAATTTTGGTAGCATAAAGCACTGCTCCCTCAATCACAATATGACGACTTGCATTCTGTCCGATTACAGCTTGAATTTCTTCCGTAATCAGCGGATGGGTGATGTCGTTTAATTTCCGGAGCGCCTCCCGGCTGGAAAACACATAATCTCCCAATTTTTTCCGGTTCAGCGTGCCGTCCAGATTCAGATACTCTGCACCAAACGCTTCTATCACCTGAGAAAGCCCTTTTTTTCCGGGCATTAAAATATCACGGCTGATTTTATCTCCGTCTATCACAAAAAAGCCCTTGGTACGAAGATAATTGCAAAGGGTGGTTTTTCCGCTTCCGATTCTGCCGTATACCCCGATAATCATAGCAAAAAATCACCTCATTCTGCCAGTGCCGCTTTGATGGCAATGGCACATTCCACTCTTTTTTTCTGCATCTGACAAGCGATGTCATAGGGTTTGTATAAGTCTTTTTCATATTTTAAGGAGCTTGCACTGCAGCCGGCACTGCAATAGAATTTTGCAAAGCAGGTATCACAGCCTTTTACGGTATAAATATCGCGGTCACGGAACTGCTCCGGCATTTCATAAGTGCCATCCAGCACATTTCCGATTTTATATTCCGGCTCATCAGCAAACTGATGGCAGGGGAAAATATCTCCTGAGGGAGTTACCGCCGCATATTCGCAGCCCGCACCGCATCCGGAAATTCTGCGTAAGGCACAAGGCCCATTATCCAAATCTATCATAAAATGGAAGAAATTAAAGCGGTTTTCTCCTGATTTTTCCCGCTTGATGATTTCTTCTGCCAGCTTTTCATATTCAGAAAAAATTTCAGGTAAATCCTCATAGCCGATTGCCATAGGAGATTTTTCGTCTAAGGTAACAGGCTCTACAGAAATCTGCTTGAACCCTAAATCTGCAAGGTGCAGCACATCCTTGGTGAAATCCTTATTGTCTTTGGTAAAAGTACCGCGGATGTAATAGTCCATCTGCTTCCGGTCATTGGCAATCTTTTGGAATTTGCCAATCACCTTATCATAAGTTCCCTCTCCGGAAACGGTTTTTCTGTTTCTGTCGTGAACCTCTTTTCTGCCATCGCAGGAAAGAACGATGTTATCCATATTTTTGTTCACATATTCCATCTGCTCTTCGTTGATTAAGAGCCCGTTTGTGGTGATGGTAAAGCGAAAATGCTTGCCGTGTTTCAAGCCCTCTGCTCTGGCGTAGGCAACTGTTTCTTTCACCACGTCAAAGTTGAGCATCGGCTCTCCGCCGAAAAAGTCAATTTCGATATTTTTTCGGTTCTGGGAATGGGAGATCACAAAATCAATTGCCTTTTTTGCTACCTCCAGAGGCATAATGCTTCTGACTCCGTGGAATGCACCCGTTCCTGCAAAGCAGTAACGGCATCTTAAATCACAATCGTGTGCCATATGGAGACACAGTGCTTTTACCGGCGGAGTTTTGGTTTTGGCATCCCGGAAGGGCTTATAAATATCGTGGGAATATAAGGTTCCATTTTCTTTTAATTCCAGAATTTCCGACACTGCCTCTGCTAACACTTCTTCGGAATATTTTTCTCTGATTTCGTCGGGAATGGCGGTTTCATCAAACTCATTTTCTCCCAATAAATCATACACTGCATCGGAAACTACGTGTACCGAACCGGAATAAATATCCAGTACTATATTATTTCCAAACAGCTGATATTTATGTATCATAGTAACAATCTCCAATCTTTCTTATTTCCAATCGTATTTGGTGAGCTTTCCCTCTAAACGGAAATGAGAAAATCCGTCCTGACGGAACGCCTCATACGCCACAATGGCAACCGAATTGGAAAGGTTCAAGCTGCGGATTTCCCCAACCATGGGAATTCTGAGGCAGGTTTCCTGATTACGAAGCAGAATTTCTTCCGGGATTCCTGCTGTTTCTTTCCCAAAAATGAGATAGCAGCCATCTTCAAATTTTGCTTCGGAATAGTCGCGGGGTGCTTTGGTGGTTAGGTAATACATCACACCTTCGTTTTTTTCGTAAAACTCTTTGATGCTGTCATAATAGGTAATATCCACATCATGCCAGTAGTCCAACCCTGCCCGCTTTAACTTTTTATCGTCAATGGTAAAGCCCATTGGCCCAACCAGATGGAGCTTTGCTCCCGTTGCAGCACAGGTACGGGCAATATTCCCCGTGTTTTGCGGAATTTCCGGCTCAAATAACACAATATTCAATGTCATAGCGAATCTTCTTTCTTACAAATGGTCTTTGGAAAATGCTTCCAACCGTTTTAATGCTTTGGCAATGCTCTCTTTGGAGTAGGCATAAGAAATTCTCACATAGCCCTCTCCGGAATCTCCGAATGCCGTTCCTGGAACAACGGCAAGGCGTTGTTCTTCTAACAATTTCTGACAAAATTCCTCCGAGGTCATTCCAAATTGCTTGATAGAGGGGAACACATAAAATGCACCGTAGGGGTTAAAGCAGGTCATCCCCATCTCATTTAAGGCATCCACCAAAAATTTACGGCGGATGTTGTATTCTTCTTTCATTCGTTCAATATCGGCTCTGCCGTTTTTTAACGCCTCGATTGCCGCATATTGAGAAAAAGTGGGTGCCGACATAATGCCGTACTGATGAATTTTCAGCATAGCAGCAAGCACATCAGGATGAGCACAAGCAAAGCCCAACCGCCAGCCTGTCATAGCAAAGGCTTTGGAAAAGCCGTTAATCACCACAGTTCTGTCTTTCATATCCTTAAAAGTTGCAATGGAAACGTGCTTGCCCGTGTAGGTCAGCTCCGAATAAATTTCGTCGGAGATTACCATAATATTTGCTTCCTTGATAATAGGTACAATCTGAGACAAATCCTCCTCGGTCATAATACCGCCGGTGGGATTGTTGGGATACGGCAGCACCAACAGCTTTGTTTTCTCGGTAATGGCTGCTCTCAAAAGCTCCGGAGTAAGCTTGAATCCGTTTTCCGCTGTGGTCTCAATGGGAACGGGAATTCCGCCTGCAAGTATGGTACAAGGCTTGTAACAAACAAAGCTTGGCTCAGGAATTAAAACCTCATCCCCCGGCTCGATGAGAGCACGAAGTGCGGCATCCAGTGCTTCAGAAGCACCAACTGTCACCACAATTTCATTTTTCGGGTTGTAAGACACGTGAATGGTTTCTTTCATATAACGGGCAATTTCTGTCCGAAGCTCCATAAGACCGGCATTGGCAGTGTAATAGGTTCGCCCTTTTTCCAGGGATTTTACCGCTTCGGAACGGATATGCCAGGGGGTAATAAAGTCAGGCTCGCCTACTCCTAAGGAAATCACATCCTCCATGGCTGCCGCAATATCAAAAAAGCGACGGATACCGGAGGGCGGAATGTCTCTCACCTGACGGTTGACAAAAGAAAGGGGGTTAAATGTGCTGTTTCGTTCCATCAGAGTGTAATCACCCTTTCATCTTCGGGTTCTTCGGTATAGAACACGCCGTCTACCTTATAGTTTTTCAATACAAAATGAGTGGCAGTGGAAACCACTGTATCCAACGTGGACAGCTTTTCTCCCACAAACATAGCAACATCTTTCATGGAATTTCCCACAACGGTAACCGCAAGGTCGTAGCCGCCGCTCATTAAGGTGACACTTCTTACTTCGGGGAAGGAATAAATTTCTTTGGCAATTTTATCAAATCCCTCTCCCTTTTGGGGGGTAACCTTCAACTCAATAATGGCAACGGTAAGCTCGGGAGCGATTTTATCCCAGTTGATTAGGGTTTTTGTGCCCAAAATCACACCGGATTCTTTCAACCGTGCAATTTCCTCTGCAACACAGGCTTCCTCCTCACCCAAAAGCTCCGACAAATCCTTCGGGGTATAGGTAGCATTTTTTTCCAGTAAACTTAATATTTTACGGGTCAGTTCCATAGAATTTCTTCCTTTCTGTTTCACTTTTTTGGTAAGAACAAGCCCTTGTCATTCCGAGGTAACAAAAACCTGCGAGAAATCTCGGAAAATCATTTTTTAAAACCCGAACAGAAGCTTTCTCGCTTTGCTCAGAATGACAAAAGGCTGTGCTCTTTGGAATTCTCAAATCTTAACGGGCCTTGGTATCGTTTTCTACTTTCAGCTCTTTGATAAATTCATCCAGCTTCAGGCTGCCTTTGTCGCCGTCTTTTCTGGAACGAACGGAAACAGTACCTTCTTCTGCTTCTTTTTCTCCAACAATTACCATATAGGGTAACTTTTCTAACTGTGCTTCACGGATTTTGTAACCGATTTTTTCACTTCTGTTATCCAGTTCCACACGGAAGCCGGCAGCAAGCAGCTCGTCGGTTACTTTCTTTGCATAGTCTTCAAACCGTTCGGAAATGGGTAACACCTTCAACTGAACGGGTGCTAACCATAAGGGGAATGCCCCTGCATATTTTTCAATTAACAACGCCAGGGTTCTTTCATAACAACCGATGGAGGTTCTGTGGATGATATAGGGATTTTTCTTGGTGCCGTCTGCCGCTACATATTCCATACCGAATTTTTCAGCCAGCATCTGGTCAATCTGAATGGTGATTAAGGTGTCCTCCTTACCGTGAACATTCTTAATCTGAATGTCCAGCTTGGGACCGTAGAATGCAGCTTCGCCAACCCCGATTTTATATTCCAGACCGATGTCATCCAGGATTTCTTTCATAATGCCCTGTGCTTCATCCCACTGCTCGGGAGTGCCGATATATTTTTCGGTATCTTCAGGGTCCCACTGAGAGAAACGGTAGGATACATCTTCATATAATCCTAAGGTTTTCAACATATAATTGGTTAAATCCAGACAGTTTCTGAACTCGTCTGCCAGCTGTTCGGGAGTACACATCAGGTGACCTTCAGAAATGGTGAACTGACGGACACGGATTAAGCCGTGCATTTCTCCGGAGGCTTCATTACGGAACAAGGTGGAGGTTTCTGCCAGTCTCATGGGCAAATCTCTGTAAGAGCGGCCGCGGTTTAAGAATGCCTGATACTGGAAGGGGCAGGTCATGGGACGAAGTGCAAACACTTCATCATCAGTTTCTTCATCGCCCATTACGAACATACCGTCTTGGTAATGATCCCAGTGTCCGGAAATTTTATACAGGTCGCTTTTTGCCATTAAAGGAGTTTTTGTGAGTAACCAGCCACGTTTTTGTTCTTCGTCTTCTACCCAACGCTGTAACAGCTGAATCACTCTTGCACCCTTGGGAAGCATAATGGGTAAGCCCTGACCGATAACATCGGCAGTGGTGAACAGTTCCAATTCTCTGCCCAGCTTGTTATGGTCGCGTTTTTTTGCTTCCTCCAGCTGAGTGATGTGAGCATCCAGTTCTTCTCTTGTGGGGAAAGAAATGCCGTAAATTCTGCGGAGCATTTTATTCTTTTCATCCCCTCTCCAGTATGCACCGGTGATGGAAAGAAGCTTATATGCTTTGATACTGCCGGTAAAGGTCAGGTGAGGGCCGGCACAAAGGTCGGTAAAGTCGCCCTGTTCGTAGAAAGACAGCTCGCTGTCTTCGGGCAGGTCATTGATGAGTTCCACTTTATAGGGTTCGTCTTTCACCTTTTCCAAAGCTTCTGCCCGGGATAAGGTATAACGGTTCAGACGGGTATTCTTCTTGATGATTTTTTTCATCTGGCTTTCAATTTTGGAAAGGTCCTCATTGGTGAAGCCCGGGTCATAGTCAAAATCATAGTAGAAACCGGTATCCGTTGCAGGACCGATTGCCAGCTTTGCTTCGGGATATAAAATTTTTACCGCTTCTGCCAGCACATGAGAGGTGGTGTGCCAGTAGGTTTTTTTACCCTCGGGATCGGAAAAATCAAACAAAGTGATTTCACCGTTTTCGCATACTTCTTCGGATAAGCCAACTACTTTTCCGTTTACTTCGGCACACAATGCACCTTTTAACACGTCGGGATTTTCTGCTTTTACCGCTTCAAATACGGAAACAGGAGCAGATACATTTTGTAAATTTACTTTTATCATAATTCATCCATCTCTTTTCTGAAAATTTTTTTGTAGAAATTCTTGTTGTCTTTATATTTTTTTGCCTTCGGGATGTGCACAACCAATCAGCTCATTCACATCCGAAATGCCGTTTTGGTCCAAATAAGAGTTTAAGCCTTCTATCACTTTTAAGGGAGTGAAGGGGTCTTTAAAGTTCATTGTGCCAATTGAAACCAGGGTTGCACCTGCCGCCATAAATTCCACTGCATCGTTGCCATTTGCAATCCCTCCCATTCCGATAATGTGAGCTTTGGTTTTGCCATAGGTCTGATACACAGAACGGACTGCAATGGGTTTTACACAGGGGCCGCTTAATCCTGCCACAATATTATGAAACACAGGTTTTCTGGTTTTTAAATCAATCGCCATCCCGGAAACGGTGTTAATTAAGGAAAGCCCGTCTGCCCCGGCATCCATAGCCGCCTGACCAATGGAAGCAATATCTGTTACATTGGGAGAAAGCTTGATGCAAAGAGGAGTGGAAATGGCTTGTTTTACCAGCTTTGTAATTTCATACACCGTGTCGGGATTGGTTCCGAATGCTGCACCGCCCTGCTTTACATTGGGGCAGGAAACATTCAGCTCGATAATATCCGCACCGGAGGCATCCACAATTTTACAAGCCTCCACATAGTCGGCAAAGGTGCTTCCCGATACATTGGCAATAATATTCAAATTTAATTTCTTCAGCTCGGGCATGATTTTTTTTGCAAAATATCTTACCCCGGGGTTTTGAAGTCCAACACTATTCAACACCCCCGAAGGGGTTTCTGTAATTCTCGGTGCGGGATTGCCCTGCCGCTCGTTTAAGGTTAAGCCTTTCACGGTGATACCGCCCAGTTTTTCGATGGGATAAAGCTCATTATATTCCATCCCGAACCCGAAAGTGCCGGAGGCGGTTACCACAGGGTTTTTAAATTCCACACCCAGGTAGTTCACTTTTAAATTTGCCATTTAGAGTAAAACCTCCTTTGCATTGAATACAGGGCCGTCTTTGCACACATGAAGATGTTTGAAACCTTCTTCCCCGTCATCCTCCACCTTGATGTTACAGCAAAGGCAGGCACCAATGCCGCAGCCCATCCGTTCTTCCATAGAAATCTGGCAGAAGATATTACATCGGTCGGTAATTTCCTTTAATGCTTTCAGCATGGGAAGCGGACCGCAGGCATATACTGCCTCGTAAGCGCCCCTTTCTAATTTTTCTTTCACAGCGGAGAGGGCGTTGCCGTGGAAGCCGTAGCTTCCGTCATCGGTTGCAATATATAAATTATCGCAATGATTTTGAAATTCGTTCTCCAGAGTCACCAGCTCTTTGGTACGGAAGCCAAGTGCCACATCGCAGGTTTCCACCTGCTTTGCAAGCTCATATAAGGGATACACCCCGATGCCGCCGCCTATGATAAGAGCTTTTTCCTTACGGATGGCAAAGCCATTGCCTAAAGGCCCTAAAATGTCCAAGGTGTCGCCCACCTTTTTTTCGGAAAGCTTTTTTGTGCCTTTTCCGCGGACATCGAAAATAAAACGGATGCCCGTGTCAGTCACTTCACAAATGCTGATGGGGCGGCGAAGCACAAATTCGTCACCGCAGTCGATATGCACAAACTGACCGCATTTAGATGCTTTCGCAAGATAGTCATTTTCCACGGTCACATCGTAGATTGTGCCGCAAAGATTTTCCATTTTTATAATTTTGGCTGTTGTAACCTGATATTTTTCCATATAAATCCTCACAATCTCCTGCCCGTTAAATCGCAGAGGTGATATCTTCTTTCATACGAATGGCTTCTTTTCTTGCAAGTTCTGCAAAGGCTTCTCCTGCCGCTCCGGCTTTCTGATATGCACACATAATACCACGGCTGGAGTTTACCACTGCTCCCATTCCGTCTTTGTCAAACAGATGGGCAATGTCTTTTGCAGTGCCCCCCTGTGCACCGTAGCCGGGTACTAAGAACACGGTTTTTGGCATCAGGTCGCGAAGCTTTTTGGACTGCTCGGGATAGGTTGCTCCAACTACAGCACCCACAGAGGAATACCCTAAGTCATTGACCGTGGATTCGCCCCATTTGTTTACCATTTTGGCAACCTTTACATAAATTTCTTCCCCGTCTAACACCAAATCCTGCAGCTCGCCGCTGGAGGGGTTCGAGGTTTTTACCAAGACAAAAATACTTTTATCAAATTCTTCACAGCGTTTTACAAAAGGCAGAATGCCGTCACTGCCAAGATACGGATTTACCGTTAAGGAATCCGGCTCAAAAGCACGGTCGGTTTCTCCAAACAGATTGGTCTCTCCCAAATAAGCGGTGGCATAGGCATCGGAGGTAGAACCAATGTCGTTCCGCTTGCCGTCTGCAATCACATAAAAGCCTTTTTCTTTGGCGTATTTGATGGTTTCATAATAAGCACGGATGCCCTCCAGCCCGTACATTTCGTAATAAGCTGACTGAGGTTTTACCGCAGGCACGATGTCACAAAGTGCATCCATTAAGCCTTTATTAAATTCCAAAATGGCTTCTGCCGCTGCTTTGAAGGTTTTGCCGTATTCTTTTTCTGCCTTTTCCAAAATGTAAGTCGGGATATAGGATAACACCGGGTCTAACCCTGCCACGGTGGGGTTATTCATTGCTTTGATTTTCTGAAGTAATTCTTTCATATCAGGATTCCTTTCTATTTCTCATAATCTGTAAGAAAATGCGATTCTTTTTGTAAATACCGCAATATCATTCCAAACGAAGTGAAGAATCTCTTTAACATATCAAGATTCTCCGGTCGCATATGCTCCCTCAGAATGACATATTCCGGGATTGCCCCTTTTGCTTTAATGCAGTTTCAGAATGCCGTCTGTAATCACAACTTTTACCTTTCCGGTTAACTCTTTTCCGTAGTAGGGAGAGTTTTTACTTTTGGAAACGGTGTTTTCAGGTGTAGGCATCCAGGTTTCGTTCAAATCGCAAACAGTAATATTTGCAACCTTGCCTTCTTTCATTTCAGCAGGCTCTATATTCAAAATGTTACACGGAGTGTCCGCCATCAGCTCTGCCAGCTTTGACAAGGTGATTTTTCCGGTTTTGTAAAGATAAGTGCAACCTACCGCGAAAGAAGTTTCCAATCCGATAATGCCGTTTAAGGCATGGTCAAATTCCACTTTCTTTTCATCGAAATGGTGGGGAGCATGGTCAGTAGCAATGGCATCAATGGTGCCATCCTGCAAGCCCTCGATAATTGCCGCTACATCAAATGCTTCTCTGAGGGGCGGATTCATTTTTGCGTGAGTATCATAGCCCTCACAGGCTTCGTCGGTTAAGGAAAAATAATGGGGACAGGTGTCACAAGTGACTTTTACACCCTCTTTTTTTGCATTGCGAATCAGCTCCACACTGCCTTTGGTGCTGATGTGAGTAATATGCACGGGAACACCGTAGCTTTTTGCCAGAATAATTTCCCGGGCGATTGCCGCTTCTTCCGCTGCACGGGTAATACCGCGGAGACCTAACCGGTCAGCCGTTGCACCCTCATTCATCACACCGCCGTTTACCAAGGATAAATCTTCTGAGTGGCAAACCACGGGCATTCCTGCCATATCGGCATACCGAAGTGCCTGACGCATAGTGTTGGAATCGGACACGGGCTTTCCGTCATCTGAAACAGCAACGGCACCGTGTGCCTTTAATTCCATCATTTCGGTGAGCTCTTTGCCCTCTAACCCTTTGGTGATTGCCGCTACGGGGAACACCTTAGCATAGCCGAACTTGTTTGCTTTATTGATAATATATTCTACCACAGGCACATTGTCGGTAACAGGGTTGGTGTTGGGCATTGCCGCAACCCCCCAGAAGCCGCCATGCATTGCCGCTTTTGTTCCGGTTTCGATATCTTCCTTGTAGGTGAAGCCCGGGTCTCTCATATGAGTATGCATATCAAAAAACGATGGGAACGCCGTTTTCCCGGTACAATCCAGCACGGTATCTGCAGAGTCAGTCAGATTGATACCGATTTTAGCAATGATACCGTCAGTAATTAAAATATCCTGACCTTCGGTCACCGAATCCTTGGTTACAATGGTAAGATTTTTCAGTAATATATTCATGTTCTTTCCTCCTCTATCCACGGTTTACGAATGTGTCTAACACAGCCATTCTCACCGCTACTCCGTTGGTAACCTGTTCATCAATGGCTGATTTGTCGGGAGCATACAGGGCTGACTGCAGTTCCAACCCACGGTTTACCGGACCGGGATGCATAATGATGGCTCCCTCTTTTGCCAGCTTCATCCGTTCTTCATTGACGCCGAAATATTTGGAATATTCATATCCTGAGGGGAAGAAGCAGTTTTTCTGCCGTTCCAGCTGGAGTCTTAATGGCATTACCACATCGGCATCCTTGATTGCCTTATCCACATCGGTATACATTTTCACCCCTAAGCTTTCCAAATCGCTGGGGAGCAAGGTTCTGGGGCCTGCCATTACCACTTCTGCACCCAGCTTCAAAAGTCCGTAGGTGTCACTTCTTGCCACACGGCTGTGATAAATATCTCCGATGATGGCAACTTTTTTGCCTTCCACAGTGCCCATTTTTTCATACATGGTGAAAAAGTCCAGAAGTGCCTGAGTGGGATGCTCATTCATTCCGTCGCCTGCGTTGATAACGGTAGCATCCACATTTTGTGCAACCAGGTGAGGTGCACCGGCATTTTCGTGACGGATGACAAAGCAATCAGTCCCCATCACATTTATGGTACGGGTGGTGTCGATTAAGGTTTCGCCCTTTTTCACAGAGCTGGAGGATACCGCCATATTGGATGCAATTGCGCCCAGATATTTTGCCGCAAGCTCAAAGGAAGTTCGGGTTCGGGTGCTGTTTTCGTAGAACAGGGTCATCACCGATTTTCCTGCAAGATTGGTGGCTTTTTTACAATCGGAGAAGATAATTTTTTTCATACCTTCCGCTTTTTTCAAGATGTAATGAATCTGGTCGGCATCCAAATTTTTGATACCCAGTAAATCCTTTTCAAATTTCATAATTTCTTTGTTCGACTCCTTCCCGATGTTCACAAGGTTTTTCCGTATTTTTACGGCAACACGATAAAAATACATAAATTTATACTTATATAGTATAGCACAAAGTTTTTTGTTTGTCTATAGTTTTCCGCCATTTTTTTCGTGTTTTTTACACCGTTTTCACAGATTTTCAACGGAATAAAATTGACAAATCCGACGGGGTATGTTAAAATAAAAAAATCCTTATACCACAGAGGAGATTTTTTATGAATTTTTATCAGAATTTGTCCGATTCTCTGGAAGAAACCCTGCGAACAGAGTTTTCGGGCAGTTATATTTTAGAAGACACTGCCATCCGCCGGGATATGTCTCATGATAAGGCATCCTTGTGGCGTTCCTGCTATCTTCGGGATGTGGAAAAAATTATGCACAGCCCCTACTATAACCGCTACACCGACAAAACCCAGGTGTTTGCCTTTTACAAAAATGACGACATCACCCGCCGTGCCTTTCACGTGCAGCTGGTATCGCGGATTGCAAGAAACATCGGCAGAATTTTAGGGTTAAACTTAGATTTAATCGAAGCCATTGCCTTGGGGCACGACATTGGGCATACCCCTTTCGGGCATGCCGGAGAAAGCTTTTTAAACGAGCTTTCCTTAGAATATTCGGGCAGATTTTTCCACCACAATGTGCACAGTGTGCGGGTGTTAGACGGCATCTTCCGTCACAATATTTCGCTGCAGACCTTAGACGGAATCCTTTGCCACAACGGAGAAATTGAGCAAAAAGAATACCGCACCGAATGTCTGGACAATTTCCCGGATTTTGACCGAAAGGTAGAACGGTGCTACACCGAGCAAGGTGCAGTAAAAAAGCTGACCCCCTCCACAAAAGAGGGCTGTGTGGTAAAAATCTGCGACCTGATTGCTTATTTGGGCAAAGACCGTCAGGACGCTTTGAAAACCGACACGCTTCCCTCGGAGGAGCTGTTTTCCGAAACCCCTCTCGGCAAGCATAACGCCGTTATTATCAACAATTTATGCGTCAATATCATCGAAAAAAGCTACGGAAAAGACCACATTTCCATAGATGAAGAATACTTTTCGGCACTTGCCAAAATCAAGGAAGAAAACTACCGTTTGATTTACGGAAGCAAACGGGTAAAAGAAATTGAAGCACACCTTCGTCCGATGTTTCGTGAAGTGTATGAAAAATTGCGGAGCGACCTTTTGGAAAACCGCGTAAGCTCCCCTGTTTTTCACCATCATCTGGATTTTGTGGAGGAACACGGAAAATACTACCGACAAAACAATTATCGGGAAAAAACCACCCCCGACCAGACTGTAATTGACTACATTGCCAGCATGACGGATGATTATTTTATCGAGCTTTATGAGTATCTGTTTCCTCATAAAAAATCACCTTTAACCTATACGCCCTATTTCAACGAGAAAGGATAATGAAAAAATGAATATTGGATTTATCGGCACCGGCAATATGGGTGGTGCTATGATTGACGGAATTCTGTCATCCGGCATTGTTTCCCCCTCCGAAATGTTTGTCAGCGATATTTCGGAAGCTCAACTGGAAAAATACAAAGCCAAGGGAATCAATACTTCCACCTGCAACCGGACAACCGCAGACAAGGCAGACATTGTTTTTTTAACCGTAAAACCCCAGTTTTATGATGCCGTTCTTGCGGATTTAAAGGAATTTCCCCAAAAAATTTATGTTACGGTTGCACCCGGAATTACCACGGAATATCTCCGGCAGTCCCTTTCCCGGGACACCAAGGTGGTTCGCACCATGCCCAACACGCCTGCCCTTGTGGGAGAAGGAGTAACCGCAGTCTGCCGCGGAGACGGTCTCACAGATGAGGAATACGAAACCGTAAAACGGCTGCTTCGTGCATTTTCCGAAATCCACGAGCTGGAGGAATCCATGATGGATGCTGTTATTTCGGTATCCGGCTCATCCCCCGCTTATGTATATATGATGATAGATGCTATGGCAAAATCAGGCGAACGGCAGGGAATCCCCTACGAAACTGCACTCCGTATGGCAGGAAAAACCGTGCTGGGAGCTGCAAAGCTGCTTCTTTCCTCACAGGAGGATGCTGAGGTGTTAATCGACAGAGTTTGCTCCAAGGGCGGAACAACCATTGAAGCGGTAAACCACCTGAAGAAAAACGGCTTTTATCCCCTCATCGATGATGCAATGGCAGAGTGTACCCGTCGTGCACTGGAGCTGAAAAAATAAGAAAGGTTGTTTTTAGTTTGGAATCCAAGGAAATAATATACGAGGAGCTGACAAATCGCATGAAAAAAGGAGGCTGCCCCATCTGCGATTTTGTAGAATTCCGCTTGCATCAGGCATTGGAACGTTTTCTGGATGAGGGCATCAACACCCCTCACACCCGTGCAAAAATCGAGTGGACCAACGGCTTCTGCAATTATCATGCCCACCGTCTGCTTACATTGGGAGACCCCCTTTCCCACGCCATTTTGTATCACGATTTTATAAACAACGTAATGAAGGATGTTCCCGATAAACATTCCAAAACCGACCGCAGCGCTCACAAGGAGTGTTTTTTCTGCAACATTCAGAAATCCAACGACGATGATTACACAAAAGCTTTTCTGGAGTTTTATGATAATCGGGATTTTGAGGCACAATATGAAGAAAACGGCATTTTATGTGTTCCCCATCTCGTTGCCATTCAGCACATCCGCTTCAGCAACAAAAAAACCGTAAAACGGATTGTGGATACCACCATGGAAAAATATAAAAATTTAAACCATCACTTATCAGAAATCAAACGAAAAAGTGACTATCGCAACACCCACGAAAAGTGGAGTGAGGAAGAAAAAGACGCCTGGAAAAAAGCCGTTCACATCTTCAACTCTTATCCCGGAATCCGTCCGTAGCCGACGAACAAAATATAGCGTAAGTCTTGCTCTCACAAACAATTTTCCTTTGTTTTTGACACAAAAACACCTCGAAAACCGTTGAAAAATAGCGGTTATTGTGCAAAAGAGACAGTTTCCCCCGATAAAACTAAAGCAATTCGCTGAAAATCGAAAAAGGGGTTTACAAATCGGAAAGGATATTGTATAATAGTTCCGACGAAAAAGAAAGGGGCAAGCGGAGTAAATTCCTGATAAGTTTGCCTGCTTGCTAAAAGGGAGAAAACTTATGCAAATCACAGACATCAGAGTCCGCAAAGTCAGTTCTGTGGGAAAAATGAAAGCAGTTGTATCCGTAACCTTAGACGAATGCTTCGTAGTGCATGACATCAAAGTGATCGAAGGCAAAGAAAGACTGTTCATCGCAATGCCGTCCCGGAAAACGGCAGAAGGCGAATTCAAAGACATCGCTCATCCGATCAACACAGCACTTCGGGATGAAATGCAAACCTTAATTCTGGCAAAATACGAAGAAGCACTGGCAGAAATGCCTGCAGAAACAGAAGAATAAGGATGATTAAGAGTGGATAATGGAAAAAATTATCCACTTTTTTCATTTTTCTTCGGAAAATCTCTTGAATTTTATTCTGAAAAGTTGTATACTATATATGTATCTGTGAAATTTTTGGTTTTTTGGTGTAGATACAACAAAGCATAATCATTCTCCTCTATGGAAAAAACCGGCAGAAATGTTTTTTCCCGGAGGATATTTATGGATTGTATCGCTTATGCAAAAGAAAAAGAAAGCAAGAAAGCCGCAGTGAATCAACGGCTGATGGAATCGGGTGTTATCTTAACAGACCCATCCACCTGCTATATTGATGAATCTGTTGTGATTGCCGCCAGTACAAAGATTCTCCCCAACACTACCATTTCCGGAGACACTCACATTGGAGAAGGGTGTGTCATCGGGCCAAACACAGTCATTGCGGACTGCACTGTGGGAAACGGTTCAACCATTGTTTGTTCCTATCTTTTGGGCACTTGTGTTGGAAATGAGGTATCTGTTGGGCCGTTTGCGTATCTGCGCCCCGGCACGATTCTTTCGGACCGGGTAAAAATCGGAGATTTTGTAGAAATAAAAAATGCAACCATCGGCGAGGGCACAAAAGCCTCTCACCTCACCTACATCGGAGATTGCGATGTGGGAAAACACTGCAATTTCGGTTGCGGTACCGTTGTGGTGAACTACAACGGGAAAGAAAAATTCCGTTCCAGAATCGGCGACCATGCCTTTCTCGGGTGTAACACCAATTTGGTCTCACCTGTTGAGGTAGGAAGCTATGGATATACAGCCGCCGGCAGCACTGTTACCGAGAATGTGCCGGACGGCGCTCTGGCGATTGCCCGGGCAAAGCAAGAAAACAAAACAGGATGGGTACAGAGAAAGGGGTATTTAACCAAATGATCACACACGGGAAAGATATTAAAATTTTTACTGCAAATTCCAACCCGAAACTGGCAGCAGACATCGCCTCCAATTTAGGCTTATCGGTTGGTCAGTCTGCCGTAAACCACTTCTCAGACGGGGAAATTTCCGTTAATATTTATGAAACCGTCAGAGGCTCAGATGTTTTTGTGGTGCAGTCTACCTGCAATCCCGTAAACGACAACCTGATGGAGCTTCTCATAATGATTGATGCATTCAAACGTGCTTCTGCCGGCAGAATTACCGCTGTAATTCCTTACTTCGGATATGCACGTCAGGATAGAAAGGCAAAAGCAAGAGATCCGATTTCCGCAAAGCTGGTGGCAGACCTTATTACCTCTGCCGGTGCAGACAGAGTGCTGACTATGGATTTACATGCTTCTCAGATTCAGGGCTTTTTCAACATTCCGGTAGATCATTTGCTTGGCTCCGCAATTTTATGCCCCTATTTTGCCGAACATATTGACACAAAAGACACCGTTATGGTTTCTCCCGACTTAGGAAGTGTTACCCGTGCAAGATACTATGCAGAACGGCTGGACATCCCCCTTGCAATTATCGACAAGCGACGTCCCAAAGCAAATGTATCTGAAGTTATGAACATCATCGGAGATATTAAAGATAAAAACGTTGTTATGATTGACGATATGATTGATACTGCAGGAACCATCGTTCATGCAGCGATGGCACTCAAAGAAAGAGGCGCGAAGAAAATCACCGTTGGTTGCTCTCACGCCGTATTCTCCGGTCCGGCAATTGAACGAATCAAAGAATCTCCGATTGAAGAAATGGTCATCTTAGATACCATTCCCCTTCCCCCGGAAAAAATGCTGGATAAAATCACGGTTCTTTCTTCCGCAAATGTGTTTGCAGAAGCAATCGACAGAATTTACGAAGATTTATCCGTAAGTACCCTGTTTGTATAAAATGAAAACAGTTCAGTTTACATAGAATATATCACAGAGGAGGTTTTTATGAAAATTGTCGTTGACGGCTTTGGTGGTGATTATGCCCCCGAAGAAACTCTCTTTGGCTGTGTCGAGGCGCTGAATCAAAGAAATGATCTTGAAATTATCATTACCGGCGACGAAGAAACCTTCCGAAAACTGCTTACTGATGCCGGACAGGCAATTCCCGAACGACTGGAATTTGTCAACACCACCGAGGTGGTGGAAAATGAAGACGAGCCCATCTCCGCTATCCGCCATAAGAAGGATTCTTCTTTGGTGGTAGGCTTGAAATTGGTTAGTGAGGGAAACGGTAACGGATTTGTCAGTGCCGGAAATACCGGGGCGGTTTTAACCGGCGCCACCCTCATTATTAAACGGATTCAAGGCATCAAGCGTGCTGCTCTTTGCCCCACACTTCCCACAAAAAAAGGAAAAGCCGTTATTATTGATGTAGGCGCTAACGCAGAGTGCAAGCCGGAATTTTATCCCCAGTTTGCCATGATGGGGTCGGTTTATGCAAAAGAAATTTTGGGAATTGAAAGTCCTAAAGCCGGTCTTATCAACATTGGTGTAGAGCATCACAAAGGCACTTCCACCGTTGTGGAGGCTCACAATCTGTTAAAAGCTGCACAAGGTGTAGATTTCATCGGCAACGTCGAAGCAAGAGATATCCTGGTGGGAGATGCTCACGTTTTAGTGTCAGACGGCTGGACGGGAAACATCGCCTTAAAAACTTTAGAAGGAACTGCATCCACTTTGTTTTATTTTTTAAAACAGGCATTTTACAAAAATACCATTACCAAGCTGGCGGCAGCAATCTTAAAGCCGGGGCTTAGTAAAATCAAGAAAATGATGGATGCCAAGGAAGTCGGTGGTGCTCCCCTTTTAGGCTTAAACGCCCCCGTTATCAAGGCACACGGCAACTCAGACAGAGTGGCATTCAAAAATGCAATTCTGTTTGCCGCAAAGCTGGCAGACAAGGATGTTTGCGGTAAAATCCGTAGCCATCTTTCCTAATTCAGATTAAAAAATATACATACACGCAAGGAGGTTTTCGCACAATTATGTTCGACAAGGTAAAAGACATTATCGTAGAACAGTTAGGCATTGATGAGGATAAAGTAACCCCCGCATCCACTTTGGTGGACGATCTGGGTGCAGATTCTCTGGATGTGGTAGAACTGATTATGGCTTTTTCAGACGAATTTGGAATTGATATCCCCGATGATGCTGCGGAAAAAATCAGCACCGTGGGTGATATTGTTGCATACTTAAAAGAAAACGCATAAAAAAGCTTGATAAAATGCGCAGAACCGACGAACCTCACCACTCGCCGTACACTTGGTACGGCTTCGGGCAAGGTCAAAGCACAGCTTTGATTCTGTTCCTCAATTCTGCATCATTTTCTCTTCGCCTTTCCCATAAAAAACTTTTTAAAACATAGAAC
The DNA here is from genome assembly GCA_017936745.1 of Clostridia bacterium. Lineage (GTDB taxonomy): Bacteria > Bacillota > Clostridia > UMGS1840 > UMGS1840 > SIG452. The sequence continues at coordinate 29,470 of JAGBEY010000020.1, forward strand.
GCAAAAGGCATAGGATTTTCCTATGTTTTTTGTTTTTATTAAGGTGAAAATTGTTTGCAACAATTTTAATTATAATGCCTTTTGCTTTGAAATACCCCTGCCTCTCGGCACACCCCTCTTTCTTTCGCTTTTCTCTTATTGGCAAAGTGTATATTTTTGCAAATTATACAAAGCATATTCATTTTTTACAAAATATTCCCACATTTTCTTGACTTATGGGAAGTTTTATATTATAATAGAAAGCAAATTGCGGATTGATAGATGTCTAAAAATCCGAAAAAAGGAGATTTCAACTATGGAAGTTTTAGCATTTGTACTTTATTTTGTTGCAATGCTTACCATCGGAGTATGGTTTTTCGCAAAAAGCAAAAGCAACAACGAAAAAGACTATTTTTTGGGTGGAAGAACAATGGGTCCCTGGGTTACCGCTATGAGTGCTCAGGCATCCGATATGAGCGCCTGGCTGCTGATGGGCTTGCCCGGAAGCATCATTGCATTTGGCTTGGGTCAGGCTTGGATTGGCATCGGTCTTGCCATCGGCACTGCCTTAAACTGGATTATTGTAGCAAAAAGGCTGAGAAAATTCTCGGCTGCTGCAGGAGATTCCATTACTGTTCCCCAGTACTTAACCAACCGATTTTTAGCAAAAAGCGCTGCCTTAAAAATTGTTTGTGCAGTGGTATTTTTAGTAAGCTTCACCATTTATGTAGCCTCTGCATTTTCTGCAGGCTCCAAAGTGTTTGTGCAGTTGTTCCCCTCTTTGGATCCAACCCTGGCAATGATTATTTTTGCAGCAATCATTTTAGTATATACCTTCTTAGGCGGCTTCAAGGCTGTTTGCTGGACTGACTTTTTCCAGGGCCTTTTAATGCTGGTTGCATTGCTTGCTGTACCGATTATGCTGGCAACTGCAGGAAACCTGAATCCGGAACTGTTAACACAAACCATCACCGGTCCCAAAGGCGAAAGCTACAACTTTATTGGTAACTTTTTCTCTGCTGACTGGAAAGAAATTGTTTCCGGTCTGGCATGGGGTCTTGGCTACTTTGGTATGCCTCATATTATTGTAAGATTTATGTCCATCGAAAAACCCAGCATGGTGAAAAAATCTGCTACTGTAGCAATCATCTGGGTAATTATTACCTTAGCTGCTGCAATTCTCATTGCATACTTTGGCAGAATGTTCGTTATGGCAGACGGTGTAAGCTTTGCACAGTCATTGCTGGGCAGAGGTGCACAGGAAATGATTTTCGTAGAACTCACCAGAATGATGTTCCCTGCATTTTTAGCCGGCATTTTACTGGCAGCAATTATTGCTGCTTCTATGTCTACTGCTGACTCTCAGCTTTTAGTAGCATCTTCTTCCTTTACCAGCGATATTTATAAACCCTTAATCCGGAAAAACGCTTCTGACAAGGAGCTTCTGTGGGTAGGAAGAATTGTAGTTGTTATTGTATCTATTATTGCATTTTTCATCGCAAATTCCAAAGGTGAAGGTGCAGCAGCAATTATGAATCTGGTTTCCAATGCGTGGGCGCTGTTTGGTGCTGCATTTGGTCCGGTTATTCTCTTGTCTCTGTTCTGGAAACGCTTCACCTACAAAGGTGCGGTAGCAGGTATTGTCGTTGGTTCGGTTGTGGATATCCTGTGGCTGATTTTCTTATCTGCCTCCACCGGAATCTACGAAATTCTGCCCGGATTCATTGCTTGTCTGATTGTTTCTGTTGTGGTTTCTCTGTGCGATAAGCTGCCTTCTCCCCAGGTGTTGGCGATTTATGACAAGGCAACAGACAAAACGATAGATGACTAATAGGGCTTGATAAAAGAACATACATCGCAAAAAGCATAGGATTTTTCCTATGTTTTTTGTTTTTTAAAGTGAAAATTTGTGTGCCACAAATTTTAGATGATAATGCTTTTTGCTATGAACCAACCTCACCTCTCGGCGTAGCTTCCTACGCCTTCGGGTCACCCCCTTTGGGTTCGGTTGATTCATTCTATGTCCTTTTCTCTGCGCCCTTGCTTTCCGGACAATCCAACATACATCGCAAAAAGCATAGGATTTTTCCTATGTTTTTTGTTTTTTAAAGTGAAAATTTGTGTGCCACAAATTTTAGATGATAATGCTTTTTGCTATGAA
>JAGBEY010000004.1 GCA_017936745.1 Clostridia bacterium
CAATATTGATGTTATATCCTTTGTAAGTCGTGATAATGTTCGTCTGTATCATTCCAATCACGATTTGATTGGTACAGAGTATGACGGAACTATACCTGAATTTGAAAAGGTATCAAAGGAATACTACACAGCAAATGAAACCGGTCCTTCCGGTTCACAGCGACGTGCGTATGCGGCAGTTTATGATAAAAACGGAAACTATACCGGATTTGTTATGACGATTATGCTCTTAGAAAATATCAAAGCAGAAACTTTGCAGATACTTTTTATCTTTGCGCTCATTACGATTGCCGCAATTGTAATAGAACTGATTATTTCTTCAGAACTTTCAAGCTCTATCAAAAAGAGCTTGCACGGATATGAACCAAATGTTTTCTCGGCAATGTTTCAAGTTCGTGATAATATTTTAGAATCATTAAACGAGGGTGTACTTGCCGTAGATACAAACGGAGTTGTGCAGTTTGCAAATCGCTCTGCAGCAAAAATGCTTGGCAAGAAAAAAGTAACAGAGCTTATAAACACACCATTTACCGATTGCTGTAATGACGGTTTTATAAAAAATGTCATTGCAACAGGCGAAAAAGAGTTTAATATTCAGGAGCAAAGCATTGATAACAGTAATGTTTTGATTGACTGCATCCCTATCAGGGAAAAAGATGATATTATCGGGGCTGTTGCAATTCTTCATAATCGTGAAGAATATACAAGGCTGATGGAAGATCTCGCAGGAACAAGGTATCTTGTTGATTCAATGCGGGCCAACAATCATGATTTCACAAACAAGCTTCATGTTATCATGGGACTCATACAGATGGAAATGTATAACGAAGCGGTATCATATATTGAAAATATTTCTATTGTGCAGAGAGAAACCATCAGTAAAATCATGTCAGTAGTTGATGAACCAAGTATAGCGGCACTGTTAATAGGTAAAAGTGCAAGAGCTTCGGAACTTAATATAAAGTTTATACTGAGTGAAGAAAGCCACTATTCAAAAACAGACTTATATCTTCCCCCTGAGCTTATGGTGACGGTTATCGGCAACCTTGTAGATAATGCGTTTGATGCAATGAATGTAAAGGATATAGACAGACAAAAGGAGCTGCATTTTGGCATTTATTCCCGTGAAAATGCACTTCTGATAACTATTGACGATACAGGTATCGGCATCGGTAAAGACAATGTTGAACATATATTTGATAACGGTTTCTCAACCAAGGGAGAAGGTCGTGGCACCGGACTATATCAGGTAAAGGAAATGGTGGAAGCTATAGGTGGTAAAATAACGGTTGAATCACAGGAAAATGTGGGTACATCATTTACTGTCAGCTTTTCAAAATAACTTTTTGGAGGTGTATTATGTATAAAGTTTTAATCGTAGAAGACGATCCTATGGTTGCTATGATAAATGAGCAATTTGTAAGCCGGCATAAAGACTTTGTGGTTGCACATAAATGTAATGACGGAAAAAGTGCCCTGGAATACCTTGATGAAAACGAGGTTGATTTAATCATACTTGATGTATATATGCCTTACATGGATGGTTTTGAAACTTTGAGACAGATAAGAAAAAAACAAATTTCCGTTGATGTTATCATGGTAACGGCAGCGAATGAAAGAGAGCAATTAAAAGAGGGATTGCATCTTGGTGTAGTTGATTATTTGGTAAAGCCGTTTACATTTGAAAGATTTAAGGTGGCACTTGATAAGTTTATTGCTCAGGTTGAAGCATTGAAAGATTTGGATAAGCTTAATCAGAAAAATATTGACTTTTTGATAGATAAATCAAGGAAGAAGGCAAACGAGCTATACCCGAAAGGCATACAGGAAAAAACTTTGCAAACCATTATGGAACATTTAAAAGAAAACAAAAACAAATGGCTCACCGGTGACGAAATCGCAGAAAAAGTCGGACTTACGGGCGTTACTGTAAGAAGATATATGACACATCTTTCGGAAACGGGAATGGTTATCGCGGATATGAACTATGAAACCGGTGGCAGACCGCGTATGCTCTACAAGTTGTTAAATGAAAACTAAAGGATAAATAAAGACGGAAAATCTAAAAAGATTTTCCGTCTTTATGGTTCATGTCCTTAAAAACACCGCAGATTTTTTCTGCGGTGTTTTTTGCTGCATTTTTTAGATGCCTTTTATCGAGTCTGTTTCAGAATGATAAAGCCGTAGCTTTCCAAAATGGAAAAATATTTCGCCAGTCTGGGATATAAGGGTTCTATGTTTTCGCCGAACTGTTTTTTCACAATTTCTCCCAGTGAAAGAATGTCGGTTTTTCCGTCAATCTGCTGCCACACAAAGCTTCCAAATTCATCCAGGTGAATGTAGGAGATTTTCGGTTTGCGAAACAGCTTTTGGGCGATGCGGTTCATCACCCCTTTGTTTTCGATTTCTAAGGTGACGATGCCCGTTTCGTCTTTTGAAAAGGATAACTCCTGTGGGACAGACGGGATTTTGGTAAGATAGTTCTCACCAAGGGATTGTTGTTTCTTTTTCATATCGGGTTCGCCTTATTTTCTTTTTTTCCAGGCGGAGAATTTTAAAACAGTTGCAATAATGATGGCAAACAGCACCAGGCTTAAGACAGTTGCCATGGTAGGAGGCAGATTTAAGAACCCGGAAATATCGATTAGTTTATCCACATGGAAAATCGCCAGCAGTGCGAGAAGGATACCGGCTAAGCCTTCCCCGGCAATCATACCCGAGCAGTAGAGAATACCGTCGTTGATTGCTGCCTGTTTTTTCGCTTCTTCTTTTTTGGATTTATCCAGTGCCAGGCGAATCAAACCGCCAACCATAATACAGGTGTTTAAGTGAACCGGCAGATATACCCCAATTGCAAAGGGTAAAACGGGGATACCAATTACTTCCACCGTAACTGCAATAAACACGCCGATAAATACTAAATTCCAGGGAAGCTGGGCATTCATAACACCCTCAATAATCATTTTCATTAAGGTTGCTTGGGGTGCTGCCAGCTGTTCTGAGCCAAAGCCCCACGCACTGTCTAACAGATACAAAGTTCCGCCAATTGCCAGTGCAGATGCCACAACCCCGATAATTTCACCGTACTGCTGTTTTTTCGGAGTTGCACCTAAGAGGTAACCGGTTTTTAAGTCCTGAGAGGTATCGCCGGCAATGGCTGCAACGATACAGATAATGGAACCGATTGCAATTGCTGCAGTCATACCGTGGGCACCGCCGTCACCGGTGATTTTTAAGATTAAGGTAGCAATGAGTAAGGTTGCAATTGCCATACCGGAAACCGGGTTGTTGGAGCTTCCCACCAGCCCTACCATACGGGAGGACACTGCGGCAAAGAAGAAACCAAATACCACAACTACAATGGCACCGATTAAGGAAACGGGGATGGCAGGAATGAGCCAGACTGCCAGAGTCAGTGCTGCAATGGCAATGAGTACCACGGTCATATTGATGTCCTGCTCGGTTCTTACCGCGTTACCTTTGCCGGCAAGACCTAAGCTGCCTACTGCATCACGGAACGTACGGATGATAAGAGGCAGAGACTTGATTAAGCTGATAATACCGCCGGCAGCCAGTGCGCCTGCACCGATATAACGGATGTAGGAGCTCCAGATGGCGCTTGCACCACCTGCTTCAAACATCTGGGCAATGGTCTGGTCAACAGAGGGATATAACACAATGTTCTGACCAAACATTACAATCAAGGGAATCACGACCAGCCAGCTCAATACACCGCCGGCAAACATATAAGAAGAAATTCTCGGACCGCAGATGAAACCAACGCTCATAACAGCGGGGTAAATCTGAGTTCCGATTTCGCCTGCAAAGCCTTTGACTCTGAACGCAATTTCACCGGGAACGGCTTTTAAGCCATCAATCACCAGCTTGAACAGTGCGGCAAAGCCCATTCCGGCAAATACAGTGGAGGCATTTGCGCCCCCTTCTTCTCCTGCCAAAAGCACTTCTGCACAGGCAGTGCCTTCGGGATAGGGAAGAACCCCGTGTTCTTTTACAATCAGAGCATTTCTTAAGGGAATCATAAAGAATACCCCCAACAAACCACCCACTAAGGCGATGAGTGTGATTTCTAAGATACCGGGTTTCTGTGTGATGCCCTCGGCTGCCCATAAAAAGAGCGCGGGCAGAGTGAAAATAGCACCTGCGGCAACCGATTCCCCGGCAGAACCGATGGTTTGTACCACATTACTTTCTAAAATAGAGTTTTTTCGCATAATCACACGGATGACACCCATTGCGATTACTGCTGCGGGAATGGAAGCGGACACGGTCATGCCTACCCGAAGTCCCAAATAAGCATTGGCAGCACCAAAAATAACTGCCAGAAGAATCCCCATAATAATTGAAGTCACGGTAATTTCAGGAGTGACTTTTTCTGCAGGGATGTAAGGTTGAAATTTGTTTTGTTCCATTATCGTCTCCAATCCGCCGTATGTTACGGCTTATTTTTTTCGTCGGATTCCGACGCAAAATTCACTCATTTTATTTTACTTGTTTTTTGTTTTTTTTGTCAAGTAAATCTTTCTGCCGTTCTTTATATTTTTTCCGTCTTTTTCGCGGTTATACAAAATCCGGCACTCCAATTGGAAAAGGAGTGCCGGATTTTATGATTTTCTGATAAACTCATGGTGACATTTTTTGCATTGAATTTTTAGTTTTCCCTTGCCTTTGGGGACACACAGATAAGTTTTGCAATTTGGGCAGCGGAAATATTTTTTTATGTTTCGCTCTTCATAAATTTTCTTTTTCAAGCGGAAATATTTCTTGATTTTCTGAGAAAAATCAGAATAAGCATATAGTTCCTTCCGCCGTTTGTCAAAGTTTCGGGAAAGGGCGCGAAAGAGGGCGTAACAGAGAATGATCGTGCCAATGAGGCGAAACAAGCCAAGCCCTTTGAAATTGGACACAAAGGTGAACACGCAGGATACTATTACAAGGGGTAAAAAGAGGGCATCCACGCCGTATCGCCCTGCCATAAACTGCGATAAGCGCATTCCCAGCCGTTTGAAAAAGTTATGCATAAGCACATCTCCTTTTTTGATTTTAGAAAAAGGATAGCATACTTTTTTGTAGTTTGTGAGAACTTTTTTGGAGAAATAAAAAAACGTCACGGTAACTACAAAAAAATTTCACATTATTTTCACAAATCGGTGATATCCTAAATACGAAAAAACAAATCATAGAAAAAGAAGGAAGGTTCGAGTATGGATTATCAGAATTTTCATTTTGAAGAAAGAAAACCACCCGAGCAGGACTATTCTTTATATAGAATTGAACCTCAGCCATCTGAGCAGCCTGGATACAGCAAGCCATCCAAAAGGAAGTCTCGCGGAGTTGCACTGCTGCTTGCCTTTGTAATCGGTGCAGGAGCAACCTCTGCAGCCTCGTTTTTTGCACTTCCCAAATTGGTGGAACGGGAGGTTGCTAAAATTTCCGGGTCCACTTATTCTTTAAACGTGCCTCCTAATCCGTCGATGACGGCAGAGCAGGGCGGCGCAACCCAGGTTGCCAATAAAAAGCTTCTCACCGTGGTGGAAATTGCAAGAAAAGTAGGTCCTACCGTGGTTGGAATCAATACGAAGGTGCAGCGGCAGACTATTTTCGGAATGCCCACCACCTCTACCGGCTCCGGCTCCGGCATTATCCTGAGTGCAGACGGTTATATTGTTACCAATAATCACGTAATTGAGGGTGCATCTGAAATTACCGTTTTGTTAAGTGATGGCACAGAGCTTGCTGCAAAGCTGGTGGGCGGTGACGCCAGAACTGATTTGGCAGTGGTTAAGGTGGATGGAATCAATCTTCCCTTTGCAACCCTTGGAAATTCTTCCGAGCTTCAGGTAGGCGAACTTGCCGTTGCGATTGGAAATCCTCTGGGCAACGAGCTTGCCGGCAGTGTAACGGGCGGATATATCAGTGCACTGAACCGTTCCATTACCGTGGACGACCAGAAATTTAACCTCATTCAGACTGATGCGGCAATCAACCCCGGAAACTCCGGTGGTGCACTGGTGAATAACTACGGGGAAGTAATTGGTATTAACTCGGTGAAAATGTCTGCTTCCGGTGTAGAGGGCATCGGGTTTGCCATTCCTATTGACGAAGCAAAGCCCATTATTGAAGATTTGAAAAACGACGGCTATGTAAAAGGCAGACCGGTTATCGGCATTGCCGGCAGAAATGTAACCAAGCAGGATTCGGAATACTACGGCATTCCCGTTGGTATTTATGTTATGGAACTCACTCCCTATTCTGCAGCGGAACGGGCAGGAATTAAGATTTCCGATGTCATTACCGCAGTGGACGGCGTAACAGTGGAAACCATTGAAGAGCTGAACCGGGAAAAGGAAAAGCACAAAGCAGGAGATTCGGTTACCTTAACCGTAATTCGTGGAGAAGATACCTTGAAAATTAAGCTGACATTACAGGAGGATAAGCCTGTGAGTCAGGTAAATTAGCCCCTTCCTATCTGAAAGAACCTTTCCACATTAGGTTCTTTCGCCCAAATAAAAACCAAAAGCACCTTGTCTCCTTTGGGAGCAAGGTGCTTTTGGTTGATTCTTAACCGGTAATCACCAAAGCATTTTTTAACTGAATCTGCTTTATGAAAAAAACCTCCCTTTGCAAGCCAAAGGGAGGTTTTTCAAAGAGTGATTGATTATTCGGAAATTACAATTTCAAATGCTGCACTCTGGGGAGGAATGCTGAAGGTAGCAGCTTCACTGTGAGTGCCGGAAATTTTCATACCTGCTTCCAGGTCGTTGATTCTGTATAATCTTCTGTTCATTGCGTGATGAATGTTGGTTTCTTCAGAAACATTCAGACGGATGTCACCATTTTCGGTTTCAACCAGAACAAAATCTTCGCCTACTTCGGTAATGGTGCCGGAGAATGCAACAGATGCCACTTCTTCGGGCAGATTGATTTCTTCATACAGCGCTACGCTCATCACATTTTTTGCAACTGCCTGCGGAGGGAGGCTCATGGTTGTTGCATTGTCAACATATTCCACCATAAATTTGGTATCTTTTTTAATGTCAGAGAGTGCAATGCCCTGGAACACGGTTTCTTCGGTAAAGGTTACTTCCACTTCACCTAAGATTTCATCCATAACCAGAACCTTGCCGTCTTTTACATCTTCGGTAGCAGTTGCCACTCTGTAGGTAGCTTCTTCTTCCTTGGGATCGGTGATTTTGATTTCACCGTTCTGGTCTACGGTGCAGCTTGCAGACTGCAGAATATTTGCCACAAAGCTTACGGGAACATAGGTTCTGTCGTCTACCAGCTGAGGAGCAATGCCCAGGCTCATGGGAGCCATTTTGGAGAAGGTGTATTCATCCTTGGTGGGATACATGGTAATATAGTGTGCACCTCTGGTTAAGGAAATCATAGTAGATTCCGCATCGTAGCCTACTTCGTAGCCCAGTGCTTCGCAGATTGCTCTTAAGGGAAGCATCACATGGTCACCATCTGCATAAGTATCTGCATCCAGCATGGTGCCGTTTACAAAAATTTTGTAGATCGGTTTGGTTAAGGGCATAAACACACCGTTTTCGGTTGCTTCCACTTCAATGGGAGCAGAAATGGTCATAATATCACCCTGCACGTTTACGGTGCCGTCGTGATTGTATTCTGCAAATGCAGAGCCGGTCGCCAATACGCCGGTGAGTAAAATGCCTGCAACTGTTTTTTTAAGGGGTTTGTTCATAAAAAATCCTCCATATGTTTTCTTTTTTTATTCAAAATTTATGTATCGCATTTCTGCGATTACTATAGCATAAGACGGGCTTGGTTCAAAAAAGTTCCAAAAGTTTTATGAAAAATAAAAAAATTTTTAAAAAAGGGTGTAAGCCATTGCAAAACGGGCATATATATTATATAATGTATAGCTGTAAGACTATTTTTAGGAGATTAAACTTGTGAAAACGATACAGCTATCCGATCATTTTACTTATTCCAGATTGCTTCGGTTTGTTATGCCCTCTATTATTATGATGCTGTTCACTTCTGTATATGGCGTGGTGGATGGTATTTTTGTATCTAATTTAGTGGGAAAAACCGCCTTTGCTGCAGTCAACCTTATCTGGCCCGTGGTTATGATGCTTGGGACTCTGGGCTTTATGTTTGGAGCAGGCGGAAGTGCCCTTGTTGCAAAAATTATGGGAGAGGGTGACTCCCGTTATGCCAATCGAATCTTTTCTATGCTGGTGTATTCCTCTGCAATGATCGGCACCATTTTTTCTGTGCTTGGGGTACTGGGCATTGAAACCATTGTGAAATGGCTGGGTGCAGAGGGGCAGCTGGCAGAGGATTGTATTTGCTACGGGAGAATTTTGTTTCCTGCCACTGCTTTTTTTATCCTGCAAAATGAATTTCAAAATTTTTTAGTGGTTGCCCAACAGCCAAAGCTGGGACTTTGGGCAAGTATTTGGGCAGGGGTTGCCAATATATTTTTCGATTGGCTGTTTATCGGGGTGTTTCACTGGGGAATCGGCGGTGCAGCACTGGCAACCGGACTTTCTCAGGTGGTAGGTGCAGTGATTCCTTTGTGGTATTTTCTGTTTTGCAAAAACAGTGTGCTGAAATTGGGGAAAACCCGCCTTTACGGCAAAGCCTTTGTAAAAGCCTGCACCAACGGAGCGTCGGAAATGCTCACTAACATTTCTTTGTCCTTGGTAAACATTCTGTATAATTTTCAGATGATGCGGTTTGCCGGAGAGAATGGAGTTTCTGCCTATGGGGTTATGATGTATGTTAACTTCCTGTTTATTTCTGTGTTTTTGGGATATTCCATCGGTGTTTCACCGATTATCAGCTATCACTACGGTGCAAAAAATCAAGCGGAGCTACAGAATTTATTTCGTAAGAGTATGGTGATACTGGCTTTCTGCTCGGTGGGAATGTTTTTAGGCTCGGAGCTTCTGTCCCGCCCCCTTTCCAGGATTTATGTGGGGTACGATGAGGCTTTGTATCAGCTGACCTGCCGCGGCTTTCTGATTTATGCGGTTTCGTTTTTGTTTTCCGGGGTGAACATTTTTTCCTCAGCCTTTTTTACGGCGCTGAACAATGGGTTTGTTTCGGCGGTGCTGTCTTTCTCCCGTACTTTGGTGCTTCAGTCAATTTGCGTTGTAGTGCTTCCGATATTCTGGGAGCTGGACGGCGTTTGGAGCACCATTGTTGTGGCAGAATGTCTGGCACTCGTTATGAGCCTCGGTTGTTTCAGAGGCTTCAAAAAGCGTTACGGTTATTAAAAAAAGAGCTTTTTTGTCACTTTTTTTCGGAAAAATGGGTAAAGTTTACAGTTCAGGATATTTTTTATAAATTTGCAAAAACCAAAGAAAACAAGAGAAAATATTCAAAATATGAATCTAATTCAAAATAAACGGAAATATTTGGTATTGATAAACCCGATTTAATGCAATATAATGAGTTAGCACTCAACAAGAAAGAGTGCTAACACTATATAAAAATCTTATGAAAAATATGAATATTGGAGGAATTTACAAATGAATTTGAAACCCTTAGGCGACAGAGTTGTCATTAAAATGGCGGAAGCGGAAGAAACCACCAAAAGCGGCATTATTTTAGCCGGCTCTGCCAAAGAAAAATCTCAGATAGCAGAGGTGATAGCAGTTGGTCCCGGTAAAGTGACCGACGGCAAAGCAGAACCCATGGGAGTTCAGGTTGGCGATAACGTAATCGTGAATAAATATGGCTGCACCGAAGTGAAGCTGGATGGCACAGAATATTTTATTCTCAGCCAGGCAGACATTTTAGCAAAAGTAGAAGACTAAGAAAAAAGGAGAATTGATAGAAAATGGCAAAACAGATTATTTATGGCGAAGAAGCCAGAAAAGCACTGGAAAGAGGGATTAACCAGTTAGCAGATACTGTGAAAATCACCTTAGGACCCAAAGGCAGAAATGTAGTACTGGACAAAAAATTCGGAGCACCCTTAATCACCAATGACGGGGTGTCTATCGCAAAAGAAATTGAGCTGGAGGATCCCTTTGAAAATATGGGAGCACAGCTGGTAAAAGAAGTTGCTACCAAAACCAACGACGTGGCTGGTGACGGTACTACCACCGCAACCTTATTGGCGCAGGCTTTGGTTCGTGAAGGTTTGAAAAACATTGCGGCAGGCGCAAATCCCATGATTGTAAGAAAAGGGATTGCTCAGGCAGTTAGTGTTGCAGTGGAAGAAATTAAAAACAATTCCAGAAAAATTCAGGGCAAGGAAGATATCGCAAGAGTTGCGGCAAACTCCGCAGCAGATGAATACATCGGCACTCTGATTGCAGATGCCATGGAAAAAGTAACTGCAGACGGTGTAATTACTGTGGAAGAATCCAAAACTGCTGAAACCTTATGCGAAGTGGTAGAAGGAATGCAGTTTGACAGAGGCTACATTTCTCCCTATATGGTAACCGATACCGATAAAATGGAAGCAGTAATTGACGATGCCTACATTTTAATTACCGATAAAAAAATCAGCACCATTCAGGATTTACTCCCCTTGCTGGAACAGATTGTTCAGCAGGGTAAGAAGCTGTTAATCATTGCTGAAGATATTGAAGGCGAAGCACTGACTACCTTAGTATTAAATAAACTGAGAGGAACTTTCACCTGTGTTGCAGTCAAAGCTCCCGGCTTTGGCGACAGAAGAAAAGCAATGCTTCAGGATATCGCCATCTTAACCGGTGGGGAAGTGATTTCCGATGAACTGGGATTAGACTTAAAAGAAACCACTCTGTTCCAGTTAGGCAGAGCAAAACAGGTAAAGGTTCAGAAAGAAAACACCATTATTGTTGACGGTGCAGGCAATGCAGAGGATATCAAAGCAAGAGTTTCTCAGATTAAAGCACAGATTGAAGAAACCACCTCTGAGTTTGATAAAGAAAAACTCCAGGAAAGACTGGCGAAACTCTCCGGCGGTGTTGCAGTGCTCCGTGTAGGTGCAGCAACCGAAACCGAAATGAAAGAAAAGAAACTGCGTATTGAAGATGCTCTGGCTGCAACCAAAGCGGCTGTGGAAGAAGGCATTGTTGCAGGGGGCGGTACCGCTTTCTTAAATGCACTCCCGGCTGTGGCAGCACTGGTGGAAAAAACCGAGGGCGATGAAAAAACCGGTGTAAAAATTGTGTTAAAAGCATTGGAAGAACCCGTTAGACAGATTGCGAAGAATGCAGGGGTAGAAGGCTCTGTTATTGTGGATAAAATTCTGTCTCAGGAAAAAAATATCGGTTACAATGCGTTAACCGAAGAATATGTAGATATGCTGTCTTTCGGTATTGTAGACCCCACCAAGGTAACCAGAAATGCACTGCAGAATGCGGCTTCTGTTGCTTCTATGGTATTAACTACCGAAAGTCTGGTTGCAGATATCAAAGAACCCGAAGCTCCTGCTGCACCCGCAGGTATGGGCGGAATGGGCGGTATGTACTAAACCGAAATCGTTCCAATAAAAAATACGGATTGAGAATTTTCTCAATCCGTATTTTTTGTTTGTATTTAGGGATAACATCTCATTTGTCATTCCGAGCGTCAGCGAGGAATCTATACGTATCGCGATACATATAAAAGAGATTCTTCGGTGCTGACGGCACCTCTGAATGACACCCGTTGGGTGTTTTTATTTTGTCATTCCGAAAGGCATTGCCTTGAGGAATCCCGAAGTGCGGTTGGCAGAAAGCTTATGTTAACGGATTCTTCGGTGCTGACGGCACCTCTAAATGACACCCGTTGGGTGTTTTCGTTTTGTCATTCCGAAAGGCATCGCCTTGAGGAATCCCAAAGTACGGGTGATGAAAAGCTTATGTTAACGGATTCTTCGGTGCCGATGGCACCTCTGAATGACACCCGTTGGGTGTTTTCGTTTTGTCATTCCGAAAGGCATCGCCTTGAGGAATCCCAAAGTACGGGTGATGAAAAGCTTATGTTAATGGATTCTTCGGTGCTGATTGCACCTCCAAATGACACCCGCTGGGTGTTTTCATTTTGTCATTCCGAAAGGCATCGCCTTGAGAAATCTCGAATTGCGGTTGAC
>JAGBEY010000005.1 GCA_017936745.1 Clostridia bacterium
AATGACTGTCATTCCGAGCTTTTTTGAAAAAGCGAGGAATCTCAAAGGTATAGTTTCCCCAAATCCTATCCATGAGATTCTTCACTGCGCTCAGAATGACAAATAGATTTGCACTTGTTCTTAGCCCATTTCTTTCACCTTTGGCAGTGGCAGCTTAACAAGACACTGTTGAGAGACGAGAGCAAAATACTTGGCGGTGCTTTCTTTTTGTTTCTTTTCCTTGGCAACAAAGAAAAGAAACATATCAAACAAATATCTGATAAAACCGTAAGGATTTTATTCTGAAATCCTTACGGTTTTTATGGGATTGTTTTCGAGTTTTGCTTCTCTTAAAAAATGCAGAAATATCACGAAAATCGCCGAAAAAAACATTGACAATTATTCCCTTTAGTGGTACAATAAATAGAAGAAATTTTTTATGGTTTCTTCACCTTGATTTTTTGCCGGAATTATTATATTCCGGAAAAAATTTTATCCATTTTTAAGAAAATACGCCGTTTTCAAGGCTGAAACCCCTCAGAAACGGCTATGATACATACAAACGAAAGGACGTGCCTTATGATGAAAGATATGTACTTGATTCTGGAAAACAAGACTGTGTTCAAAGGAAAAAGCTTCGGCGCATACAAAGAAGCGGTGGGCGAGCTTGTGTTTTCCACCAATATGTTAGGTTATATGGATACCTTGACCGATCCTGCAAATTTCGGTCAGATTGTGATTTCCACCTTTCCCCAGATGGGCTGTCACGGCACAATTTCTGAAGAAATGGCAGGGAAAAAGGCGTCTGTATTTGGTTATATTGTAAAAGATTGGTGTCAGGTACCGTCCAATTGGCGTTTGGAGGGGAATCTTGACACTTTTTTAAAGGAAAAAGAGATTCCCGGGCTCTACGGCATTGACACCAGAAAGTTAACAAAAATGGTGCGGGATGCCGGCACTATGAATGCAAAAATTTCCTTTACTCCCGATTTTACCAACGACATTTCCGATTATAAAATTATAGATGCAGTAAAATCTGTTTCCGTATCCGAGCAGGAAACAGTAATGGGGGAAAATGCTTCTTACCGTGTGGTAATGTGGGACTTCGGTGCCAACAATAATATGGTAAAGGCGTTTCAAAAAGCAGGCTGTAATGTAACCAAAGTCCCCTACAATACCAAAGCTGAGGAAATCCTCAAGCTGAGTCCTGATGGCATTGTATTATCCGGCGGTCCGGGAAATCCCACGGAATTGACCGATGTGCTCACCGAAATCAGACAGCTCAAAGATATCCCCATGCTGGGAATCGGGCTGGGACATCAGCTTCTTGCCTTGTCTCAGGGGGCAAAAGTAGAAAAGCTAAAGTACGGACATCGGGGTGCATCTGTTCCCGTAAGAAACGAAACCACCGGTAAGGTGTATATCTCTTCTCAGAATCATAGCTATCAGGTGGTGAATGATTCTGTGGAGGCTTTTGGTAAAATTTCCTATCGCAATGTAAACGATGGCACCTGTGAGGGGATTGATTATGCCAACATTCCTGCCTTTTCGGTGCAGTTTAATATCGAAAGCTTTTCTGAGCCGATGAACCCCGGCTTTTTGGTGGATAGATTTACGCAGATGATGGAGGGAAGAAAAGATGCCGTTAAATAAAGAAATAAAGAAAGTTTTGGTAATTGGCTCCGGCCCGATTGTAATCGGTCAGGCAGCAGAATTTGACTATGCAGGCACGCAGGCTTGCCGTGCATTAAAGGAAGACGGTCTGGAAGTTGTTTTGGTAAACTCCAATCCTGCAACCATTATGACAGACAGCAAAATGGCAGATAAAATTTATATCGAGCCGCTTACTCTGCCTGTTATTAAACGAATTATCGAAAAAGAAAAACCAGACAGCCTCCTTTCCACCTTAGGCGGACAGACCGGCTTGACTCTTTCTATGCAGCTGGCAAAAGAAGGCTTTTTAGATAAACACGGCGTAAAGCTGTTGGGAGCAAATCCGGAAACCATCGACAAAGCAGAAGACCGTCAGATGTTTAAGGATATGATGGAAAAAATCAATCAGCCCGTCATTCCTTCCAAGGTGGTAAATACTTTGGAGGATGCACTGGCGTTTGCACATACCATCGGCTATCCTCTTATTATTCGTCCTGCCTTTACCTTGGGTGGTACCGGCGGCGGTATTGTAAATAACGAAGAAGAAATGATTGAGATTACCACCAACGGTCTCCGTCTCTCTCCCATTACTCAGGTATTGGTAGAAAAATGTGTGTCCGGCTGGAAAGAAATTGAATTTGAGGTAATCCGTGACAGTAAGGGCAACTCCATCACTGTCTGCAGTATGGAAAACTTAGACCCCGTTGGCGTTCATACCGGGGACTCTATTGTTATCGCGCCGGCAGTCACTCTGTCTGATTACGAATATTCTATGCTCAGAAGTGCAGCGCTGGATATCTTAAACGAGCTGAAAATCGAGGGGGGCTGTAACTGTCAGTTTGCCCTGAATCCTGATAGCTTTGAATATGCAGTAATTGAAGTAAACCCGAGAGTTTCCCGTTCCTCTGCGCTGGCTTCCAAAGCAACCGGCTACCCCATTGCCAAGGTTGCGGCAAAAATTGCCATTGGCTATCAGCTGGATGAAATTATCAATGCCGTTACCGGCAACACCTATGCTTGTTTTGAACCTGCCATTGACTATGTGGTAGTAAAATTCCCCAAATTCCCCTTTGATAAATTTGTGTATGCAAAGCGTGATTTGGGAACCCAGATGAAAGCCACCGGGGAAGTTATGGCGATTGGCGCTACCTTTGAAGAAGCCATTATGAAAGCAGTCCGCGGTGCAGAAATCTCCAAGGATTCTATGCGCCATAAGGATTTGGTATGCTTTACCGATGACGAAATTAAAGAAAAACTCTATCAGTGTAATGACGAACGTATTTTTGTGATTTACGAAGCCATTGCCAGAGGCGTTTCTATTGATACGATTTACGACATTACCAAGGTGGACCGCTGGTTCTTATCCAAGCTGGAAAACTTATATAAAATGGAATGTCGCTTACGTCAGGAAACCTTAACCAAAGAGCTTCACTTAGAAGCGAAAAAGATGGGCTTTTTGGATAAGGTTATCACCAAGCTTTCCGGTCAGGAAATTCCCGAAAAAATTTATGCTTCCTACAAAATGGTAGACACCTGTGCCGGGGAATTCCAGGCAGAAACCCCGTACTTCTATTCCTCCTACGAGGAAGCAAACGAAGCCAGAGAGTTTATCGACAATCGTGCTTCCGACAAGAAAACCATAATTGTATTTGGCTCCGGCCCCATCCGTATTGGTCAGGGGATTGAGTTTGACTATGCTTCCGTACACTGTGTATGGGCACTTCAGGAGGCAGGCTACGAGGTGGTTATCGTAAACAATAACCCCGAAACGGTTTCCACCGATTTTGACACGGCAAACCGTCTGTATTTTGAACCCTTAAACCCCGAAGATGTTATGAATGTGATTCATACCGAACAGCCTTACGGCGTTGTGGTTGCATTCGGTGGCGGTACTGCCATTAAGCTGACCAATTTCCTCCAGGAAAACGGTGTGAGAATTTTAGGAACCAGTGCAGACAGCATTGATATGGCAGAGGACAGAGAGCGTTTTGACGATTTGCTGGAACGCCTGAATATCAAACGTCCTCAGGGCTTCACCGTGTTAACCGAAGAAGAAGCACTGGAAACTGCAAACCGCATCGGCTATCCTGTTCTCATTCGCCCCTCTTATGTATTGGGCGGTCAGAATATGATTATCGCTTGGAACGATTCCGATACCAAGGAGTATATGAAAATTATTCTCCACGGCTTGGATGAAAATCCCATTCTGATTGATAAGTATTTAATGGGTACTGAAATTGAAGTAGATGCTATCTCCGACGGGGAGGACATTTTAATCCCCGGCATTATGGAGCATATTGAGCGTGCAGGAGTTCACTCCGGTGACTCCATTGCCGTATATCCGGCGTTCAACTTAGATGTTCCCATGATTCAGAAAATTATTGACTCCACCAAAAAGCTTGCCGTTGCTTTAAACACCAAGGGCTTGGTAAATATTCAATATTTGGTATATGATAACGAGCTGTATGTGATTGAAGTAAATCCCCGTTCTTCCAGAACAGTGCCCTATATCAGCAAGGTAACCAAGGTTCCTATGATTGATTTGGCAACCAAAGCAATGCTGGGCGAAAAGCTGAAGGATATGGGCTATGGAACCGGGCTTTACAAAAATTCTCCCTATGTGGCAGTGAAAGTACCTGTGTTCTCCTTTGCGAAGCTTTTGGGTGTGGATAACCACTTAGGTCCGGAAATGAAATCCACCGGGGAGGTTCTCGGTATCGGTGCAAATTTAGAAGAAGCACTGTATAAAGGCTTAATCGGGGCGGGCTATAAGCTCCAGAAAAAAGGCGGTGTGTTTATCTCCGTACGTAACAGTGATAAAGCAGAAATTTACGGCGTGGCAAAAGGCTTTTATGACCTTGGCTTTACCGTTTATGCAACACACGGCACAGCAAAAATTTTAACGGATGCAGGGCTTCCCGTTATCGCTGTGGATAAAATTCATGAAAACCCCAAAAACAACACCTTAACCTTAATCGAGAGCGGTAAGGTAAACTTTGTGGTTTCCACCTCTGCCAAGGGCAGACTCCCTGAGCGTGACAGTGTAAAAATCCGCAGAAAGACCGTGGAACGGAGCGTTCCCTGCTTCACCTCCATTGATACTGCAAACGCTGTTATCAATTCTATGAAGGGCAAATACTCCGAGCAGAGTATCGAAATTGTAGATATCAACAATATGCGGGAAGAAAAAATTGCCGTAGAATTTACCAAGATGCAAAGCTTGGGAAATGACTATATCTATTTCGACTGCTTAGATAAACAAATTGACAACCCGGAAGCACTTGCCATCCGCCTTTCCGACCGTCATTTCGGTATCGGTGCAGACGGTGCGGTTGTGATTGAGTCCTCCAAAACTGCTGATGCGAAAATGAGAATTTTCAATGCAGACGGCACGGAGGGAAAAATGGGCGGTAACGCCATTCGTTGTGTGGGAAAATATCTTTACGATAAAGGCATTGTTCCCCGCGAAGATATGGAAATCGAAACCTTAAGCGGTGTGAAAAAGCTAAAAGTTTACACCATGGAGGGTGAAGTGGTTGCCGCAATGGTGGATATGGGCAAGGCAGAAACCAAGCCGGCACTTGTTCCCGTGGTTTCTGATAAGGAAATCGTAAAAGACGAACCCATCACCGTGTTAGACCGGGAATATCGTGTGACCTGTGTTGCTGTTGGAAATCCCCATGCAGTGATTTTCACCGATAATTTGGACACTGTGGATATGGAAGCAGTTGGTCCTGAATTTGAATATCACCCCATGTTTCCCGATAGAGTCAATCTGGAATTTGTAAACGTGATTGATAAAAACACCCTGAAAATGAGGGTTTGGGAACGGGGTATCGGAGAAACACTTGCTTGCGGAACCGGTGCTTGTGCAGCTGCCGTTGCAGCAGTGTTAAACGGCTACTGTGAAAAAGATACCGACATCACCGTAAAGCTGCCCGGCGGCGATTTGAAAATTCGTTATACTGACGAAACGGTGTTAATGACTGGACCGGCGGTAAAATCATTCTCCGGAACTGTATCGTTTTAGAGGCTTGTAAAATCACCGAGATTGCAAAAGGCATAGGACCTGTATCGCCTTCCCCTTGAGGAGAGGGGGGACCGCTTGCGGTGGAAGAGGTGCTAATTCCCTTGTTTAAGATGAATATGTGTGATTCACAAATTTTTACCTTTAAATGCCTTTTGCGATGAACCAACCTTACCGCTCGCTGTACCCATGTACAGCTTCGGGTAACCCCTGCGGGTTCGGTTGATTCATTCTCGATAATTTTCCTGCACCTCAGGCTGAGAAAATCGGGTTGAATAATAGAGCTTGATCACCCATTGGGTGTTCGATTTCTTCATTCTGCATCCATTTCTCTTCGCCTGATTTTGGCAATAAAAAAGACGAAATTCACCTGAATTTCGTCTTTTTTTTGTAGGGGCTGGCGTCCCCGACAGCCAAAATGTTATTGCAATTGTTCTTTCAGCCAATGGGGGTAGGTGGGAATCGCTTCCTCACGGGATATTACAAATGCGGATAAAATGCCGGCTTTCTCCAATGCCTGGGGGATGGATGCACCTTGAAACAGATGATACAAAAAGCAGGCACAAAAGCTGTCTCCGGCACCAACGGCAGAAACAAATTCACTTTCCTTTGCCGGCGTTTGGAAAAATCCCTGCTTCTTGTCCCAGACAGCGGCACCGTCTTTATCTAAAGTGAGAATTACGGTTTTCAGCCCGTAGGTGTTGCCGATTGTTTTCAGTGCAGTTTCGTAATCGGGTTCGTCAATCAGGGCAAGCTGTTTCACATAAGAAAATTCTTCCCGATTCATTTTCACAATATTGGAGGCGAGAAGTCCCTGTGTTACCAATTCCTCCGAATAATATTGCTGACGGAGATTCATATCGAAAAACACCGTTTCAAAATTGCCGACCGAAAGCAGTGTTTCCAGTGTTTTTCGGGAGCTCTCACTGCGGCTTGCCAGTGTGCCGAAGTAGAACAAATCAAATGCCTCGGAGCAGACATCATACAACATGGGGATTTCGTCATAGGCACAATAGCCCGCTAAATCGTAGGCTGGCTCATTGCCCTGATAGGTTACCTTGCATACTCCCGTTGGCAGATGGGAGTGCGTTTCCAGATAGTGGGTATGAATACCCCGTTTTCCCGCTTCCGAGAGGGCGTTTTCGCCCAGTTCATCCCTGCCCACGGCACTGTAAAGAAAGGCGTCTCCTCCAAGCTGTGCCAGATGGGCGCAAAAGTTAAAGGGCGCACCGCCGATTTTTTGTGCAGCAGGGTAGCAGTCAAATAAAATTTCACCAAATGCAAGGGCTTTCACTTTTTTGTTCACTTCCTTTTTTCGTAGTTTACCACAAAATCTGAAAACAATCAACAAAAATAGTAAAAAATATTTACAAACAGTGTTTTATTTGGTATAATAAAAGGAGTTAAAATGAATCCTTTTTTGGAGGCTTTCTTATGAAGCGCAATATTCTTACGGCAGTTTTGGCGTTGGCAGTGTGTATCGGTGCTATTGTGGGTTGCTCTTGCCTGACAGAAGGCGAGCTGCAGCTTCCTCTTTCTTTCTACAATGGAGACAGCATCGACCTCCATCCTGAACTTCACGAATATACAGACGACTTTTCCCCCATCACATCTTTGGAGGCGTATCAGGGAAATGTGTTGCTTGCCGACCCCACCAAGGCGGATTATCGCTATGATGTCAAAAAAGTGTATAAAAATGCGGAGTCTACCCGTATCATAGACTTTCCCGGCGGTTTTTATCTGGATTTGCCCGGTGATGTCCGGTTTGATTTTTCCCGCGGCGAGGGCGGGGTAAAAGGCTATGGCGAGAGGTATGAGGTGCTTTTGACCAGGGAAGCCTCTCCCTATGTGGAAACCCTGATGTATGTGGATGATTACATCAATAAATATGTGGCAAACCCTGCGTATCAGAAGTCCAATAACGTTACCCTTCACGAGGATACTCTTCGTTATGTGGGAAGCTATCCTGTGCGGATTTTAAGCATGACCCGTCAGCCTGCCGAGGGCAGTGAGATCACTCTTAATTCCTACACCTTTGCCTACATTTTTGACGAACAATATGGGCAGATTTATCATAGAATAATGATAAAAGCCCAAGAATATAACAGAGAAACTGTTGATAAAATTTTAGCATCCTTTGTTCCCTTTGAGGCATCGGGCAGACATATGACGATGATAGAAACCAAGCCCACACTTCCCAACTGGAATGAAGAAACCGCCAAGTTTTACAACGAGTTATGCAACCGTACCGACATTTTATGGGGCGTGTATAACTACAAGCTGATTACCGTGGAGGGTATGGCTCCCACTATGGAGGAATTACAGCAAAAACTGGATTACCGCTTTCAGCTTTGTATGGGCTACACTTACCTGATGGAAGAGCCGCCGATGAAAGGACTTTGGGAAGCTTACAATGACGGCAAAATCACCGAAATGACCCTTCAGGTCTGCACCATTGACCATTCTGCACTGGATTCTGCAAAAAATCCGAATTTTGAAGTAATAGACGGTCTGTGGGACGACCAGATTCGGAAATATGCAAAAGCTTTCAAGGAATTTTCCCATCCCATTTTGTTCCGTGTGAACAACGAAATGAATACCGACTGGTGTACCTACAGCGGTGTCGTCACCTTGCAGGACCCCGACATTTATAAAATGGTGTTTGACCGCATTTACGGCATCTTCTGTGAGGAAGGGGTAGATAACGTCATCTGGATTTTCAATCCCCAGTATGGCAATTATCCCCCTGCAAGCTTTAACCATTATATGAACTATTACCCCGGCTACGATAAAATTCAGCTTCTTGGGGTAACCAAATACAACACCGGGAACTACTTCTTTGAGTTGTATCACGAAGAATGGAACGATTTTAAACCCTCCTTTGACGGGCTGAACGACCTGTATCAGCAGACCTTCCCCGACACTCCCTGGATTGTGACCGAATTTGCATCTTCCTCCTACGGCGGAGATAAGGTGAAATGGATGGAAGAAATGTTTACCTATATGCCAACCTACAAAAATATCAAGGCGGCAGTGTGGTTTAACTGGGGAGACCCTGATTTCAGAGAGGGGAAAGAGGGCATCATTGCAAGACCCTATTATTTAGACGAAACTCCCGAAACCTTAGATGTGTTCCGCAGAGGGGTAAAAGGGGAAATCTCTCCGGCAACACCGTAAAAAATGACAGAAAGTTTCAAAAAACTTGCAAAAATATTGTAAAAGCACTTGCATTTTTCCTTGTGATGTAGTAAAATAGATACCGGTTTGAAATTTATCCGTGAAAAACTTTCATTTTTTGGGTTTCCCACGGGATGTATGAATAGATTGGAGATAAAGTATTATGGCACTCAAAATCAGTAAAAAAGGCGGGGCGGTTTCCGCTTCTCCCACCCTTGCGATTGATTCCAAATTCAAGGCAATGAAAGCAGAGGGGATTGACGCGGTTGGCTTCGGAACCGGGGAACCGGATTTCGACACTCCTGACCATATCAAGCAGGCGGCAATTGACGCCCTTTCCAAAGGAATGACCAAATACACTCCTGCCTCCGGCACACTGCAGTTAAAGCAGGCGGTGGCTCGGAAATTAAAACGGGAAAACAACCTGGATTACGAAGCAAAAAATATTGTGATTTCCAACGGTGCAAAGCATTCCTTAACCAACATCTTCATGGCAATTTGTGACCCGGGTGACGAGGTAATCGTACCGGCTCCCTACTGGGTAAGCTATCCCGAAATGGTAAAATTGGCAGACGGTGTTCCCGTGATTTTAAACACCACCGAGGAACACGATTTTAAATTCACCGTGGAAGAGCTGGCAGAAAAGGTAACCGATAAAACCGTAGCGGTTATTCTTTGCAGCCCCTCCAACCCCACCGGTTCTGTTTACTCCAAAGAAGAACTCAAAAAAATTGCAGATTTCTGTGTGGAAAAACAGATTATGGTAATTTCTGACGAAGTGTATGAGCACCTGATTTATGAGGGAGACACCGTTAGCATCGCAACCTTAGGCGAAGAAATCAAAAAGCTCACCGTTACAGTCAATGCCGTTTCCAAAACCTATGCTATGACCGGCTGGCGTATCGGCTACACCGCTTCCTGCGAGGAGCTGGCAAAGGTAATGTCCAACATTCAGTCTCATGCCACCTCCAACCCCAACTCCATCGCTCAGGCAGCAGCCATTGCAGCGTTAGACGGTTCTTTGGATTGTGTGTATGAAATGAAAAAGCACTTTGAAGAACGAAAAAATTATATGTATGAAAAAATCAATGCCATAGAGGGCTTATCTTGCAGAATGCCTAAGGGTGCTTTCTACATTATGATGAACATTTCCAAACTGAAAGGCAAGAAATATGAAGGCGTTACCATCAACACCTCTGACGATTTCTGTAACCTACTTCTGGAAAAAGAACTGGTGGCACTGGTTCCCGGCTCCGGCTTTGGTGCAGACGATTTCTGCCGTTGGTCTTATGCAACGGGAATGGACAGCATCCAAAAAGGGATGGAACGGTTGGCTCATTTTGTGAGTAGCTTAGAAGATTAAAAAAGAGCGGGGCAACGCCCTCGGATGTCCGGGGGTGCTGTCCCCTTGTTTGCTTTTTATCATTGATACATCATTCGTAAACGACCGAGAAAGAAAGCAGGTATTTTATGCTCAAACAATGTGAAAAACTGGCACTTGGCGACAAATCTCCCAAAGAGCTGAAGAAAAAGCTGGAACAGTATCAGGAGCGTCTTGCCGAACTCCAGCGGGAAGCAAGAAAACTGGAAATTCCCGTAATTGTGGCAGTAGAAGGCTGGGGTGCCTCCGGGAAAGGACAGCTGATCAATCATTTCATTCTTCCCCTCGACCCCCGTGGCTTCACTGTTTATACCATCAAGGACGAAAGCGAAGAAGAAAGCCGTTATCCTTTCTTGCACCGCTTTATCACCAAAACTCCCGAAAAAGGCAGAATCGCCATTTTTGACCGTAGCTGGTACCGACGTGTTTTAAACGACCATATTGATAAAAAGGTAAAAACCGGCAGGTTTTACCACGATTTAGACGAAATCAACGCCTTTGAAAAGCTTCTCACAGACGATGATAATTTGTTGATAAAGCTGTTCATTCACATTTCTCAGGACGAGCAAAAACGACGTCTGAAAGCCTTGATGAACACAAAAGAAACAAGCTGGCGTGTTTCTAAAGACGATTTGAAGCATAATAAACAATATGATAAATATTTGGAAGTTTCCGAAAAAATGATTGAGCAGACCGATAAGGAAAACGCTCCCTGGCATATCATAAACGGAAATGATATCGCTTATGCCACCCTCCGGATTTTTGAAATTCTCATTTTCCAGCTGGAAAAGAAAATTTCTATGAAGCAGGCGGAAGAAAAATCGCCCCGCCCCATTTTAGACCGCAACATCAGCACCAATTATTTGGATTCGGTGGATTTAAGCCTCAAGCTGGAGAAAAAAGAATATCAGGAAAAGCTTACCTTTTATCAGGACAAGCTGGAGCATTTGCATAACCGCTTGTATCTTAAGAAAAAGCCTGTGATTATTGTATTTGAGGGCTGGGATGCAGGAGGAAAAGGGGGCGCAATCAAACGTCTTACCACAGCGCTTGACCCCAGAGGCTATCAAGTGTTTTCCACGCCTGCCCCCACCAAAGAGGAGCTGGCGCATCACTATCTGTGGCGGTTCTGGAAAAACTTTCCCAAAACCGGGCATATTGCCATTTTTGACCGCAGTTGGTACGGCAGAGTGATGGTGGAGGCAGTTGAGGGCTTCTGCACGCAGAAAGAGTACGACAGAGCTTTTTTTGAAATCAACGATATGGAAAAGCATTTAGTGGGAAGCGGCATCACCGTGATGAAGTTTTTCCTCCACATTTCCAAGGAGGAGCAGTTAAAACGGTTTGAGGACCGCAGAGAAAATCCCCATAAGGCATGGAAATTAACTGATGAGGATTTCCGTAATCGGGAAAAGTGGGACGATTATGTTTGTACCATTGAAAAAATGATTGAAAAAACCCACACCAAAATCGCTCCCTGGCACATCATTGCAGGAGACGACAAGCGATATGCACGAATTGAAGTGCTTCGCATCATTACAGAAACCTTAGAAGAAGTATTAAGTAAAAAAGGAAAGTAAACTATGGAAAAATTAACCTTTCAACTGAAAGACGAATTTATTACGTTGCAGAATCTGCTCAAGGCAGAAAATTTAGTTGCCACCGGCGGTGAAGCCAAATATGTGATTGTAGACGGTTTGGTATCGGTGAATGGCGAATGTGAAAGCCGTCGGGGTAGGAAGCTTCGCTCCGGTGATGTGGTTACCTTTGAAGATTATGAAATTACAATAGCATAAAGCCTGAAAGGAAATAATAGGATGGAAAGAATTAAGTTTATCACTGATTCTGCAGGGGATCTCCCGAAAGAGTATGTCAAAGAGAAAAATATTGATGTGTTGCCCTTTCATGTGTATTTGAAGCCTCACGAGGGGGAAGTGCAGGAATATTTTGACGGAGTGGATATCACCTCCGATGAAGTATTCTCCTTTATGGAAGAAAATAAAGGAACTGTTTCCACCTCCCAGGTAACTGCGTTTACCATTGAGGAATATTTCCGTGAGCTTGCGGCAAAAAATGAATATGACACCTACATTTTCACCTGCATTTCTTCTGCCGGCAGCCCCACCTATAACAATGTGAAAATTGCGCTGAAAAATCTGGAAGAAGACGGAATCAAGCTGGACGTTCGTCTGGTAGATTCCAAATTTTACACCATTTGCTACTATTATGCAATGAAAGAAGGCATTGCCGCTTATGAAAAAGGCGCTTCTGCAGATGAAATCGTAAAAATTATTTCCGATTGCTGTGCCTCCAATAATATTTTTATGGTAAACGGCACATTGGAATATTTAAAACGCGGAGGCAGAATTACCGGAGCCAGCGCACTGTTAGGCACAATTTTGGATATTAAGCCTATCTTAACCGTAAAAGACGGTTTGGTTGCACCTCACGAAAAGGTTCGCGGTATTAAAAAAGCCATGTCCAGAATTATGGAGCTGGTAAAGGATGCCACCAAAGAGGGCGGCTACCGCTATATGATTGTATATTCCACCAAAGCATCCTATTACGATGAATTTGTGCAGATGGTACACGACAATTTCCCCGGTGAAGAAATTCACATCGACCAGGTAGGGTCTACCATTGGGGTTCATATTGGGCCGGGGTTGGTTGGGCTCATGTTCCAAAAAAAGATGTAGAAATGGATAAAATTGCGCATAATCACCCTATCAAACCGCTCGGCGTACACGCGGTACGCCTTCGGGTAACCCCTGCGGGTTTGATATGGCAATTCTGCATCAATTTTCTCTCATTTCCTGGATATTGATTTGGAAAACAGCACATAGCGGATGAACCTCACCGCTCGGCGGAAGATCAGCCACCGGCTGCGCCTTCGGGTAACCCCTGCGGGTTCAGTTTGTCCGTTCTGCATCCATTTCTCCCATTTCCTGGATATTGATTTGAAAAACAGCACTTAGCGGATGAACCTCACCGCTCGGCGGAAGATCAGCCACCGGCTGCGCCTTCGGGTAACCCCTGCGGGTTCAGTTTGTCCGTTCTGCATCCATTTTTCCCGTTTCCCTCAACTTTTTTTAGACTACGAGAAACGGAGTACCGCTCGGCGGAAGAACAGCCACCGGCTGCGGTTTACATTCATTTCTTCCATTTCCTTAGTGCCAATGTAACGGCAACAAAATTGTCATTCCGAAAGGCATTGCCTTGAGGAATCTCTCCATTGATATTTTCCAAAATAAATTCAGTTTCATTCACAGTAAGGGCTGTCGGCAGTGCCGATTGCCCTTATTGCACCTAAATTAACAAGAGAGGAGGCACCAATATGGAACAATCCAGACCCTTTCGCATTATATCAGATATGAAACCAAAGGGGGACCAGGTGGAAGCCATCCGCCAGCTATCCGATGGGATTTTAAAGAAAGATAAATATCAAACTCTGCTGGGGGTAACCGGTTCCGGTAAAACCTTTACCATTGCCAACGTGATTGAAAAAGTGCAAAAGCCAACACTGGTGCTTGCTCACAACAAAACCTTAGCGGCACAGCTTTGCAGTGAATTCAAGGAGTTTTTCCCTGAAAATGCTGTGGAATTTTTCGTTTCCTATTATGACTATTATCAGCCTGAGGCATATTTACCCGGTACGGATACCTTTATCGAAAAGGATGCCCAGATAAACGATGAAATTGATAAGCTTCGCCACGCGGCAACCACCGCACTCTTTGAACGAAACGATGTTATCATTGTAGCATCGGTATCCTGTATTTACGGTTTGGGTGACCCGGAGGACTACACCGATTTGTGCGTGTCCCTTCGGGTGGGAATGGAAAAAGACCGTAACGAAATCCTAAAAAAGCTCATTGAAATTCAATATGAAAGAAACCACATCGACTTTCACCGCGGATGCTTCCGTGTGAATGGAGATGTGTTGGATATTTTTCCTGCAAACTCCAATGAAATGGTGCTACGGGTAGAATTTTTTGGTGACGAAATTGACCGTCTCACCGAAATCAACCCCTTAACGGGTGAAATTTTGGGAGAGCGGACACATATTGCCGTGTTTCCTGCCTCTCACTACGCCACCACCACCGACAAGATGGAGCGCGCCATCAAGACCATTGAGGAAGAACTGGAGGAACGTATCGAATATTTTGACAAGCGGGAAAAATGGATTGAAAAACAGCGCATCACCGAGCGCACCAATTATGATTTGGAAATGATGTCTGAAATCGGGTTCTGCCCCGGCATTGAAAACTATTCCCGCCATATCAGCGGACGGGAGCCGGGCAGTGCGCCCTATACCTTGCTGGATTATTTTCCCGATGACTTTTTGTTGGTGATAGACGAATCCCATGTTACACTGCCTCAGGTACACGGGATGTATGCCGGAGACCGTGCCAGAAAGACCTCGTTAGTAGACTACGGCTTCCGTCTCCCCTCAGCCTTTGATAACCGTCCCTTGAATTTTGACGAATTTGTTGAACGAATCAATCAGGCAATTTTTGTCAGTGCAACTCCTGCCGCTTATGAAAGGGAACATTCCGCAAGGATTGTAGAGCAGGTGATTCGTCCCACAGGGCTTTTAGACCCCGAAATATCGGTTCGGCCCACAGAGGGGCAGATTGACGATTTGCTTTCAGAAATCAATCTTCGGGTAGAGAAAAACGAGCGTGTTTTAGTTACCACCTTAACCAAACGGATGGCAGAGGATTTAACCGATTATTTTACCGAAGCAGGCGTAAAAGTCCGCTATCTTCACTCGGATATTGACACCATGGAGCGAATGGAAATTATCCGTGATTTGCGGTTGGGAGAATTTGACGTGCTGGTTGGCATCAATTTGCTCCGTGAGGGGCTGGACTTGCCTGAAGTGTCATTGGTTGCGATTTTGGATGCAGACAAGGAGGGATTCCTACGAAGCGAAACCTCCCTCATCCAGACCATTGGCCGTGCCGCCCGTAATGCAGAGGGCAAGGTGATTATGTATGCCGATACCCTGACCGATTCTATGGAAAAAGCTATTTTGGAGACCAATCGCCGTCGTGAAATTCAGGACCGCTACAATAAGGAAAACGGGATTGTTCCCGTGACCATCAAAAAAGATATCCGTGCGGTGATTGAAGCCACCAAAAAGGCGGAGATTCCCAAAAAAGGCAGGAAAGAGCGGCGTGACGACGGTTGGTGGGAGACCGAAATTCTCCGCCTGACCGAAGAAATGAATCAAGCGGCTAAGAATTTGGATTTTGAAAAAGCTGCAGAACTGCGTGATAAGATTAAAGCGTTGCAAAGTTAAGATTGATTCTGTTCATTTTTTTCTTTGACAGCAAAGAAAAAACGAACCAAAAAAAGAAACTGCCGCCAAGAATAATCGTAATCCCAAACTTTCATCTTCCTGCCACCTTTTCAATTGCGATGATAACGGCGGAATAAATTTTACTGCTTGTCATTTGATGAATTTTTATTTTGCGTATCCAGAATAAAAATCAGCTCCTCTTCCTTAAAAAGAAAAAGATGCCTGCTGCTTTGCAGCTTAGGAGAATAGCCGTGCGGCGATTGAGCACTCGTTCGAAAGGGGTAAGGGGTTTGTTAAGAGGGATAGGGGGAAAATCGAAATTTCCCCCCTGGTCCCTTAACGGAAAAGTACTTTACTAAAAAGGAAAATTACTTATGAGAGATAATATTTATGTCAAAGGTGCCAAAGAGCACAACTTAAAAAATATCGACTTAAAAATCCCCAGAGATAAGCTGGTGGTGTTTACGGGTGTGTCAGGGTCAGGGAAGTCCTCCCTTGCGTTTGATACCATCTATGCAGAGGGGCAACGGCGGTATGTGGAATCCCTGTCCTCTTATGCCCGTATGTTTTTGGGGCAGATGGATAAGCCTCAGGCAGACCTGATTGAGGGGCTGTCGCCTGCCATTTCCATCGACCAGAAAACTACCTCTAAAAATCCTCGCTCCACTGTGGGAACCGTAACCGAAATTTACGATTATCTGCGACTGCTTTATGCCAGAATCGGGATTCCCCATTGTCCCAAATGCGGAAAGGAAATCCATAAGCAGACCATCGACCAGATTGTGGATAAAATTATGAAGCTGCCCGAAAAAACCAGAATTATCATTTTGGCACCCGTGGTACGAGGCAGAAAGGGCGAGCATCAGAAGGTGCTGGAGCAAGCGAAAAAAAGCGGGTTTATCCGTGTTCGTGTGGACGGCAATCAGTATGATTTATCCGAAGAAATCAAGCTGGATAAAAATATCAAGCACACCGTGGAAATCGTGGTAGACCGCCTGGCAGTGAAAGAGGAAATCCGTTCCCGTTTGAACGATTCTTTGGAAACGGCAGTAGAGTTGACCGATGGCTTAGTTACCATATTGGAGCACGATTCGGGAAAAGAAAGCACCTATAGCTTAAATTATTCTTGTCCCGACTGTGATATTTCCGTGGAGGAGCTGTCTCCCCGTGCCTTTTCTTTTAACAATCCCTACGGTGCTTGTCCCGAATGCGGCGGCATCGGCCATTTGATGAAGATAGACCCCGAGCTTGTGATAGACCCTGAAAAATCCATTGCAGACGGTGCTATCCGCGGCAGCGGTTGGTATTCTGCCGATAAATCGGACAGTATTGCTTATAATTTGCTCTCCGCAGTGTGTGAGCATTACGGCTATTCTATGACGAAGCCGATTGGCAAGCAAGACCCTGCGTTTCTGAATATGATTTTATATGGAAACGGGGGAGAAAAACTGAAAATTGACTACCGTCGCCGAAGCTCTACCGGAACCTATTACAGCGATTTTGAGGGCGTAGTTACCAACATGGAGCGTCGCTATCGGGAAACCTCCTCCTCCTGGGCAAGAGCGGAAATTGAATCCTTTATGAGCCAGAAGCCTTGTCATGTTTGTAACGGTGCAAGGCTGAAAAAAGAAGTGCTTGGCGTTACGGTGGGGGGCATCAACATTTATGAAATGACCAATCTGCCCGTAAAAGAGCTGATTTCCTTTTTTCAAAACCTTTCTCTCACAGAAAAAGAAAAGCAAATTGGAGAACGTCTCTTAAAAGAAATTAACGAACGGCTTGGCTTTCTGGATAAGGTTGGACTTTCTTACCTTACGCTGTCCCGTTCGGCGGGGTCTTTGTCGGGGGGTGAAGCACAGAGAATCCGTCTGGCAACTCAAATCGGGTCTTATCTGATGGGGGTTCTCTATATCTTAGACGAGCCAAGCATCGGTCTCCATCAGCGGGATAACGAGAAGCTCATTGAAACCCTGTTAAGACTCCGTGACGTGGGAAATTCGGTTCTGGTGGTGGAGCATGATGAAGACACCATCCGTGCTGCTGATTATGTATTTGATTTTGGCCCGGGTGCAGGGATTCACGGGGGATATATCACTGCGGAGGGGACGCCCGAAGAAATTATGAAATCCAAAACTTCCCTCACGGGAGATTATCTGTCCGGAAGAAAACAAATTCCTGTCCCCAAAGAGCGGAGAACGGGCAACGGGAATGTCCTTACCATAAAAGGTGCTTGTCAGAACAACTTAAAAAATATTGATGTGTCGATTCCTTTAGGGTGTATGACCATTGTGACGGGGGTATCCGGCTCCGGAAAATCCTCTCTGATCAATCAGATTTTATATCAGGAATTATTCCATCACTTAAACGGCGGAAAATCCCGTGGTGGTCTCCATAAATCCATTGAGGGAATGGAGCATTTAGACAAAGTCATTGCCATTGACCAGTCACCCATCGGAAGAACACCCCGTTCCAATCCGGCAACCTATACGGGTGTGTTTTCCTTAATCCGTGATTTGTTTGCCTCCACCAACGATGCCAAAATGAAAGGCTACGGACCGGGACGGTTCAGCTTTAATGTGAAAGGCGGACGGTGCGAAGCCTGCGAGGGGGACGGCATTGTTAAAATCGAGATGCACTTTTTACCCGATGTGTTTGTGCCTTGCGATGTGTGTAAGGGAAAACGATACAACCGGGAAACTCTGGAGGTTCGCTACAAAGGAAAAAACATTCACGAGGTTCTGGATATGAGTGTGGAAGAGGGATTGGAATTTTTTGAAAATATTCCCTCTATCAAGCGTAAGCTTCAGCTCCTTTATGATGTGGGGCTTTCCTATATCAAGCTGGGTCAGCCGTCAACCACCCTCTCGGGCGGTGAGGCACAGCGTGTGAAGCTTGCCACTGAGCTTTCCAAACGCCCCACAGGAAAAACCATCTATATTTTAGACGAACCCACAACCGGGCTTCACTTTGACGATGTGAGAAAGCTCATTGATGTTTTGAACCGTCTTTGTGACGGCGGAAACACCATCGTAATTATTGAGCATAACCTGGATGTTATCAAGGTGGGAGATTATATCATTGATATGGGGCCTGAGGGCGGTGACGAGGGCGGAACCGTAGTGGCAACGGGCACTCCCGAAGAAGTAGCAAAGGTAAAGAAATCGCACACGGGTCGTTTCTTACGGGAGAAATTATAATATTTTCTTCTTTGTTGCCAAAGAAAAGCACTAAAAATAAGGGCGGATGTGTTTTGCTTCCGTCATTCGATGACAAAATAAAAAAACGAAGTTCGTATGAACTTCGTTTTTTTTGCTATATCCAGTTATTGTAAACTGCAATCGTTCCCGCAACATTTAAGGCAAGCCCCAAAATGGCAAGGGGAATTTGATATTTTTCCAGGTGGTCGTCTTTTTTACAAACCAGAAGAATGCCTAAGAGCACAAAGGGAAGTGCATCCAGGGGATAACGGTTGCCCCATTGGAATCCGCCCATGGTTTTATGTGCGGTGAGGCACAGAAAATGAACCATTACGGTGACGGGAATGAGTATGCGGACAGCTAAGCCGTTCATTTCCTTTTTCACAAAGGAACGGATGGTGTAAATTGCGTAGGATAAAAACAAGGGGGTTGATAAGTAAATTGCCATCCCGTTGAATTTGGGGAACTGCAGTTTACCGTCTGCGCCCGGTTTGGGAAGCTTCCACAGAAGCGGAAAATTCTGTTTGATGTAATCGACATGAAACTGTCCCTTTTCGGCTTCGGTAAATTCGGGAAGATAGTTATGTCCAAATTCTAAAATATTTCCAAAACGGAAATAATTCAACAGCATATAGCTTACAGCAATCACGCAAGGTGCAATCGCCCATTTCCAGTATTTTTGCAGTAGTTTTCCAAAAGATAAGCTTTCGGTCTCTTGCATTTTTTGATACAAAATCATCAGCAAAATCGGGGCATACAAGGCGTTCAGCGGTCTGCACCCCACGCTCATTGCCCAGAATGCCAGACTGAGTCCGCCCTTACCCGTAAGGGCATAATAAATTGCCATCACCGACAAAAGAAAACATAAATTTTGTGCAAAAAACCACACCCAGCTGTTAACAGAAATAAAAATCAGATTAGAGCCAATGGTTGTAAACAGTGTCCAGAAAATTGCAGAAGCATCGGATTTTTCAAAGTGCTTTAATAGCTTGAACACATAGAAAGCACCCGTTAAGCTGATTGCCAGTGCAATCCATCCGTCAGGAGTGCTTTCTCCGAATAACAAGGCAAAGGGAAGCATCACATAGGAGGGAAATGGGGGGAAGCTGACGAAGAATTTCCCCTGATATTCGGCAATTTCCAGATGGGAATAGTTCTGCCCCAAATCTAAGTGTCCGCCTAACCAACGGCAAGCCTGGAGGGTGTAGGAATTGTAATGATTTTTGGTCCAGGGCCACATTCCCGTAAATGCCCACACAACACAGTAAACCATAAGAATGGAAAGAGTAATGACCAGGAAGGAGGAAAGAGCTGTTTTTTCGGAAGGATTCAATTCCTGTTGTTTTGGAAGCACCTGTTTTTTCATAAAAGCTACTCCTTTTTGGATAAATACTGATAATAATATTGTAGCATAGAAAGCGGAAAAAGTAAATAAATTTATAAAAAAAGACAACACAGCGTGTTGCCTTTTGCTCTATTTCTCAAATAAGGGGGTGGAGAAATACCGTTCTGCCGTGTCAGGTAACACGGTTACCACAGTTTTTCCTTTGCCTAATTTTTTTGCAAGCTTGATTGCTGCCGCTACATTGGTGCCGGAAGAAATTCCGCAAAGAATTCCTTCTTTAAAAGCGAGTTCCTTGGAGGTGCGGATCGCTTCTTCATCCTTTACAATGCAGATGTCGTTATAAATGGTTTGATTTAAAATGGCAGGAATCAGCCCATCGCCAATGCCCATCTGTAAATGAGTGCCGATGGAACCGCCCGATAAAATTGCAGCATCCTCAGGCTCTACCGCCCAGATTACGATATCGGGGTTTTTCTCTTTCAAGGTTTCTCCGATGCCGGTGATTGTGCCGCCGGTGCCGATACCGGAGCAAAAGCCGTGAATGGGGCCGTTTACCTGCTCCAGAATCTCCACGCCGGTCTGTTTCCGCTGGATATCCACATTTGCGGGATTTTCAAACTGCTGGGGAACAAACACATTGGGGTCATCCTTTGCCATTTGGAGAGCGGTTTTCAGACATTCGTCAATACATTCACCGATGTTTCCCGCATCGTGAATGAGGATTACCTCTGCACCGTAATGGTTTACCAGCTTTCTGCGTTCTTCACTGACCGAATCGGGCATAATAATTTTGGTTTTGTAGCCACGGACTGCACCAACCAACGCCAGACCAATGCCCTGGTTTCCGCTGGTGGGTTCTACAATGATGGTATTCTCGTGAATGAGACCTTTTTCTTCCGCATCTAAAATCATATTGTACGCGGTTCTGGTTTTGATAGAGCCACCCACATTCAATCCCTCAAATTTCACTAAAATTTGGGCGGAGTCCTCTTCCGCCATACGGGAGAGGCGAATCAGCGGGGTATTGCCGATGGCTTCTAAAATGTTATTATATATCATTGGAGTTCTATCCTTTCCAACATTTTCATAAAACAAGTGTATTGTAACACATTTTTTTAAACATTGCAATCTTTTTCTTAATATTTTATGCAAATTTTCAAAAAAAGTTGACGGCAAGCTGTCCGTGTGTTATAATCAAATATGCAAAAATGTCCGTATCGGAAGAACAATTCTTTTGAAACGGTGAATATCATAGAGAAGCGGAGGTCAGATTTTTCTATGACAGAATTTATGAATTTTTTGGAGCTTGTGGGTACCATCGCCTTTTCCGTATCGGGGGCTTTGGTTGCAATTGGGGCAAATCTTGATATTTTCGGTGTAGTTTTTGTCTCCTGCATTACAGCAGTAGGGGGCGGAATGACAAGGGATATTCTGTTGGGGCTTTATCCGCCGGCAATCTTTTTAAACAGCCGCATTTGTGTAATTGCAATGGCAGTTTCGGTGGTGGTATTCGTGATTGCATATCGAAATCGCCGGCATTTCGGAGATTTTCGCATGAGAATTGAACAGATTAACAATGTGTTTGATGCTCTCGGCCTTGCCGCATTTACGGTGACGGGGGCAGAGGTTGCCTACATAAACGGATACGGAGATAACGGATTTTTGGTGGTTGCTGTGGGAATGATTACAGCAGTTGGCGGCGGTATTTATCGGGATGTGATTACCAACACCACGCCTTACGTGTTCAAAAAGCATATTTATGCACTGGCAACAATCCTGGGAGGCATTGTGTATTATTATTCCAGAAAGTATTTTTTTGCGGATGTGTGGACTTTTGTTTTGCCTATGATGTTGGTGGTTCTGGTTCGTTTGCTTGCCACAAAATATCGGTGGAGTCTGCCGAAAATCCACTTAGAAGAATAAGGATGGCAGCGGCGTATGCCGCTGCTTTTTTAATGGTGGTGATGATGGTGATGGTGTGAGGCGTGTGCTTCCGGTAGAAAGCAGTTTGTTTCCCCGCAGCAGTCGTCGCTGGTTTCCATTTCCAGTGTCACGTGGAAAATGCCGTGTTCATCCAGTGTTTTCCGAATGGTTTCTTTCAGAGCGTGTGATGGTTCGTCAGATACGATGTGCATGGTTGCATAGTTTTGTATGCCGTCAATGCTCCACAGATGGATATGATGCACATCCGTTACTCCCGGAATTTCGGTCAGCAGAGCTTTGATTTGCTCCGGTGTCATATTGTCTGGTGCTTTTTCCAGCAGTAAATCCACAGAATGCCTGAGATTTTTAACTGCATGGCACAGAATGAAAACCGCTACCCCGATAGACATCAGCGGGTCAATCAGAGAAAAATCGGTCAGCTTCATTACAATTGCCCCGATCAGCACCACAATCCAACCCAGAACATCCTCCAGCATATGGAGATTCACTGCTTTTTGATTGACAGAATCTCCCTCACGGGTGACAAATGCGGCAATTCCGTTAATCAAAACGCCTACAAGAGCAAATATCACCATTCCGTTGTAGTGAATGGGTTGCGGTGCGAGAAGTCTGCCGATTGCACTCCAAATGACTGCCACGGAACCAAGGATTAGCACTAAGGTTGAGAAACAGCCTGCTAAAACCGAATATCTCCGATATCCATAAGTAAATGTTTCGTCAGGCTGACGGTTGCTCTTTTTTTCAAACAAGCAGGAAATGCCGATAGCTGCCGCATCGCCCAAATCGTGAACAGCATCCGATGCGATGGCAACACTGCCCGTTACCAGGCTTCCCACCAGTTCAAAGGCAGAAAAGGCTAAATTCAGAAGAAACGCAAGAAACATATTTTTTCCCATTTAAAAAAACCTCCTGTTGACTTTATAGATATTATATGATACAATGAGTTTGTTAATGAACAACTTGTTCAATATCATTCTATCAAAAAGAAAGAAAAATGCAACAGACGATTCCATGGTTTCATTCGATACGGAACAAATTGAAAAAAATGTATGGAGAATCAAAATGGACAGACGACAAAGAAGAACCAGAGAAGCTATTTTTCGGGCATTTACCAAGCTGCTCACAGAAAAAAGCTTTGATAAATTGACTGTAGGAGAAATCATTGCCTGTGCTGATGTGGGCCGTGCCACCTTTTATGCCCATTTTGAAACAAA
This sequence comes from Clostridia bacterium, assembly GCA_017936745.1. Lineage (GTDB taxonomy): Bacteria > Bacillota > Clostridia > UMGS1840 > UMGS1840 > SIG452. Next base: position 23,220 of record JAGBEY010000005.1, read on the forward strand.
AGAATTTTTGTTAAAGGAATTGTGTGAGGAGCTGTTTTGTCACATTTTTGATTCGGTATGCGTTCCGCCGGAGGAACACAGGCACATTTTTTCCTGTGAGGAGCAGGGTTCTGTTTTTTTACATTTATTAAAACATCTTGAGAAAAATGACAACAATGTGCTAAAATTATTGGTGGGCAGAAACAATGAGCTTTTTCTGGAATATTTTAAAAATAATTTAAAGGAGCTGGTAAAAAGTCAGCTGCCCTTGTTTTCCCATCAAAAAAGCAGTGCTTTGCCGGAGGATTTTTTAATCAATCATATCACTGCAACCTTTGTGGAAACGGTTCGCTGGTGGGCGGCAAACGGCAGAAAAGAATCCCCCGAAACCGTGGCGGAATATTTTTTCCTGGCAGTATAAAAATGTGATTGACAAACGCGGGAAAATGTGTATAATATAGAATATATCATAAGAGGAGGCATAGCTCAGCTGGTCAGAGTGCTTGCTTGACATGCAAGAGGTCACTGGTTCGATTCCAGTTGTCTCCACCAAAACAAAAGAAACCCCGCTATTTCAGCGGGGTTTCTTTTGTTTTTTGTGTGTTAACCAAGAAAAAACCAAGAATTCATTTGATCTTATTCAAAATTTTGACAGCTCTTTCTTCTTCTCTGGGGTATAGATGTGCGTATGTGTTCCAGGTGATTTCTACTTTGGAATGTCCAAGACGACGGGCTATTTCCTGGATGTTAATGCCTTCGTTGATTAGGACAGTTGCATGGGTATGACGAAAATCGTGAACCCTGATTCTTTTCAGGTTTGCAAGTTTTGCAAATTTTCGATTTCTGTAATCAATGCTTGTGTCACGCAATGTAGATATGCCGCCACAGATTCTAAAGTCCTCTGTAAAGCCTTTTATTTGTTTTTGGCGGTCTTTGTGTTCCTTTAGTATTTTGATTAAGGGTAGAGGCTTCTGGAGCGTTCTGTAAGAGGATTTGCTTTTCGGGGGAGTTTCCCGGTCACCGCCCTTGAGTTTTTGTGCAATGCTTCTTCTGACATGAATATAATTTTTTTCGTCATCGGACCATTTTAGCGCATTGATTTCTCCTTTTCGCATACCGGTATAGAATGCTATGCAGAAGAAAACATAATATCCCCAATCCGTGAGAGAGTCGGATGCTTCGGCAATTTGCTTTGCAACTGCAATATATTTCTTAAATTCTTCCGGAGTGTAATATTGAATTTTTTCCCGGGTTGGTATTTCGTAGGGGTCTTTGAAATTATTAACATTATGCAGCGGATTCCGAGGAATATATTCTTTGTCTACGGCGTAGTTAAAAAGTGCCCGAAGTTCACGATATATATTTTGTTTGGTGGTGACGGCTAAGGTTGTTCGGTTCTGAGAGTTTTTCTTTTGTAGGGTTAGTTCGGATATTGTGTTTTTCCATTCGTCTAAGATTTTGGCGTTGAATTTAGAGAGCTTGATGTCTTTTAAGTAGGGGAGCACATACCGTTTCAGATTTTGCTTGGTTTTATCCAGAGTGGTTTCCCGGACTATGTGTGTTTTCTCCCGGATGTATTCATCGTAAAGAGCTTGCAAGGTTTTCGGGGTGTCTATTGCTATTGGAGCTTTTTTGTATTCCTGTATCAGTTCGGTTTCTTTGTCTTTGGCTTCCTGGGCACCGTATACAACACGCTCTACATTTTTTGCTTTCCCGGTATTGTCGGTGTAACAGAAAATCACACGGTAGCCTTGCTTGCCGTCTTTTTTCTTATCGATTTTATAAATAGGCATATTTCACACTCCTTTCTTTTGTTTTTGAAAGCCTGCCCAGATAATGGGCAGGCTTTTTTTATCAATTCCTTTTGATTTCTTTGTCAATGATAGGTTTGTAGGTTTTTGGTAACAGTTCTTTTGTTTCCAAATCCAAAAACTCTATAGTTTCAGTTCCGGAAGGTGAAGAAGATTTAGATTCTCGGGAAGTTGCATTTGATATTTCATCATAATTTTTAGAATAGCTTTCTTTGTGTTTCTGTGACAACGTATAGCAGATTGTTCCGAGGACAACGGTAACAACACCTGCTTGTGTTAGCAATAGAGGGAAGTTGATTTGCGTATATGGTTCATCGTACCAAAGTGTTTTGATAACCGTTCCTGTGTAGCGTGTCTTCTCATAGCCCGGGGCGAATGTTTTAAAGGGGACAAAGAAGCAAAATTGTGCGATAATGTATATCAACCAAAGATAGATCAGCATGTTCTTCATGAAGTTTTTTTTATTTCGTTCTTTTTCTGCTTTTATTTTTTGCGGTGTAGGGGTTAGTTCAAAAAAAGATTTTCTTTTATAGAAGTAGCAGATGTTTAGTATGCAGTAGAGAATATAACCTAATGAAGAAATAGACGTTGATATGATTTCATTAAACCAGGTGAGCAGTTCCGGATTGTAATTTGGATACCTCATTGCAAATAATAAATCTTCATAATTTATGAAAAACAGGAAAAGGTATAGTACTAATATTATGCTTGACAGTGTGAGCAAATAGCCAAAGAAAGCCATGGTAAGCTTGTATGCTTTTGGAGTGGCTGATTTAATATGTACCATTACCAGAATTGCAAGAATAACGGTGCCAACATCAAAGAGTGTTGCCAAGAATTGTGTGTATTCAGAGTTTACAACAGAAGATATTAAGCTGATGACACATGCAAGTGTTGAAAAAAATGTTATCATAGGGTGAATTTTTACAAAAAATTGTAACCATTTCGTGGGATGCTGATATTTTTTTATTTTCTTGTCAAACTGATAGGTAATACTGATGTTATTTTCACCTTTATTAGATTTATTGTATTGCTTGATAAACGTAGTTGTTATAACGATGAGAAAGAGGACCGTACAAATAGGAAGAATGAAATCTGTTTTGTGACTGATCGAAGTTTGTTTGGGTGAGGTTGATATTTGAGATGTTTCATTCTGATATTTTTTATTTTCAATAGATGTTTGGTTCTTTGCCTTTGTTACAATTTCTGAATTTTTATACGGAGAATAATTTGGATTGGTATTGTTCTGGTGTTTATCTTGTTCTTTTTTTGTGAGTTCTTCCAGTATTTCGGTAATAGTTCTTTGATTAGATGATGAATTTGGCATTTTTATTGCTCCTTTTTAGAATTTTCCGCGGAGTTCTACTACTTTTCCGAGGATGGTGATGGGGAGAGATTCTGTTTCGGATTTGGTGTAAAATTTTACTTCGTATGCGTTGTTAAACGGAATTAAAGAAATTCCTTCCGGGTGTTTTTTTACTTGTTTGCAGGTAGCTTCATCACCGTTAATACAGACGATTGCCACGTCCCCGTTTTCGATGTCCGGCTGTTGTCTTACAATAACAACATCACCATCCTGGATACGGGGAGTCATACTGTCGCCTTTGATTTTTAGGGCGAAGTATTTATGTGTACTGTCAAATTGCTTCGGATCTAACTCTTCGTAATCTATAATATTTTCAATAGCTTCGATAGGGATTCCTGCGGCAACGTAGCCCAGGACCGGAACTTTGATTCCATTTTTATTTTCATAATGTGTCAAGCTCTGCCCCAGTAAGTAGTCGATAGATACGGAAAAGATTTCTGATAATTTTTTAAGCATATCATTGTCAGGCTGACTTTGCCCCGTTTCCCACATGGCAATTGTTGATCTGGAAACGCCAAGCTTATCAGCTAATTTTTGTTGGCTGATTCCTTTTTCTTTACGCAAGTATTTGATAGATTCCATAAATTTATCACCTCTGATTCTATTATAATGTCAATCTGCTTGACATTCAAGTACTTTTTGGAAAATAATTGTCAAAACTATTGACAATATGGATAAAACGTGATATTATAATGTCAAGAATCTTGACAAAGAGGTGAAAAAAATGAAGATTAAGGCGTTCAGATTGTCAAAAAACATGACTCAGGAACAGTTGGCAGATGCAATCGGTGTTAAACGTTCTACGGTTGCTATGTGGGAAAGTGGCTTATCGATTCCGCAATCAGATAAACTGCCTTTGTTGGCAAAGAGTTTAGATTGCAGTATTGACGATTTGTTTGACAAAGAGAAACCCGAAGTATGTCCGGAAGATAATCAAGGAGTGTTGAAACATGAATGTTAGAATTCCGCCAATTAAGGATATCAAGAATGCGATTATTATTTATTACACCAAGCCGGAAATTGACAATAAGGATATTTCGGAATTGTTTGGTGCGGATTTTTCGATGGGTAAGTTATCAAGGATGAGAGCACTGGTTCGACAGCAGATGAAGGAAGAACAAACGCCGTTTTTCAATGCCAATGCGGTAAATACCGATGTGGCTTATCGGGTTTGGGGATTTCCCATTGAAGAATTGGAAGCTCGATACAACAAACTGAAAAAATTAAAACTGATTGATTAGGTGAAAGTTATGAAAACTTATGAAATTATTTTAAATGTAGAAGAACAGGAACAAGATACCTTTACTGTATGGGACGGACTTGCTGTAGTGGGCGGTTTTTTATGTCTTTTTGTACCGTTGTTGTTTTTATACTTTTTAATGTGCTACGGAGGTTGAATCGTATGTATCATATGGAGCGGAGACTTCGGTTGTATGGGCTGGCAAACCCTGAAGAGTTATTTCCTGTAGTGAAATATGAAGAATGGCAGCAGCATGAATGCCTGCAGGGGAAATACTACATAGAAGGACAGGCAATGTCTGATGTGTATGCCCGGTACGGAAAAGAGCTTTCCAAGAGTGGCTTTCTGATGCGTGTGTCTCTAAGCAATGCTTCTGTGTGGGAAAAGAATGCAGCTACCCTTGTAATGGAATATTTTGAAGATGCGAAGGGAGTTTTTTTAGTCTTATCTTTTGTACGGTCACCGGTGATGGAACGTATTTTTCTTGAAACCGAAAAAAGCAAGCTTATTGAGCGTGATTTTAAGAGGAATGCACAGTGGATACAAATTAATCATTTTAAACCGTATTTTGTCTGGCTTCGTTACAGCCGCAATGATTTTTCCGGAGTAAAATTCCGGAGAATGGTTGTTCGTTTTGCAGATTTTTATGATTGCAACTTTCAAAAAACATCGTGGCATGCTTGTCGGTTTCATCTTGCAATGAACGGCGGAGAGTTGTTTTGCAAATTTGTAAACTGTGATTTTACCGGAAGTACATTTCTTGGAGTTGATTTCAGCCGTTGTCAGTTTGTGAACTGTAATTTTTCGGAATGTCGGTTCCGGAATTGTAAATTTGATTATACGGTAATGAATTCGTGTTGTTTTTTTGATTTTGATATGGTACGGTGCAAAACAGAAAATTTATTTTTCTTGCAGTCTCGAGAGGTGTGTGACGATGAAACTGAATGAGCGATTGATTCTACTTCGTGAATCCAGAGGCTTGAGCCGAGAGTTTCTTGCGAAACGGTTGGGATATAAAGAAAAAACCATTCGTTTGGCCGAGCAGGGAAAAATGATTACTCCTAATTTACTGGCTACATATAATACATATTTTCGCCACGAACTTTCGGAAAATTTAGAGCTTGTCTGTGAACGGTGCCGTAAGAGATTCGTATCATATTCCGGATTAGCGCTTTATTGCAAACATTGTACGGCTGAAGTGAAAGTTTGTGGCCGTGGAATTGCTCATCCGAAACCGCACAAGTACACAAGGTACTTTATACCAAATTAGATGTAATAATCCCGATTGTTGGATTGGTGCATATACATCTTTTTATTCCGACAAGTCAACTACAATTACCGCTTGGAACACACGCACACCAAAAGAAAGAGGTGATACTGAGTGACAGTGATTCCGATTTCACTAAAGCAAGCAAACGAATATATAACAGAACATCACAGACACCACAAAGCTGTGCGAGGATGTAAATTCTGCATAGGGTTAGAGGTTGACAATCAAATAGTTGGTGTGGCTATCTGTGGTAGACCTGTGAGCAGACATTATGATGATGGAAGTACACTTGAAATTAACCGATTATGCACAAACGGATACAAGAATGCTTGCAGTAAACTGTACGGTGCTTGTGTAAGAATCGCAAAGGAAATGGGGTATATAAAGGTTATAACCTACATACTTGAAAGCGAAAACGGAGCAAGTTTGAAAGCGAGTAATTTCATCTGCGAAGGTTTTGCCGGTGGAAGGATATGGACAGGCACACGGTGTCGGGATAATGGTGTGCCAAGAGAAATGAAACAAAGGTTGGTGAAATACTTATGACAGATAACGAGATTATTGAGGCTTTTGAATATTTAGTAAAAAATGCAGATAATCATATCCCTATTACAGGAAAAATGCTTTTAGAAGATGTGCTGGGGGTTCTCAATCGTCAAAAGGAAGATAATGAGCAATATAAAAAAGTCAATATTTTAATTGCACAGCAAAGGGATGAACGAGATAAAAATATTGCAGAACTTGAAGCAAAGATTGAGAGACTGAATGAAAAATATAGCAGAATGAAATTCAATCTTGAATCTGTACTTGCAGAAAGAGCAGACCATACCGAAGTAATCAAAGAGTTTACTTCCAGGATAGAGGGTGTGTTATCTCTCCATCCGGCGCAGGCAAAGTATTATTATGAAATAAAAAAAGAATACATAAAGGAGAATCAAAATGACCAGTGAAAAATTCAATCAGATTTTAGAGGAAACTCTCTCAAAGTGCAAGAGTACCCTGGGAGTGAAGGCGAATGAATATGCCACGTCTGACCGATTACATAATTTTAAGGTGGCAGCAGAGCTGCAGTCTTGCACGCCCATGACGGCGCTTGCCGGTATGATGGCAAGGCACACGGTATCGGTTTATGATCTGATTGACCGTGTGGAGCACGGTGTTGAGGTTCCTTTAGAGCTTTGGGATGAAAAAATCGGGGACCATATCAACTACCTGATTTTATTATCTGCAATGATTCAGGAAGAGTTTGAAGAGGAAAGGACGGAAAATAATGATGCTGACACAAGAAGTATTATTGGATTTAGAAAGTAAGCTGGAGAAAAATGCCAGACACTTGCATCAGGATGATGTAAGAATGTCACGTCTTCGGCTTCAGGGGTATCTGGACGGGCTTTCCGATATGCGGATTGAGTTATCCCGCTATTTAAGAGAAGAAAATAACAGTGATATCGTGCAGGAAAGTGAGGTGGAAAAGGAAGGCTATAATACGGATTTGATTCGTGTTATAGTTGAGATGCACAATGAAGTCAGAAATATGCGGAAAGAAGTAAAGGCGCTTCTTATGTTAGTAAATCAAATAAAAATTTTCGGAGGAGAAATTGATGCTAAAGAGTTTTTTGGAAAAGATGCTTGATATGGGGAAGGAATCAGCTTCCCCCGTTGAGATTGGCGGTAGAAATTATACTGCCGCAAATTTAAAACCCATTTTGGAACCGATTGCAGAGCCATTACATACCAGTGGTTTACGCAGTATTGTGGATTACATCAAACATGAAATTGATTCTTCTGATTTTCAGGTGATTCATATTGCCAATGAAAGCCGTGTTGATGTTTATTCTGAACTGAATGACGATAAGCGCAGAGAGCATTTTCTTTGTTGTTCTTATCCTGAAGAGCCGTTTCGGTTCGGACGGTTTATGCCATACAGTGAATTTATTATTGCGCTGCAATCTAAGTTTGTGCCGGATGATAATGTAACAACCTTGCTTTCCTACGTGGGAAATATCCGGGAAGAATCTGCAGCAGAATTCAAGGACGACGGAGTTAGCCAGACAGTGGTATGTAAGACCGGAATTGCACGACTGGAGAATGTGACTTTGCCCAATCGAATTAAGCTTCGTCCGTACCGTACTTTCTCGGAAGTGGAACAGCCTGCCAGTGAATTTGTTTTCCGTATCGGAAAGAATTCGGACTGTGCTTTGTTTGAAGCGGATGGAGGTGCCTGGAAGCGGGAAGCAGTTAAGAATATTAAAAATTATCTGGATTTTGAACTTTCAGACGATGAATTTCACATTATTTTAGAATAAGGAGAATTTACTTATGAACAATCAGAATTTAACATTATCCAGCATTGCAAAGGGTGCAATCAATGAACGCTTTTCAGAAGAATTATCCAAAGTGATAAAAAACATTGAAGATCCTAATACCGATGCGACAGCAAAGAGAAAAATTACCATTACGGTGGTGCTTTCTCCCAATGCTACCAGAGATATTGTCAGTGCGAAATTTGATACCAAGTCAACACTTGCCCCCAGTTATTCTATCGGGACCAATATGTTTGTGGGGCGGGAAGGTGACAAGACGGTTTGTTTTGAAATTGGAAACGACGTGTCTCCCAACCAGGTTGTGATAGATCAAACCGGAGCTGTGCAGGAACCGCCCAAATTTGCGGTAAATTAAAATGGTAGAGCGAGATTTACCCCATCATTTTGAGGCAGAAATCAGTGTAATTGGCAGTATTCTAATTGATAACAGAGTGCTGCCAAAAGCACTCGAACTGATATCCAGTGAAGATTTTTATGATGTGAAGAACAGAAAGCTTTACGAGATATGTGAAAAACTGTTTTCTGACGGTGTTCCTGTGGACGTGGTAACGGTTCACGATGCACTTCAAAAAGAAGGGATTTTTGAAGAAATCGGAAAGGAATACATCAAAACCGCGATTGATAGCGTGCCCGGAACGGAGAATGTATTGCACTATGCCAATATTGTGAAAGAAAGATCTTTTCTCCGGAGTCTGATTGCGGTTTGTGATAAAGTATCAGACGGATGTTATGATTGCAAGAGTGACATCGGGGATACCTGTGTCTCGGAAATTTACGATGTGATGCTGAAGCATAAAAAATCAGATGCCAAGCCATTCAAAAAGCTGATCTATGAATCTTATAATGAAATGGCCATGATGGTGAACCAGAAAAAAGCGTTCACCGGGTTGGCTACAGGATTTTATGAACTGGATAAAAGACTTTCCGGAATGCAGAACTCAGATTTGATTCTGATTGCGGCACGACCTGCCATGGGCAAGACTGCTCTGGCACTGAATATTGCATCAAATGTTGCATTTTATAAGAAAAAGCCGGTTCTTATTTTTTCTTTGGAAATGAGCAAGGAACAGCTTACCAAACGTGTGATTTCTTATGAATCGGGGATTGACAGCCGCAGCATCCGGAATGCCAATATTACTGAACGGGAGTTTTCCCGTTTTGTGGACTCTATGGATGCACTTGCCGGAGCTCCCATTTATGTGGATGATAATGCATCGGTAACGGTATCGGGGATTTTTTCCAAGGCGAAAAGGATGAAGCTGGAACATGATATCGGGCTGGTTGTTGTAGATTATCTTCAGCTGATGAATGGACGAAAAAGTGAAAACCGTCAGGTTGAGATTGCAGAAATCAGCCGTTCCTTAAAAATTCTCGCAAAAGAACTGAATGTTCCCGTGATTGCGGTATCACAGTTATCCCGTGCTCCTGAGTCCAGGGCAGATGCGAGACCTGTGCTTTCTGATTTAAGAGAATCCGGTGCCATTGAACAGGATGCAGATGTGGTAATGTTTTTATATCGGGACGAATATTACCGCAGCGATTCCAAAGAACCCGGTATTTGCGAGGTGATTATTGCCAAGCACCGTGCCGGTGAGACAGGAAGCTTCAAGCTGGGATTTTTAGGACGGTACACCGGGTTTTATAATTTGGACAAGGGGGTGTAGTAATTGGCGAAAAAACAAACAGAACTTTTGAATATGTATCTCAAGTGGATGCTTGAGGAGTATAAGCCGTCTAATGTAACCGACAGCGAACTGCAGAGTCGGAATGATTTTTTTAATCATTTGCCGGAGAAATGGCAGAAGATTATTTATCAGACAGCAATCCGTACACATAAATATTTTCCGAAGCTTGCAGAATTAAATGCCATCTATGATAATCTGGTAAAAAACAAAAATCTTCGGGAACACGGCTTTACTTTCACAACCAATACAGAAAAATGTGAGTTGTGCCAGGACAGCGGTTTTGTAGAATATTTTCGCTATGGAGATAAGGTGTTATCAGAGAAAGAGTATTTTTCCAATGTAAAACAATACTTTGGGAAGTGTAAGAAACATATTTGTACTTGTAAGTGCAATGTGGGACAATCCAAAGAAAACAGCAATCATTTTTACAGGTATACGGATTTATTTCCGGATATATTATAAAACTTATATTTAATAATTTATAAGAGGGGACTTATTATGAGCAATATTCAATGGTTCCCGATGTATGTTGACAATGATCCGGCTCTGGATGGGATTGAAAGAGAGTTCGGACAGATAGGGTTTGCAGTAGTCGTTCAGATGTTCCGGTATATTTATCACGGAAAAAAGGGTTATTACTGTGAATTAAATAATGAGGTTCTCTGCTCGTTCGTGGATAGGCTTCGCATGGACTCCCGTCGGTCTTTGGAGGGATGTGTAAGTGCGGGTTGGCGGAGAGTTTCTGAAATATTGAAATCAAGTGTAAAACGTGGTATTTTTCATCCGGGTCTTTTTGAAAAGTATGGTATATTAACCAGCTTGGACTTGCAGAAGAATTATCTTCGTGCGGTAAAAAGACGGCAATCGGCAGAGATTGATGGGCGTTTTATGCTTGTTTCACCTACTGAAATTCCGAAAAATGTCAAAATCATCGGGGAAATGTATGACAATTCTCAAAAAATGTATGACAACGAATGCACACATAATATAACAAATGATGTTGTTATTGTTAATAGCGCCGACGTGGTCGGCGAAAAAGATATGGTGAAGGAAGAAAGGTCTATTGTCTCTTATTATTTGCAAGTTATCAATCCAAATATTTCAAAATCTATTTGCGATATTCTGATAAGCTATCAGAGTGACGGGATGAGCTTCGATTGCCTGAAAGCAATATTGGATGATTGTCGCAATGAGAATCACCTGAATTGGAGCTACATCCATGCTGTCATGAAGCGAAAGTTTGATGCAGGAGTTCGGTCGCTGATAGATTATCGAAAGGATTGCGAGGCGTATCAGGCAAGTAAGCAAGGGCAAAAAAAGAAGCAAAGCAAGAAGGAATATACTGTACCGGACAGCTTTACCCGTGTGGATGTGTAAAAATGCTGACTTTTCTTTGAAAGTGATGGAGAAAAAGCCGGAGAGGGTTCCGAGGGGTGAGTGAAGATTGTGGGAAGAGTGCGTAAACTGCGCAGTAGTTTTCCACGCTTTCCATAGTCTGAACGAGGGGACGAAAGGGAGAGGTGGCTTTTTCTTTAAGGGAAGGCTTGTCAGCCGACCGCTTTAGCTGTAGTGCCTCTCCCTTCCATTTAATTTAACGTCATATCCCAAAAATAAGATGTAGAAAATAATAGACGAAAATTGTGCAAAATAACGAACGCTGTTATACAATTTTTAAAAAATGTATGACAATTTTTGAAAAATGTATGACAATTTAAAAAATATGTAATACAACGAAAAAAAGCGATTTTTTCGGTTAAGTTCCGAGGGGTTGCTTTTTTTATTTTTGTGTGATAGTGTGGATATAGCGAATGAACAGAAAGGAGGATTTTGTTTGAATGAAAATTTGGAAAATTTGCTGGATGACTTAAAAAATTCTGACCATCCTAATGTGAAAATTTTTGCCGGCGAAAACGGAAATATACCGGAGTCTGATTCTTCCGATGCAGAAGTTTCCGCCCGGAGCGAAGAAGATGCTGACCCGGATATTCTGGCACTTTCTGATAGAGAAAAGTTGTTTTGTGTGAATTATGTGCATAACGGCATGAATATTTATCAGGCAGCGGTGTCTGCAGGATATGCACCGTCTTATGCGAAATCCTCCAGTTATAAACTACGGGAGAATGTGGGAATCCAAAAATATATTTCCCGGCTCTTCGAAAACATTGAACTGAAGATGATGAATGAGCTGACGGCATCCAAGCAGGAACTTATGAAGTTCTGGACTGATGTGATGCGCGGCAAGCTTCAGAATCCACATGCTATTCCTGAAAAGGCAATGGATAAGATGGAACAGCTGTCATTTTTGGAAATGGACAAGGATGGCAATACCGGATTCTCTGTACCTGATGAATGTAAGATTCCGCTTTCTCAGAGGCTCAAGGCCAGTGAATATCTTGCCAAGCACTTCGATATGTTTGCTGATGTACTTCAGAAGAATGAGACCACGCAGAATGTGTTTGTATCCGATGATTTAAAAAATATGTCTGAGGATGATTTGAAACGGTTGGCTCAGAGGTTGGCAGGTGGTATGAATGGATAACAATTACGACTTGCAATCGGTTCTTTCTGAGCTTCTTCGCCGTGAGGAAGAAAAGAAAAAGAATCTTTTGGAGACCTATAATGCAGACCCGAACCGGTTACATCGTAAGCAGATTGAATTTCATAAATCTACCAAACGGAATCGTTGGAATTTCGGTGGGAACCGTACCGGCAAGACGGTATCCGGTGCGGTGGAAGCTGTCTGGTATGCCAGAGGGAATCATCCCTACAAGAAAATCAAGGGGGCCACATCCGGTTGGGTGGTATCCTTAACCAATGAGGTGCAGCGTGACGTTGCACAAAAAGAGATTCTAAGGTGGCTAAATCCTGACTGGATTGTTGGTATAGGCGTGCGTAAAGGCAGAAGTGACGATTTGGTGAATGCAATTTTAGACTACATAGAAATCAGGAATGTGTTTGGATCCGTTTCCCGAATCGGTTTCAAGTCCTGCGACCAGGGGCGTGCAAAGTTTCAGGGGACCAGCTTAGACTGGATATGGTTTGATGAAGAACCTCCCAAAGAAATTTATGATGAATGTCTGATGCGTATTTTAGATACGGAAGGTGACATCTGGGGGACAATGACTCCGCTGTTAGGATTGACCTGGGTGTATGATACCATTGTGCTAAATGAAATTGGAAACCCTGAAATTGAATACCGTTTTTTTCAGTGGGAAGATAATCCGTATCTATCAAAGGCAGAAATTGAGCTTATGATTCAGAGCTTGCCCGAAAAGGAACGAGAATCCAGACAGTATGGTAAATTTATGAGCAGTACTTCGGCGCTGTTTGGGGATTACCGAAAAGAAACTCATGTGATTGCCCCCATAGAGCTTTCACCGGATTGGAAATACTACTTTGCTTGTGACTATGGAATGGATATGGCAGCTGCCTTATGGTTTGCAGTGCTTCCGGGAAAAGAAGTGATTTGCTACCGTGAGCTGCACGTTCCGAATCTTCTTATCAGTGAATTTTCGGAAATGATTTTAGATATGGAAAGGTTTGACCCGCCCGGAACTCGGTATCGAAGATATTGCCCGCCGGATTTCAGAAAACGAAGTCATCAGAATGGTGAAACCTGGATTGATACTTTTTTTAAAAACGGAATTAAATTTTCAGAAACCTCTAACCGAAGAGAGTACGGATGGAGCTGTGTACGGGAATTGCTTCGTGTGGTAGGCGGAAAACCGAGGCTGCTGATTTTTGATTGTTGCAAGGTTCTGATTCTTCACATGGAGAAAGCTCAGGCAGACCCCAAAAATCCCAATGATATTAAAGATGATACTCCCAGTGATCATTTTATAACACATATTCTTGATACACTCAGATATTTTTGTGTGAGTTTATTCACGGCTCCGAGAGCGAAAAAGGAAAAGATGACAAAAATCCAGAGATATAAACGGAAGTTAGAAAAAAAATACGGATACAGGTAAGGAGGACTATGGTTTGCAGTATTTGATAGCGATTGCACAACTTATGTTTTGGATTGTTTTATTGATATTTACTGTTATGTTCTTTCTGAAGGTTGTCTCGTTTTTGGACGGACTTGCGAAGAAGTTTGACATCGAATGTTGTCTGGATGGCATTGATTTAGAGCATCTGATACGAAAAACAAACCGCAAGAAGAAGGAACATTCAATATGTAGGAAAATTAAGGAACGCCGTGGGAAATTTGAAAGAATGGAAAGGAGGGAATAAAGAATGGAATTGACAGAAAGAGAACAAAAAATGCAGGAAGAAGCATTGCGAGACCCTTATTCAGACCCTTCGTTTTATCGAGAGACTGTATCGTATGTAAAAGACGAATACGAACGCAGGAAACGGGAAAAAGCTTTTTTGGAAGCACAGTGGCAACTGAATTTTGATTTTTTGGAAGGGCGACAGTATGTAATGGCTGATTACAGAATGTCAGATACCGTGGAAGCAGATATGTTATACGATATGCAGGAGCGTTCCGTTTACAATGAGATTGCACCTATCCACGAGACCCGTTGTGCGAAGCTCCGGCAACTGAATAAATTTATGTCGGTAATTTCATCTACCTCAGAGAATGATGATATCCGTAATGCGGAGATTTCCACTGAAATTATAAAAAATACATATAACGGATTAGAATTTGATGATAAACTGAACTATGCTACCAACTGGTCTGAAACCTGCGGAAGTGTACTGTTTAAAAACGCCTGGAATGATAACAAAGGGGAATATTTGGGAAAGACGCCAGATGGAGCTCCAATATACAGCGGAGAAATTGTTTCTGATGTTATTTCTCCATATGAATTTTTCCCGGAGAGCTTATCCAAGCAGACTTTGGAAGAACAGTTTAGTGTGATTCATGCTAAGGTACTCAGTCGTGATGATGTTTTTTACAAGTATGGAATTGAAATTTCCGGCAGCGATAATTCGGTGTATACAGTGAGTCATGTGTCCAATACCACAGGCGGATATGACTATTTAAGCGGTGAAGTTGTAACCTTAAACCGCGAAGATATGCAAGATTCTGCAGTGGTTTTAGAGTATTATGAACGACCGAACCGTTTTTATCCTGAGGGAAGATTGATTATCGTATGCGAAGACAGGCTGATTGCTTACCAAAAGGAACTTCCGTACCAAAACGATGCAAACGGTCAAAGAAAATTTCCGTTTGTAAAGATTGATTGTATTTCCAGAGTAAATTCTTTTTTCGGATTATCCGTAATTGAACGATTGATTCCTATTCAGAGAGAGTACAATGCGGTTCATAATCGTATCAATGAATATCTGAAACGAACCACGATCGGAATTCCGCTGATTGAGGATGGTAGTCTGTCAGATGAGACGGAAGTGGAAGAAACCGGATTTACACCCGGTGTCCCGATTTATTATGAGAGAGGGGCAAATCCTCCGAAATTTATGGATACTCCCACATTACCTGCCACATTTATGAATAAGCTTCAGGAGCTGAAGCAGGATTTTATTGTTATTTCCGGAGTATCGGAAATTGCAAGAAATTCCAGTACCCCCGGAGCTGTGACCAGCGGGGTTGGAATTCAGCTGTTGCAACAGCAGGATGATACCCGAATTGCACTTTCCGGAAAAAATATTATTTCTGCCATCAAGCAATGCGGAAAACAATGGTTGTATTTATACCGGCAGTTTGCTACATCGGACAGAGTGGTCCGGTATACCGGAATGAGTTATTCCATCTGCAGACGGTGGAATCGGGATAATCTGACTTGTTTTGATATTTTAGTTGCTGATGACAGTAATATGTTTTCTAATACTGCACTGACCAGAGACCTTGCAGCTCAGCTGTTTAGTCAAGGATTTTTCCGTGACAGATATGCACAGATTTCGTATTTGTCATTGATGCGTAACGGAGACATCAACAAAGCTTGTCAGGAAGAATTTTTGGATATCAAAAATGCTGAAAAGGAAAATTATCTGTTTCAAGAAGATAATAAGCTTCCTGTTCTTCGGGAGGAAGATGATCACGAGCTTCATCTGAAACAACATAATATTTTAAGAAAATCCGACTGGTATCGTGAGGTTCTTTGTGGAGGGGATGAACCATCCACCCTTGCCAAGGAATTTGATAAACATTGTGAAGCACATAAGAGCCGTTTGATAAAAGAAAGTGAGGAAAAAGCAAATGAAACACCCGTATAAAATTAATTTCCAATTATTTGCAGAAGAAAAGTGGACTGAGGAAGAACTCGAACTTTTTCAATCGTTAGGATTGGATGGGGACGGCAACCCCATTCCCGACAGTCATGCAGAGGATAAGCCTACGGCCCCTCTCAATATAAATAACGATGAAACGGTAACCCCGGATACTGTTCCGGATAATTTACCGCAAGCATCAGAGGGAGCAGATGCTCCTGTATCTCCGGTGATACCGGAAAATGATTCTGTGAATCCTCCTGAAGAAGAGCCTGCCTTACAACAGCAGACACCTCTTATTTTAGGAAAATTCAAGAATCAGGCAGAATTGGAACGTGCATACCTGGAATTGCAGAACCTTGTTGGCAGACAATCCAATGAACTTGGTGAAATCAGACGAATGTTATCTCATCCGCCGGATGCAGCTCCTGTATCCGATAACGGTGGTTTATTCGCAGATATCCCGAAAGAGAAACTGATGGAAAGTTTTTCTGCTGACCCCCATAAATTTTTGCAGGGGATGATTGAAATTGCCGGTGCCGAGGCGTTGGAGAAGGCGAAAGAATCAATCAGGACAGAGACTCAACGTGAGAGATACCTGGAAGAATTTTTTAGTGAGAATAGTGACTTTTCAGAACTTCGTGAAGCATTTATTGAAATGTCTGAACAGGTGAAAGACCCGAAAATTGCATTGAATGCAGTGCGCGGAATGAAACTGGGAACACTTGAAAATTTATTTTCTGATACTTCATATCTGGAAAAACATATAGACTCTCCCGGTATGAAAGCGATCTTGTCTGATGTTTCTGTTGCAGATCGGCTTTCGGATAAGGTGAAGCAGAAGATTATTTCCGATTATCTTAAAAAGGTTCAGGAGAGCAAAAGCAAGGTTACTTTAATTTCCAATGATGCAGGCAATCTGCCCAAAACCCCTCCGAAAAAATATCAGAGTTTTAATGATATTACGGAGGATGCGGTTTCATTTTTAAAGGAACTGAGTAAACAGTAAAGAAAAGAAAGTGAGGATTATTCGATGATTACAACAAAATCTATTGAACAGTTGTTAAAGTACAAGTATGCGGATTCCGTTGCCGACCAGGTTGGCAGCAAAGTATCGGAATTCTATGAAAAAATCAAGGCACATCAAAAAGCCGCAGGTGGCAAGGAATTTATTCAGCCGATTAAGTTATCCTTAAACGGCGGTGTTGCATTTTCTAACGAAACGGATCTTCCCGGAAGTGCAACTGCAGCTCTGGATAATTTCAGGGTTCTGACAAAAAATATTTTTGGGGTTTTGTCCATTACAGAAAAAACATTATTGGCTAACAACACTCCTGAAAAAATTGTTAATATCCTGAATAACGAAATGGATGATCTGGTTCGTTCTGTAAGATATCACAAGGCAAGAGCAATGGAAGGTTCGGAAATCGGTGTTCTGGCCACGGTTGCTACTGCAGTGACATCAGCAGCAAATTCCATTGTTGTGGATGATACCCGATTGCTGGAAGACGGTATGGTGATTTCTGTTTATACCGGAACTGCCAAAAATGTGGATGCAAGAATCAAATCCATTGACCATGCTCAGAAGAAACTGACTTTGGATACTGCCATCACTGTAGCAAAAGGTGATGTGATTACCAATGTGAATTCTTATGGTCAGGAATATACCGGTTTATCTGATATCTTTTCTTCTACCGGCAAAATCTACGGTATTGATAAAAAAGATTATCCCAGATTGGTGGCTTATCAGAAATCCAATGTGGGGGCTATCAATGATATGCTGATTCTGGATGCAATCGGAGATTGTGAGAGAAGAAGCGGAACTACGATTGACTTTATCAACTGTTCTTATGATGTCATTTCCAAATACGTGGACTATAAACAGAAAAATTCTGTTAATGTATCCACTATCGACATTGCCGGCGGTTACAAGTCGCTTTCCTTTAACGGTTTAATTCCTATGGTGAAATCCCGTTTTGCTGCTGCAGGTACTATGGATTTATTAGATACATCCGTATTCCAGATGTTACAGCTTGGTAAACCCGGGTTTGTAGAAGGCAAAGGAGGCATCCTTGCTGATGTTCCCGGTAAAGCTGCATATGTTGGTACATTTGCGGATTTCTCTGAATTATACTGCAGTGTTCCCGGTGGTCAGGGCAGACTGACTGGTATTACCGCAGCAGAATAAGCGGGCTATTGACAAGAAAAAAGGCGTCTGTCACAGATAGGTGAGGGACGCCTTTTTTGGAAAAGAGGTTATCTATGTTTTTAGGAAAAGCTTTTTTAAATGAAATGGAAACAAATGTATTTCGGATTCCTGAACGAATTCGTGAAATTGACAGCCGATATCGTGTTGTGCGAAATGTGATGGATGATCGATTTGAGCTTCATCATATAGGGCAGTATGAGAAAACGGGTAACAGTTTTTGTCTTGTGATTCCCTACAGTGAGCTGGATGCCAGAGCGGTGGAGTTGGTGCATCGGACGGCCATCCGTAATCGCGATCTCCAAAGGGAGCTTCGGGAGATGGAAGAAGCAAATGAAAAAATCAGATTAAAAAAAGAGGCAGATATAAAAGAGAAACTGACATGGGAGGCTCGCGAAATTTTAAAATTTTGCGACAACAGCTCTCATGATTGGATAGATTAGGAGGTGCATTTTGTGATATTAAAGGATTTGATGGATATTACCATGCTTTATACCGGTATGAATCTTGGACAAGAAGCTCTGATATATTACAACGAGCTTATTGATTATCTTCTTTTAAAATATCCGGAAAAGATTACGGCACCGATATCTGAGACGGTTGAGGTTAAAAGTGACCGTAGATTTCAGCTTCCCCGTATCTGGGCATCTGTACTGAAAGTCAAAAGCAGGGACGGCCGAAGAGTATATTGTGAAATTATTGATGATGTGCTGGTATTCCCGTATAGTGGTACATTTGAAATCCGATATACAAAAAAGCCTTCTGTAACAAAAAGTATGGATGATAAGTTGGAACATAATCGGATTTTTGATATTTGTATTCCTTATTATTTTGCATGGAAGATGAGCGAACGAGAACAGCTTTCTGCAAATAAAATACAAAAATATCAGATGCAGTTCCTGGACTACTTGAACATAGCTGTTACAAACCGTGCAAAACAGCGTTTAAAATACATTAAATCACAGCCTATGATTTGAGGTGCAGACTATGAACAAAAAGAATTTTTATGATTTTTCCGGCGGATATAATGATACGGTTCATAATCTGAATTTACGGGACAATGAATATTCAGAGTTTTATAATGTTGAGCCGATGGTAAATGGTGGCTTCCGTGTGAGAAATGGAACGAGACAGATGAATCAGGTTGCTTTTCCCGGGGAGATTATGCAGATAATTGAATGGAAGCTCCGCAGCGGGGTTACCAAAACCATTGTTGTTTCTGACCGGAAACTATACGAATATTCCTCTGTTTTGGATGAATGGAAGCCGGTTGTATATAATGGAGCAGTTCTGCAGCTGGAACGGGACACCATTGCATATGCTTTTATCGGAAATTTATTTTATTTTACCGATGGCGAAAGAATGTATTCCTGGAAGGATAATATTTATTATTTATCTAATCTGGATGAATATGAGCATCGGTTCAACCAGGGGGATATTATTAAGCTGACTGTTTCGACTCAGGAAAGCTTATTCCGGAATAGGGCTGGCGTTCTAATGGATGTGAGAAATCAGATGCGACATAAATTTTCATACGTTCACTATAACGAATTTTACGACCGTATGAACCATTACAGACTGACAGATGTCAATCGGATCAAGTATAAATTTGTGGATAATCCTACGGAAGGAGAAGAAGCTGTAAGGAAAATTTATGCATTGAAATATTCTCAGGAAAAAGTGAACAATAATCAGTGGGATGAATCCGATGGTATGTTTTCAGATATGACCGGTCAATCATATCCCTGGCATGGTAATTTTGAGTTTGGCGATGGTGAGAATATTAACGACGGAAGGGAAAGCTATGTGTATTGGCATGACAGAGATACTACACCGGGAGCGGGGAATTGGTTTGAACATAGGGATATGTATGCAAAATCTTATTTTGAACAGGTCGGCAATGTGGGAGAATATTATCAATTTACAGCTGATGTAGCTGATTTTTATCCACATAATTTCAATTACATAACCAAAGAAAAGTATTTTGGTAACAGTGCAGTGAAGTTTGAAAATCAGATTGTTCAAATTGAAGAATCTAAGATTGGACAACAAATTACGGAGGTAACGGATATTCCGACAAAAATTCTTTCCTGTTCATATTTTTGTTTCTATGGAAAACGACAGCGTTTTTTTGCCGGTGGAAATCCCAATGACCCGACTGCGGTATATGTAAGTAAACTGGGAAGTTTTACCGAGTGGGACGAAGAAGTTACCATATATCCGGAAAGTAATCTCGGTTCTGTAACCGGAATCCTTAGCATGGGAGATGATATCCTGGTTGCTTATGAAAACGGATTCTGTTATGTAGACAGTGAACTGTCGGTTATCAACGGTTCAGAAGCTGTTGTGGAGTATATTCCACGAATGAGTTCCGTTCCAGGCGGAGTGGCAGCAGGAAAATCATTGTGTGAAGTCCCACAGGGGATTATATTTTACTACGGGGAGAACATCTATCTTGCAAGTTATAGTCTTTTCGGAAAAAATTATGTAAAAATGCCTTCCCAGAATGAATTTGTTTGTTTGTCCAAAAACAAATGCGAAAAGGTTCTTCAGGGCAGTACCAATCATAAAGGTATTTACCATAACCACAGATATTATCTTTCGTTCAGCGACATAGATGGTAAAGATAAAATTCTAATTTATGATTTTTCTGAAGAATATTTTTTATTGTACGGTGATGTTCCGGTGAATAGTTTTATTTCCAAAGAAAAAGGAAATCAGCTAATTATTGCAGCCGGGAAATATCTCATTTCAGCGTTTGAAGAAGGAGCTTATTCCGATTTTATAAACGGTGCCGAAATCCCGATTCAGTTTTCGGTGAAATCCAAATTTTTTGATATCGGATATGATTATCGCAGACTGCAGTTAAATCGGATGTATCTGGTTATGAATCCCTATCAAAAGAATATTTCTGACAAAATTGAGGAAACATCTTTACTTCAGGTTCGATTGCGGGGGGATTTACGAAGCCAGGAAATCGGAGATAACCTAAAGGATGGAATATTATGGGAAAATTCTACTTGGGGTGACCGGTATGCCTGGAATGATGATTTTGTGATCCATACCTTTAATCTGAATTTTCTTTCCAACAGAATCGGCTTTTCGATTGGGAACAGTGAGAATATGCGTTTGGATGGTCCGCTGATATTCTTTATGATCACGCTCGATTATGATAAATTGTCTGAGGATCAAACAAAGCTTCAGGACGAACCAATGCTAAAAAGTTTTCCGGATTTTCAACACTGGCCGGATGATAGAATATAGAGAGGAGAATTTGTATGAGTAATACAGTAATTAACATCAGCGAAGAATATAAAAGAGCAAAAGAAAGAGCCAAGGGAGTGACTGCGGAAAATAAGAATGTATCTACTGTTCCCTTTGTCAGCACTACAAGAAAAAAAGCATCTCAGTATATTACGCCTGCATCCGGAGTGACACCTCAATCTGCAGAACCGAAAAGTACCTTATCCGGGAAAACAGGGTATGCTACTTTGGATCAGGTTCAAGGTGGAAAAGCAATCCTGGATCTCAAAAAAGAATATGAATCCGGAAAAAATCCTCAGAATAACATGAGCCTGACAAAGGCTGCAGACGGTATTCGTAAAGAATATGGGTTATCAGATGAACAGTTCGGCGCAGGTGTTACTTCCAAAGATGTCGTCAATCATCTTAGAAAAATGGAAGGCAGTCCCGAATATCAAAGAGATTTAGCGTATAAAACCTACGGAGATACAAATAAGAAATTGAGCGGTGAACTTACCAATGAGCTGACGAATGAAGTAAAAATGCGTGCTGTTCTGGACAGGGCAAAAGCGGAAAAAATGGCAGAGGAACAGGTCGGAGCACAGCTGGATAAAGAGATTCAGGACAGTTTGAATTATGAAGATGAAATGGCGGCACAACGCGGTTCCTACAATCAGATGTCTTATGGAAAAAGAAGGGCTTTGAAGGAAGAAAGCCTTCGGGATAACAGGGCAGCACGGATTCGCAATTTGGTGGATTCTATTCTTTCAGAGGATAGAGAAAAAGCGGAGGCGGAATATCAGCAGAATGTCGCTGCGAAAGAAAACCGCATCAATGCTATCGGTCAGAAAATGCAACAGAATGAATCTGATTTCCGGCTGGGACAGCAATACAGAGGAGAAATTGCACAGGAAGCTGCAGCTCAACAGCAAGCGATTTATGATGGCGTGAAAGCGCAGTATGAACAGGCGTTTGATATGACTAATGCACTTGGTTATGTTACACCGGAGCTAAGTGCGCTTACCGGCATTGAAACCGGAACACCGTTATTTAAACTGACGGAATACTATGGCGATATGCAGAAGTTTTACGACCAGCTGGAGCTGGAAGCTCAACGTGTTGCTATTGAGCAGTATAATGCGACGAAACCCAGATACAGCTACGGCGGATATAACGGATACAACGGGAACAATAATAGTTCCGGAGACGGTACGCTGACCTGGAATCAGGCAAAGGCTATTTGGGAAAATTACAGTTCTAATTTTGCAAGGGCACATGGAGACCAGAAACCTTCCAATACAGATATCCTTAAATTTGTGACACAGAGCGGATTTGGTCCTGATGATCAGACAAGTATTTTGTATGCAGCCGGATTGACAAATAAGGATATTTCCGGTGCTGTAAATTCATTGAATTGGCAAGATTATCAAAAAGCAAAATACGGCGGAGATGTGGTGTTAGGAACTCCTGCTTCATTAAAATAGGAATGGAGGATATCCTATGAGCGATATTATCGATGTTAAATCATTGTTACTGCAAAGAACAATGGCGGAACAAAAAAACAAAAAGAAGAATGTTAATAACTTTGCTCCTTATAAGGATTCTGAAATTGTAAAAAAAGCAGGAAGCACAATTCAAAATGATGTAAATGGCTTGCATGGCAGTGTGCAGGAAGGTGAAAAAAATGATAATCTTCCTGCGGACAGCCCGATTCGGATTCAGAGTAATCCTCAGCTGTGGCCAAATAGGGGATTGCCATATTTCTCCAATACGCAAATCAAGCCTGCAACCGATGAAGTAAAGCAGAGAGCTTTTCATTCTGCAAATCATCCAGCTTTACCACTTCACATTGTAGAACCTAACGGGCAAGTGTATTTTCCAAATGCGAAAGAGATAGCGCCGGAAGATGTGCCGGTGAATAGTCCGATTCGGATCGGGAACTACGGAAAGGTGTCGGTACCCGAGTCACCGCTGGCGTATCTCGATGAGATTCCTGCAAATGGAGTTCCAATTACCGACAATATGACCGAGGCTGAAAAAAAAGAAGCCCGGGCGAGAAACCGATACATCAATTATGAGAATCAAAAAACAGCATCAGTCAGGAAAGCTCTTCCTGAATTAGAAAATAAATATGGAAAGCTTGCAACTTTGCCGATTCAACTCGGTCAAGGTGCGAAATCTGCTGCATACGGATTTGTGGAAGGTTTGGGGGCTGACTCGTTGGTTTCACTTTTTGGCGGTTCGGATGCAGCGGCCCGGTATGAAAAAAGTAAGATGGCGGATATCACCGGGGATGAAAACGGAGAGCTTATGACATCGGAGAAAGTCGGGAATGTTATCGGGAATATCGGTGGGAATTTTGCTTCCTATTATCTTGGTACAAAGGCGTTGAAAGGGATTGCTCCGTTTGCAAAGATAAAGCCTGCTTTTGTGCGGAATCTGGTTATGGGGCAAACTGCAGATACATTGATTCAGACTCCGAGAGTAATCGGAGAGGGAATCCGGAGTAACAAAAAAGCTTCGGAAATTGCTTTGGATGTTGCAAAACAGCAGGGTTCGGATTTCCTTTGGAACTTAGGTTCTGAAACACTGGGCGCGTTTCCTGATGCTGTAAAAGGTACAAAAAAACTCATTGATGATGCCTATATTAACAAAATACAACGGGCAATCAATGAGGATAGCATGCGGGGTATTTTAGAGGATGTTCCCGGCCGTGAGATGAAAAATCTGGTATCTCCCAAAGAAACTTTTTCGACAGAAACGATTTCTGCTCTGCGAAAAATGCAGACCGTAGCTGACAGAGCCGGAAAGGATTTTTCGGAAATTGCCGGCGCTGTATATCAGGGGAAAACTATGAAGGAGCTTAAACCGCAGCTCCAGGATTTTGCAAACTGGGTGAAGAGTGTTGATTCTCCCGGATATATTAAACGAATTGATTTTGATGATATGGGAAAAATCCGCATTGAACGTGGTGTAAAAGATGTTTTTGCTATGGATTTGGAGGATTTGAAAGGTGTTCGGAGTATTCCTAACAAAAAAAGCGTATTCTATTTTAATGATTCCGAGTTGCAGGCTACTAAAAAATGGGCAGATAAACTGTGGAATGATTTGGGCATTAAATCTCCGTATTATCGTGCCACCAATGGCGATTGGAGAGCAACCAGTAAGGAAATGGTTGAAATTACAGATGTAAAATATCAGCCGGATTATGATATAAAAAAAGTCCCCACAGGGACATTTCAAAATCAAGATACTGGGTGGAAAATTACAGTCGGAAGCCAAGGAATTGGAGATACTGTCAGTTATGCCAGAGGAAAAAAATATTCCATTTGTAGTTTAGATAAAATAGATGAGTTGATAAAAAAAGCTGTTTTGCTGGATACTGAAATTTCTTTGAAAGATAGTAACAATAAATCAATATATACGGCGTTTATGCATAAACTCTATGCACCATTGAGAATGGATGGGAAATATTATATAGCAAAAGTATCCGTTGAAGAAAGTATATTGATTGGTAGTAAAGATACTTATCGTAAGTTTTATAATTTGCAGGATATAGATATATCGCCAGAGAACAGCGGCAGCTTCATCTTAAAAGATTACGCTACAAGGCTCATTCCTGACGATACTAAAATTAGTATAGCAGATTTTTATGAAATTGTCAAGAAAAGTGATGAAAAGTTCTATCGAAATCCTAAGAAATTAGCAGAACGTTCAGAAAAAATCAGGAAAATCGTAGCAGATATTCCGTCCGGAAAAAATTCCTTTATTTCCGAGAACCTTAAAAAGTTATCCGACAGCGAAATTGAGGCGGTGATTAAAGAAGAAAATCTGCCGTTTCGGAATGCTGAGGATGCGAGGAAATGTGCTGCCTTTGCGGATAAAATGGCAAGGGATAAATCCGGCCGTAGCCTGATTGGTGTGGATTCGCCTCAAGCAAAGGCAATGAGAGAACAATTACTTTCCAATTTTCGAGGAAAAGCACTGGACTGGCTGGAAGATAATCTGGTTGATAACTACTCTGTTGTGAAAATTTTTGACCGTGTGGATTCTTCCGTCTCCACTGATGCCTTGCTTCAGATGTATATTCAGAGCGGAAGCCAGTCTGAATATATCAAAAAAGTGAAGTTTGTGGATATGGATGGGAATGAAATCGGGAAGTCCCTGGGGGATATTTTTTCAGGAATCAGGAAAAAAGACCGCAGAGCCTTTGATGAATATCTTTTCCATAAGTACAATGTAGAACGTTGGAACAACGGAGTTCCTTTGGAAATGGATTTTTCTTTGGGAGATAGTATGGAGATCTTCACCAAGCTTGAGGAGCTTCACCCGGAGTTTAAAACGGTATCGGAAGAACTTTATGCATTTAATAATTATCTGAATTTTGAATACGGTGTCAGAAGCGGAATCATTTCCGAAGGATGGTTTGATAATGCAACAAAAGTTTATCCCAGTTATGTGCCCACGTTCCGTGAATACGGAGGAACGGTAGATGGTGCAGTGGATTCGGAAAAGGCAGGACATAATATTTCTAAGATTTTCCGGAGTGCTGAAAGTCGTCACGAGCGGATCTATGATGTTCAAAAGCTGTTTGAAAACAAGATTGATATTATGGTGAATGCGGCACGAAAACAACAGCTGCAGGCGAATATGGTTCAAAAGGTATTGCATAATCCCGGTAAACTTGCCTATGTTGGTAAAATTCTGGATGCTTCCAAAGAAATAAAAAGTGCGAAGTATGAAGCGACTGCTTTGGGAGAAAATCTTTCGGATATTTTGAAACGGCTATACAGCAACAATGTTGATGATACATTTACTATGAGTGCATATATTGACGGAAAGCTTGTTACCATTGGAATCAATGAACGGTTACATAATGCCTTCTCTTATGTGACAGCCGGAGGAAATCAGACTTTGAAGGCCGGAGTGCAAAAGACGATTGATTTCTTTGGAAAGCATATTACCGGGAATTTTAAAAAGGTGGTTACTGCCTTGAATCCGATTTATGCCGGCTCTAATTTTTTCAGGGATATTCCCAATGCTCTGATATCTACCACCGGCTCCATGGGCGAGATGGCCAAGCATTATCCGGAAGCTTTTTACAAAATTCTAAGGCATGACGATACCTTCCGTCAGTTTTGTGCTCTGGGTGGAGCTGATACCGGTTTAATGGAAAATGTCGGGAAGAATTTTTTGCAGAAAAGACATGGGCTGATTCATAAAGTAGAATGGCTCAATGGGTTCATCGAAACTATTCCAAGATATTCAGAATTTTTAATCAGTTTAAAGAATGGTGACGATGTTTATACGGCATTGAAAAATTCTGCAGATGTAACGGTAAACTTCAGCCGAGGCGGCAGACTGGCAAAAAATATTGATAAATTTTTTATTCCATATTTCAATGCCCGATTACAGGGATTTTACCATAGTGTAAAAGTCACAAAAAAGGCGCCGCTGAAAGCAGCCGGCAGAGCCTCTCTTGCGTTTACCATTCCCACTGTACTTCTTTATGTAGCTAATAAGGATAATCCGCATTATCAGGATTTGACAGAACGGCAAAAGAGCTATTATTTTAATATTCCGATGTTTGGTAGTGAAGATCTGAGTGGCAATCCAACAAAATTCTTCAAAATTCCAAAAACGGACCAGTTTGGATTTATTTTCGGAACTATGCTGGAAAAGGGACTCAGAGCTGCCAGCGGTGATGAGGAAGCTTTTGAGCAGTTCTGGTATGATTTATCAGATGGATTTATGCCGTTTAATACCCGTAATTTTACTGAGAATTTTTATTCGCCTGCCAAAAGAGCGATTTGGGACAATATGATTCGGGGTAAAAACGACATTAAGGATTTTGCCGGCAGACCTGTCATTGATGAAAATCTGCGAGATTTACCTCCGGAGCAGCAATATGATGAATCAACCTCGGAAATCGGTATCTGGATTGGTAAGAGCATCGGTGTCAGCCCGAAAGTGATAGATTATCTGATTAAGTCTTATACAGGAATCGTCGGGGAAATTGTGCTTCCGTATTTTCAACCGAATATTGAAAATAAATGGCTTCAACCTATCAGTAAGCGATTTGTTACGGACAGCTTATACAGTAATGATATTCCGACCACATGGTATAACACCTGGAAAGAAATGAAGACACGGCGTGATCGGGCGAAAGATGCAGGGAATTATTTCGATTATTACAGATACAAGGAGTATGCCAATGATTTGTGGGAAGCAAATGAGGCTGCAAAACGTACAAAAATTCTGATTGACGGATTAGTTGAGGATGGCGCATCCAAAAATTCCAAAGCTGTTCGTATCCTCAGAGATCAATATTTAAACCAGTATAAAAAAGCAATCGAAAAATATGAAAAAATTTTGAAAGGGGAATAACTTATGGAAAAATTTTCAATCGCAAAAAATCAACCGATTCGTACTTTTCTGGGGGATGAAACAAAAAATGCGTCCGGTTTAAATGGGCCGGGAGCGATTGCCGAGGATATTGATATTTTGATAAAAATGTTTTCTCCATATGATGTGATAAAAATTGTTGATGAATCAGGAGAAACAATAGAAGTTCGAGGCGGAATTTCAGAGAAAAATCTTCATCCGGATTTGCGTGATCGTATAAAAGATGTTGAAAAGAATAAACATCAAATTGACAGTGGTTGGGTAACCTTTAATGAAAATTATGAATTTGTAGAATCAGATATTTCATTTGATGATGTTTCTAAATATCATAGCTATAATGTGGATAAATCATTGTGGTTGATTGTTGATGTTGAAGGTGTTAATTGTGATATGCTTTTTAGATATAAAAATGCGGTATACAATCATATAGCTCCTTTGTTTTTCTCATATATCGGTTATGTTGGTGATTTCGTTTATGAAGTTATCTTTTGGAATCCGGAATTCA
Source organism: Clostridia bacterium (assembly GCA_017936745.1). Taxonomy (GTDB): domain Bacteria; phylum Bacillota; class Clostridia; order UMGS1840; family UMGS1840; genus SIG452. The sequence goes on from JAGBEY010000005.1 coordinate 51,434, forward strand.
AGAGCGATGGAACTTTGGTAGAACTGAAACGTGTTGGATGGTTAGAAAAAATTTTAGAATCTATTCAGAAATTAGAGTCTTTTACTGCCGACGGTAGCATAACAGAAGAAAAGTTAGCTCCAGAGGTTCAGGAGAAACTTAACAAAGGAGACTCTGTTCCTGACTGGGCGCTTAAGCCTGAGAAGCCAACATATACTGCAGCGGAGGTTGGTACATATTCAAAAGAAGAAACTCAATCGCTTTTATCCACCAAACAAAATACTTATGATGATTTTTTAGAAACATATAACAAGACTATTGTTGGCGCAATCAATGAGGTGAATGAGAGAAGTGAAGCTGCAATAACTGCTGCAGACCGTTTTTTTATAGCTTTAGCAGAAAAAGCGAACAAAGCGACTACACTTTCTGGATATGGTATTACTGACGCTTATTCTATGGATGATATAGACAGAATTTTCGAGGAGCATGAAGCCATTGTATCGAAAAAAATGGAAGAAACCGTCCTCTACAAAGCTGTGGTGAACACTCCTGAGTGGACAAACCAGCCAGCCTATGAAGGAAACTTGGATTCTTCATTTAACGTGAACGATTTTTATTATGTTACTTTGAAAGATGCAGATGGTAATGCACTGCCGAGTGGTCAGTTTATGCTTAAGGATTCCTACACAGATGATTCAACTGTTTATTCCACAGTGTTTTTACTTCCCGACCTTGCAACAGGTGAAGATACATTGGTAGAGAATTTCCCGGTTGAATTTACCGAAACCGGAACAACAGTAACACTTCGTGATGCAGGGGTTTCAGCAATTAGTCAGGATATTGCTTCTTGGAATATTTGCAATGGAACCGGAAGCATCAGAAGTGTTCTTCAGGGAGAAGTAATTCCGAGAAACACAAATCTGTATTGCTATAGTCACTTCAAAACTGACAAGAATGTAGCATCATACCATTCTTCCAATGGTACAACTGCATTTTCCGGCAATTCTACAAAGGATATCGTTCCTTATACTACTATTCCCGAATTGGCTAACGTCGGAAATATACTGTTTGATGATGCTGTTTTGAAAAAGGACGGAAACGGATGTTTTTCTGTGGAAAGAAAATTCGTTGTTAGATATAACGAAAATTATAAAAATGCAAAATCATATCAAGTGTTCGGATTTGGGAAAGCACTTTCGGATGATATCAATATTACAAGTGTTGCGTTCAGAATGAACAGCGACAAAAATGGTATGTTCAGGAATGGAACCAAGATTATTGTTTCGGAGGTGAAATAGGATGCTGATTCTAAAAAATGGTGAGTATGTACTTGATAACGAAGAACAAGTTATATCGGAAATTGAAATTCCATACGAAGAAAAGGTTGTCTCTCTCATTCGTCAAAGATATTCCTTGGATGAGGAATTGGCGATTCAGCGACAGAGAGATACGAAACCCGAAGAATTCAACGAATACTTTGCATATTGTGAAGTATGTAAGCAGAGAGCAAAGGGGGAAGTGTAGATGAAATTTTGTATTGATGCGGGACATTGTTCTGCCGGTGAAGATACCGGCGCACAGGGAAACGGTCTCCTTGAGCAGGATATCACTTGGCTGGTTTCCGATAAATTGAGAAGCTTGTTGGAAGTTGCAGGTCAGTCGGTAGTCATGACCAGGGAGTACAAAGACCATATTCTTGGTAAAACGGAAGAAGAAAGCCTGAATCGGCGCTCAAGGATTTGCAATGATGCAAAATGTGATTGGTTTATTTCAATTCATGGGAACAGTGTAAAGAATCCGGCATCGCATGGAACAGAAGTTTTGGTCTATGCCTTCGGTGGACAAGCTGAGAAGCTCGCTGATACTGTTCAAAATGAAATCGTTGTTAAGCTTGGTACATACGACCGTGGTGTGAAAGAGAAAAACTGCAGTGTGTTACGGAAAACAAATTGTCCGGCTATTCTGGTAGAAACGGCTTTTCTTTCTAATGAAGCTGATAGTTTACTCTTGCGATATCAGCACAGTGATTTTGCAGAAGCTATCTTCAAAGGCATTTGCAAACATTGCGGAATCAAAGTGCAAGAACGTTATTCGTATCACAATACGGTGAATCAGATGATTTTGGATGGGGTGACTTCTGTGGAGAATATGCAATATTGGGAGCAGAACCTCGACGACGGCACGAAACTTATGAAAAATGTCTGCACAATTATTGAGCGATATCAGGAGCTGCTCAAAGAAAGTAAAAAAGTGAGGTAATAATATGGAAAGATTGAAAAGTATTCCCTTATGGAGTGCGAGTTTAGCACTTGTGTACTTAATTGTAAAGAATTGGTTTGGGGTTGACATTCCTGCATGGGCTGATATTTCTTCACAGATTATCGCAATTCTTACCATTTTATTCGGGGTAGCGAATAATCCAACCAATAAAAACGGCTTTTAGGAGGTGACTTGCGGTGGAAGATTTCAAAATTGAAATTTCCGAAAAGGTTGCACATGTTGAAGAATCGGTGAAATCTGCACATAAAAGAATCGACAGTATTGATAAGCTGACAAATTCTGTGTATGAGCTGGCTTCTAATGTGAAAAATATGCAACAGTCTATTTCGGACATGACCGATCGGCTCAGAGCCATAGAAGATAAACCGGCAAAGAGATGGGATTTGATTGTTACCAGTGCCATCACTACGATTATTGGTTTAATAATCGGATATTTTGTAAAATGAGATTTAAGTTTTTGCCCAAGATTGAACCAAGAATAAATGAATGTTTTCTAATTTTGGAAGAGTTAGCAAAAATGAAACAAGAGCGAAAAAACGTGTAATATCAATAGCTTTTGGTATCCTTTGATTTGTTCACAAATAGTGAAGAATAGTTATTTTCAATTCCAGTTGTCTCCACCAGAAAAAAGCATCGACTTTGTCGGTGCTTTTTTCAATGAAATTCGCCTGCGGCAAGTGAAATAGCTTCGCTATGAAATACACTTCGTGTATGAAATATTGCTTCGCAATATGAAAAGGCAAATTTTATTTCACATTTTTCGAAGAAAAATATTTCATAATCCGTTAGGATTATTTCATATCGAACGCAGTGAGATATTTCATTAAAAACTAATCTGCATCTATTATGAACGTGAAAGCCAGAAAGAAAGAAACCACGCTATTTCAGCGGGGTTTCTTTTGTTTTTTGTGTGTTAACCAAGAAAAAACTGGAACAAAATCAGGCAAGAATCGTCATAATTATAAAATTCATTTTCCACCTTGATAGGCGTTTTCAGGTGTGCTACAATGAAAAAAATGTCGGAATGTGAGGACATTCGTATGAGTAATTTCTTGTTGAAAAAAGCGGCATATCACTATTATGCACGGCTATCTGCCGTGGAGAAGGAGCTTTATCGGGCGATTCTCAATGCAGTTTTAAATATGAAGGAAAGTATTCCGCTGAACCGTGTGTATTCTCAAAAGCAGATTGAAACAGTCAGAGAATATATCATTTGGGACAGACCGGATATTTTCTGGTTTCGTGGGGAATGCAGTCTTACTCTTACCAACGGCAAAGCTGAAAGATTGGAATTTCAATATGTCTACACTCCATCCCAGCGGGCAACTCTCATTGCCAGGATGGAGAGCAGCTTGTATTATAAAAAGCTGGATGCTCTGTTGGCATCCAAAAAGACACAGTTTGAAAAGCTTCTGGCATTATATGAATTTATTATCCGAAACACAGAGTACGACAATGCTGCAGTGAACCATAAGGGAGATAAATACTGGTATGCCCACTGTATGGATGGCGTGCTTCTTAGGCGCCGTGCAGTCTGCTCCGGCTATTCTAAAACCTTTCAGTATTTTGCCAACCGCCACGGCATTATCTGCACGCAGGTGACGGGGGTGGCAAAAGGTGGCAGACACGCCTGGAATCTGGTCAATCTCTACGGCAGTACATATTACATCGACCCCACCTGGGGAGACCCCACCTTTATCGGCAGCGAAACAAAAGACCCCTCTTACGTGTGCTACGACTTTTTCTGCATCACCACAGAGCAACTGAAAAAAAGCCATCAGCCCGTGTTTGATGTGCCGATGCCTCTGTGTACGGAAACCAAATATAATTATTATTGCTTTTTCAAAATGACGGCAGATAAATATTCCGTAGAAAATGTGGCAACCCATCTGGTTTATGCCGCCAAGCGGAAGCAAAAGGAAGCCACGATTGTATATACCTCTTCTATAGAATATAAACGGGCAGTGATTGATTTGTTTCACCATTCGGGGATATTTACGGCGATGAAGCTGGCAAAGCAATATGTCCGCGGGCTTAGTACCGACAATGTGTCTTATCGTACCGACAACGAGAACTATAAAATTATCATTGACTTAAAATAATAACGAAACTATAAAACGGTTTGCTTTTTTGGTGAACCGTTTTTTTTTATGAAAAATAAGATGACTTTTCATTTGTGTCTTGACTATTTTTGGAAAATTCGTTACAATAGAGCAGTATGATGAAAATTTTAGGAGAATTTGTATGAATTATCAGAAGTTAAAAGGCAATATGATTTTACTTCTTACTGCCTTTATCTGGGGGGTATCCTTTATTGCACAGAGTAAAGGTGTGGAGGAAATTTCTCCCCTTGCTTTTAACGGCATCCGCAGTGTTTTGGGAGGATTGGTGCTCCTGCCCGTGATTTTTTTTCTGGACCGTTCCAAAAAGAAAAAAGGAATCCCCGTGCAAAAGGTAGACAAAACCTTGCTTTTGGGCGGTGTGATTTGCGGTGTATGCCTTTGTGTGGCAAGTACGCTTCAGACCATCGGAATGGTGTATACCAGCCCTGGGAAATCCGGTTTTTTAACTGCACTTTATATGGTGATTGTTCCGATTTTGGGGTTGTTTATGGGGAAAAAGCCCCGTGGTGTGATTCTTATTTCGGTATTGATTGCTCTTTTGGGACTATATCTGATGTGTATGGATGCATCTCTGGCAATCAATATGGGGGATGTTTTAACCATAATCTGCGCCTTTGTGTTTGCCTTTCACATTCTTGCCATAGACAAGTTTTCACCTCAGGTAGACGGGGTAAAGCTGGCTTGTCTCCAGTTTTTTGTGTGTGGGATTCTCAATCTGATTGCCATGGCATTTCTGAGAGAAACTCCCACAGTGGCTCAGGTGGTTTCTCTGTGGGCATCCATTGGCTATTCCGGCGTGCTTTCCTGCGGTGTGGCTTATACTCTGCAGATTGTGGGGCAAAAATATACCGACCCCACCTCCGCTTCCATTTTAATGAGTCTGGAATCGGTGTTTGCAACTCTTACCACCGTGCTACTCATTTCCTGGGGTTGGGATTTAACCGGTGGAGCATTATCCACTCGGGAAATCTGGGGCTGTGTTTTGATGTTTGGTGCTATTCTTTTGGTGCAGTTGCCTGAAAAATCTGCCTGATTCCTTGTTAATTCGACAGAGTTCTTTTAGTTTGTCGAAAATTTCTTGACAATTTTTTCTACTTATGGTAACATAAAGCTATGTTATTTCCCAAGGGTTTGGAAACTAATTAGGAGGTATTTGAAAATGAAAATTTTCAAAAAGAAAAGTGTGCTCACCGCACTGGTAACCCTGCTTTTGATTCTGGGGACCACTATGGTGGCATTTGCAACCGGGGACGAAGCTCCCGTAAGCAATTATTTCGCAACATTCTGGGCAATGATTCCGCCGCTGGTGGCAATCGCTCTTGCTCTCATTACCAAGGAAGTGTATTCTTCTTTATTTATCGGGATTGTACTGGGCGGTTTGCTGGCAGTAAACTGGAATCCCGTCGGTGCTTTGGATAAAGTGATTAACGAAGGGCTTATTTCTGCTGTTTCCGGCACTGCAGGTATTTTTATCTTTTTGGTGATTTTAGGCACAATGGTTGCCTTAATCAACAAAGCAGGCGGCTCTGCTGCATTCGGCAGATGGGCAGAAAAAAACATAAAATCCCGTGTGGGTGCAATGTTTGCTACCTTTATTTTAGGGGTTCTCATTTTCATTGATGACTATTTCAACTGTTTAACTGTTGGTAGCGTTATGCGTCCGGTAACCGACAGACACAACATTTCCCGTGCAAAATTTGCATTTTTGATTGATGCAACAGCTGCCCCCATCTGTATGATTGCTCCTGTTTCTTCCTGGGCGGCTGCAGTTTCCGAATTTACCGAGGGAACCGGGTACTCCGGCATTGAGCTGTTTGTTCGCGCCATCCCCTATAACTTCTATTCTTTACTAATGATTACGTTCATCATTGCTATTATCTTAATGAAATTTGACTATGGCCCGATGAAGCTGCATGAACATAATGCACTGACCAAAGGAGATTTATTCACCTCCGGCAAAGAAGAATTTCCGGATGCTGACGAGGGTGCAAACCCCAAAGGCAAGGTAATTGATTTGATTCTGCCCGTTTTGGTTCTGGTTGTGATTTCCATTATCGGTCTTTTATATGTTGGTGGTTTCTTCTCCGGTGCAAACTTTATTGATGCATTCGGTAACACCGATGCAACCGTTGGCTTGCCATGGGGTGCAATCGTAGCACTGTTAGTTACCATTATCTACTTAATTGCAAGACGGGTTATCACCTTTAAAGAAGCAATGGAATGTATTCCCAAGGGCTTCAATGCAATGGTTCCCGCAATTTTAATCTTAACCTTTGCAACTGCACTGAAAAATATGACCGGCCTTTTGGGTGCTGCTGAATTTGTAGAAGGCTTAATGAACTCTGCAGCAGCAGGTCTCTCCGGTTTCTTACCTGCAATTATCTTCTTAGTTGCTTGTGTACTGGCGTTCTCTACCGGTACCTCCTGGGGAACCTTTGGTATCTTAATTCCCATTGTAACTGCAATGTTCCCGGGTAACAGTGAATTCTTGATTATCGGTGTTTCTGCTTGTTTAGCAGGTGCGGTTTGCGGCGACCATTGTTCTCCCATTTCCGATACCACGATTATGTCCTCTGCAGGAAGCCAGTCCAACCATGTAAACCACGTTTCGACTCAGTTGCCTTATGCAATCACGGTTGCACTGATTTCCTTTGTGGTATACCTTTTAGCAGCATTTATCCCCAATGCCTGGGTTCTTCTGCCCGTTGGTATTGTGCTGACGATTGCTACTCTGTTTGTGATTAAGGCAGTAACCAAAAACAAACAGGTTGGGTAGACGGCTTGATAAAACGCCTCAAGTGAATGGAACGCACCGCTTGCCGTACACACGGTACGGCTTCGGATAACCCTTGCGGGTTTGGTGCTTTTGCCATCTGAATGGCTTGAAATCAGAATAAAAAATAAACGGTATGAATTTTCATACCGTTTATTTTTTATGTGATTACAGTTTCTTTTTGTATAACCGGAGTGCATTGGTTACAACCGAGATTGACGAAAGGCTCATTGCCAGTGCACCAATCATAGGATTCAAAAGAATGTGAAAGGCGGGATATAAAATGCCTGCCGCAAGGGGAATTCCCAGGGTGTTATAGCCAAATGCCCAGAACAGATTCTGCCGGATGGTTTTCATTGTGGCACGGCTTAACAAAATGGCAGCTGCCACATCTTCGGGGTTGTTTTTCACCAGTACAATATCGGCACTTTCAATGGCAATGTCAGTACCGTTTCCAATGGCAATCCCAATGTGGCTTGCGGTTAAGGCAGGGGCATCGTTGATGCCGTCTCCCACCATAGCCACTTGTTTTCCAGAAGCTTTCAGGGTTTCAATTACATTCATTTTTTCCTGAGGAAGCACCTCTGCAATCACCTCTGTGATGCCGATTTGGTTTGCAATGGCACGGGCAGTGTTTTCATTATCTCCAGTCATCATGATAGGTGTGATGCCCATAGCTTTTAAGGCTGTTACAGCGGAGGGAGCAGTTTCTTTTATGGTGTCTGCCACGGCAATAATTCCCAGAAGCACATCGTCTCTTGTTACAATGAGAGGTGTTTTCCCCTCTTTGGAAAGACGGGAGATTTCCAGAGAGTTCACGCCCGTAAAGGCAGGATTTCCGATTTTTATTTGTTTTTGGTTTATCGTTCCCGTAACACCAAGCCCCGAAATCGCCTCAAAATTTGCAACTTCCAAAAGCGGTTGATTGCCCCAATGGGTAACTATCGCATCGGCCAGTGGATGCTCGCTGAGCTTTTCCAGCGAGGCGGCACATTGTATCAATTCTTCTGCAGTAACCCCGCTTGGAATAATATCGGTGACAGAGGGATTCCCTACAGTCAGTGTTCCCGTTTTATCAAAGACTACCGTATCAATTTTATGGGTTTGCTCCAGTGCTGTTGCATTTTTAAATAAAATGCCCATTTTTGCACTGCGGCCCGTTCCCACAATAATGGCAGTGGGAGTAGCAAGCCCCAAAGCACAAGGGCAGGCAATGACCAGCACAGAAACAAAAATCTGCAAAAGAAACTCAAATTCTTTTCCCAACATTGCCCAGAGGGCAGTAGCAAGAACAGCAATTCCGAATACCGATGGTACAAAGTAGCCGGAGATGACATCTGCCAGCTTTGCGATGGGTGCTTTGGAGCCGGCAGCATCTTCAACCATACGGATAATCTGGAAAATCACCGTGTCACTCCCTACCTTATCCGCCTGAAAGGTGAAGTAGCCTTTTTGATTCAGCGTTCCGCCGAACACCTTGTCTCCAACCTCTTTTAATACGGGGAGACTTTCGCCTGTGAGCATACTTTCCTCCACCGAGGAGGAGCCGGAAACCACCACCCCGTCTACGGGGACAGAAGCACCGGGCTTCACTGCTATGATATCTCCAATCTGCACCTCTTCTACGGGGATTTCAATTTCCTTGCCATTTTTGATGACAAAGGCGGTTTTGGGAGACAGCTTCATCAAAGAGCGGATGGCATTCCCTGTTTTTCCGCGGGAGCGCTGTTCCAAGAATCTGCCCAGAAGAATTAAGGTGATAATCACCGCTGTACTTTCATAGTACAGATGATGGGGGGTGCCGAAAAATGCACCAAATGTTCCCCAAAGACTATAGAAAAAGGAGGCAAGTGTGCCAACAGCAACCAGAGTGTCCATATTAGGGGATAAGTGAAACAGCTTAGAAAATCCCACCGTATAGAATTGGTAGCCTGCAAGCATGACGGGGAGGGTGAGCAGCAGCTGAATCACGCCGTTCCATTTTGGGTTTTGGATGCCGGGCAAGCCTATCATCGGACCCATACAAAGATAGAAAACAGGAATGGTAAATATAAGTGCCGCAATCAGTTTATATTTGAGGTAGCTTTTTTCTTCTGCCTCAATTACCCGATAGCCGCTGTCGGATACAATCTTTTCTATCATAGAAAGGGTTACGGTATCGGAATCGTAGTACACCTCTGCCTGATGGGTTGCGATGTTAACATTTGCTTTGATACCTTCCTTTTTATTCAGTTGCTTCTGCAGATAAGCCGAACAGGCACCGCAGGTCATTCCGCCAATTTTTAAAATTACCTTTTCCATAACATTCCTCCTTTTTTGAAGTTTTGTTTGTTCATTTTTTTCTTTGATAGTAAAGGTAATGCATACGGCATAAATTTAGATATTCTTTTTTCTTTGATAGCAAAGAAAAAGAATCAAAAAAGAAACTACCGCCAATGTATTTTTACAATCCCGAACACCCGTCTTCCTGAAACGAGAGTGAATTGCAAAAATAACGGCGGAGGATTTTACTGCTCGTCGTTCGGTTACATGAAAAAAGGACTGCATATTCTAACAGAAAGGATTAAAAAAATGCTATAGCAAGTTCAATCAATTTGGGTAAAAATATCACAAGTCCGGTGCAGAGCGCGCCAATGGCGCAGACCAGTACCATCCCGGCAGAAATATCCTTAATGATACGAACGGTTTCGTTTTGCTCGGGGTGGGTCAGGTCGCATAGTTTTTCCAATACGGTGTTGAGCATTTCCGCTGCCAGCACCAGAGAAACAGTTAAAAACAGAATGCACCATTCAATGGGAGAAACCATGAGCCACAGTCCAAACACAATCACCAGCACGGTTGCCAGAATATGCACCTTAAAATTTTGTTCCTGCCGGAACACTTCGCCGATGCCTCTTATGGCATAGACAAAGCTTTTTAAAAATTTACTGACAGAAAATTTCAAGGATTTCACCTGCACTTTCTTTTGCATCCGTTGCGGTAATGATGTGGTCAGCGGCTGTTTGATAACGCCCCAGCCGTTTTTCAAAGCGAGTTCGGAAGACTTCGGGGTTTTTGAGCAAAGGACGGGTCGTATCTCCCGAAAGACGTGCTTCTATTTCTGAAAGAGGCGGATTCAGGAAAAACACCTGACCGTTTTGCTTCAAAAAGCGGAGATTTTCTTCCCGTTCTACAATGCCGCCACCAGTGGAAATCACACAACCGTGTAAATCGGCAATTTTTGTTGCAAGCTTTGCCTCCTGCTCCCGGAAATAAGCCTCGCCTTTGGTTTCAAACACGGTGGAAATGGATTCTCCCATCAGCTCCTCCAGCATTTGGTCCATATCATAAAAGGGCATTCCGGTCTGGCGGGAAACTTCCTTGCCTACAGTGGTTTTTCCGCTTCCCATATAGCCAATGAGAACCAGATTTTTCTTGCTCTCGGTAAAGGACATAGACAGCTGCTTGTATATTGCTTTTGCGTAGGAAGCCTCTACCGGATTTCCCCATAGCTCCTGAGCCTTTAACCCTTGATAAATGAGCATCCAAAGTCCGTTAATGCCCATATTTTCCCACAAATTCCCTAAGGTTAAAAAGTTTGTTTTCTGGGGGTTGTATACCGCGTCAAACAAGAAACCGCAATGCTGCAGCTGGGAAAACTTGAGCGGAGATGCTCCGATTTGCGCTCCCATCCCCATAGAGGTAGCATTGAACACCACATCAAATTCTCCGCGGACTTCCGAAAGCAGTGTGGGCTTTGCAGGGGTGTTTTTACAAAAAGTGGTGAGTTTCTCCCTATTTCTCCCTGCAACGGTGATATGTTCTGTATAGTGGGTGCAAACGGCTAAAAATGCCTTTGCCGCACCTCCGTTGCCCAGAATGAGGGTACGGGCGTTTCTTAAATCCACGCCCATTTCCTTGAGAGAAAGCTCAATACCGAAAAAATCGGTGTTGTAGCCCTTTACCCTGCCATTTTGAAAGGACAAGGTATTGACCGCACCGATTTTTTCTGCTTTTTCGTCAATTTCGTCTAAAATAGGAATGACTGCCTCTTTTAAGGGGATGGTCAGGTTGACACCTTTGGCATACCCTTTGACGCAGTCAATGGCTTCCTGTAATTGGGGAACACCCACCCTGACGGCGAGATAATCGCCGTCAAGATGGGAAAGAGAAAAATATGAATCATGCAATTTGGGAGACAGACTGTGCCCGATGGGGTCACCGAACACAAAATAGGTGTCTCGTTTTGGTTGGTACTGTTTTAATTCGTCTAAGGTGAGAAAACAGTTCATTTTATATCAGATCCTTATTAGTTGCACTTGGTCCATCCGCAGTTATCGCAGGACACACATCCGCCTTCGTGCTTCAGTTTGGTTTTGCATTCGGGGCAAACGGTGGGAAAACGGGCAAAATCGCCGTCATCCTCACAGGTGGTAATGTCTGCCTTAGGAGCTTCTTTCTTGATGGAGGGATGTGCCTTCATGGAGAAAAAGCCGGATTCGTATTCCTCCTGCAGTGCCTTCGCAATGATATCGGGACAGCTTTGACCGTCTAATTTTTCTCCTTTGGTGCGGAGTCTTAAGCAGGCGGGGCAGGAAATATTTTTTAACTGGTCAATAATTTCGGAAACCAGTACACCGCTTCGCAAGGAAAGAGAAATCATACGGTTGATACCGTCAATGTTGGATTTACAGATACCGTTTTTGGAAGTATTTACAAAGGATTCCACAATATCGCCGTCCTGATTGCGGTTGATGGTAACAAACAGGTTTCCGCAGGCGGTGGTGTATTTGGAGGTGGTTCCGTAGGTTTTTCCAATCTGAGAACGGGACATAGGCTTGATAGCATCAAAATGGGTTGCTTCCACTTCGGGGGCTGCGGAGGAGTCGGTCTTATTCAGCAAAATACCGGTTCTTCTGCAGTTGTCGCGGTAAATGGTGACGCCTTTTAAGCCCATTTTCCAAGCATAGAGGTAGAGGTCTTCCACTTCCTCTTTGGTAAATTCTTCGGGTACATTTACGGTAGAGGAGATAGAGGCATCAATATGTTTTTGCCAGATAGACTGCATATTGATTCGTTCTCTGTAGTTTAAGGTCATAGCGGTGACAATGTAGTTGGGAAGCTCTTCGCCTTCTTTCATACCCATAGCATCCATCACTTCTTTTACGATGGGGGTATATACGGTGTAGAACCGTTCTTCGCCGTGTAAAGACTCGGTTTTTCTGGTGTAGGAAATGTTATAAATAGGCTCTAAACCGCCGGAAATACCAAGCATAGTGGAAATGGAGCCGGTGGGTGCAATGGTTAACAGCTGGCTGTTTCTTAAGCCTACCTTTTTCACATAGTCACGGGTGCGTTTTGTGGTGTTTTCCATAAAGTATGCACTTTTGAAAACAGCTTCCTCTTTATACTGCGGATATGCACCCTTTTCTTCTGCCAGTTTTGCAGAGGTGTAGATAGCGGTATCTGCCATTTTGAACCCGATTTTATCACAGATTTTAACAGAGGAGGAAGAACCGTAGCGGATTCCCAGCTTGATTAAGCAGTCCCCTAAGCCCATAATGCCAAGACCAATCTGTTTCCAGTCGTTTACGCTTCTTCTCTGTTCTTCCAGCGGATGAAGCTCCAAGCCTTCTTCCAGCACTTCATTTAAGTAAATCACTGCTTTTTCCACTGCATCGGAGAATGCATCGTAATCAAATTCTGCCTTTTCGGTGTAGGGATTTAAAACAAATTCGGACAAGTTGATACTTCCGAGCAAGCAGCTTCCGCCTGCCGGCAGAGGTTCTTCCGCACAGGGGTTCACACCTGCAAACCGGAAGGTATCATCCTCACTTAACAAATTCCAGTTTTCAATTCTGTCCCAGAACAGAGCGCCCGGCTCTGCCATATCCCAGTTATTATGAGCTAATTTCTGGAATAATTCTCTTGCTTTTACCGTGTTTACAATGGTTTCGCCAGTGGCTTCACGGGTAAAGGTTAAATCCCAATCAGCATCTTCTTCCACAGCTTTCATAAACGCATCACGGATACGAACGGAAATGTTAGCTTTGGTAACCTTGTTCAAATCATTTTTAATATCAATAAAGCGGGGCAGGTCGGGGTGGGTACATTCCAGAGAAATCATCAATGCACCGCGGCGTCCGGACTGACCGATTAAGTCGGTTACCATGGAATACAAATCCATAAAGGACACACTGCCGGTGGTTTCCTTTGCTGCATTGTTGATTCTTGCCCCTGCAGGAGACAAACCGGAAATATCAATGCCGCAGCCACCGCCGTAAGAATAGGTTCTTGCCAGCTTGGAGGCACATTCAAAAATGCCTTCGATGTTATCCTCCGGAGGAGAAATAACGTAGCAGTTGGAATAGGTGATTTTTCTGCCTTCCTTTGCTAAACCGCGGGAAGCAATAATTCTGCCTCCGGGGAGGAATTTTCGTTCCACCATCAAGGGGATAATGTCTTGGTTACCCCCGGAAATTCGTTCAAAAAATTCGTCAATGGATTCGCCGTTGTGGCGGTATTTCTTTTCCCAGATATCTCTTTGGAGTTGTGTTTTAAAAAAAGTGCTTTCCCGTTCCATAATCTTGTCCCTTCTCATTTTCGTTTTAGTTTTATTTTGAAAAATACTGTGCCTGCTCTTTTCCGAAAGAGGGTGAAAAAAACGCTGATTTCCTACTTGTTTCAGCGTTTTTTTGGATTTGTTGAAATCTGTTTTTTGCACAATATCTTGTGTTGACAGGAAATATCTTACCATATATCTTGTGTTTTGTAAAGGGTTTTTTTGAAAAATGTGAAAAAATTTTTTAAGTTGGTTAAAATTTGCGAAAAAATACTTGAAATAGAGGATTTTTTTTGCTATAATATATGTTATAATACTATACTATGTGTATTTTTAACGATAAAGGAGTAACCAATATGGATACAAAGTCTCTGGCAACTCTGTTGTTTGACCCCGAGCTGCCCACTCTGGAAGCTATTTTTGAAACGTATCCCAAACGGGAGTTAAAAGAGGGAGAAAAGGTCACCCGTATGGCACCCAGCCCCACCGGCTTTATGCATCTGGGGAATTTATATGCGGCACTCACTTCCGAGCGTCTGGCGCATCTTTCCGGCGGTACCTTTTACCTGCGAATTGAAGATACCGACCAGAAGCGTGAGGTAGAGGGGGGCGTGCAGGCAATTATTGACGGGCTTTCTCACTTTGGGCTGAACTTTGATGAGGGGGCACTGGTAGAGGGAGAAACAGGGGCTTACGGGCCTTACCGTCAGCGACAGCGTGCCAGAATTTATCAGGCATTTGCCAGAGAGCTGGTGGAAAAAGGGATGGCATATCCCTGCTTCTGTTCCGAGGAAGAGCTTGCCGATTTGAGAGCCAGCCAGGAGGAAGCCAAGGAAGATAACTTAGGCTACCGTGGCAAATGGGCAAAATGCCGTGCCCTGACCCTGGAGGAAATCAAAGAAAAATTAGATAAAAACCTGCCCTGGGTGCTCCGTTTCAAGAGCGAGGGCAGCATAGAAAATAAATTCAAATTTACCGACTTGGTAAAAGGCGATCTGGAATTATCTGAAAATGATATGGATGTGGTGCTGTTAAAATCCGACGGTATCCCCACCTATCATTTTGCCCATGTGGTAGACGATTACCTGATGGGTACTACCCATGTGGTCCGTGGCGATGAATGGATTGCAACCCTGCCCATTCACCTCCAGCTGTATCGTGCAGTAGGCTTGAAAGCACCGAAATATATGCACATTGCCCCCTTAATGAAGATGGACGGTAACACCAAACGGAAGCTGTCCAAACGAAAAGACCCCGAGCTTGCATTGGCGTTCTACAAGCAGGAGGGCTATGTGGTGAACTGTGTGATGGTGTACCTGATGACTCTGCTCAATTCCAATTTTGAAGAATGGTATGCAAAAAATCCCGATAAATCTTACAGAGATTTTCCGTTCTCTCCCAAAAAGATGTCGGTATCAGGCGCACTCTTTGATTTGGTAAAACTGGATGATGTTTCCAAAAATGAATTGGCAAAGCTTACAAACACCCAGCTTTACGAGCTTTTGGAGGAATATACCAAAGAGTATGACAAAGAGTTTTACCATATTATCACTACGAAAAAAGACAAGGTTCTGGAAATTTTAAATATCGGAAGAACCGGTCCCAAGCCAAGAAAAGATATTGCAAAGCTGTCGGAAATTAAAGACTATATTTCCTATTTCTTCCCCGAGCTGTATCAGCCGGAATATCAGTTCCCCGAAAATATTTCGGAGGAGGACAGAAAGGCACTCATTTTGGAATATAAAGAAATATACGACGAAGCCGATTCTCAGGACGAATGGTTCCAGAAAATCAAGGATTTATCTGAAAAACACGGCTTTACCTCCAATATGAAAGAATACAAGAAAAATCCCGACGCCTATAAAGGCAATGTTGCTCAGGTTTCCACCGTACTCCGTGTGCAGATTTGCGGACGGCAGAACACCCCTGATACTTACGAGGTATTCAAGGTGATGGGAAATGAGCTTATTAAGGAAAGACTTTCAATGTAAGGGTTTGAAAAATCGCCTCAAATGGATGAACTTCACCACTCGGCGTACACACGGTACGCCGTCGGGCAAGGTCAAAGCAAAGCTTCGATTCAGGTAGTCTGATTTTTCTTCACCCCATTGGAAGAAGTAAGTGCTTGAAAAATCGCCTCAAATGGATAAACTTCACCGCTTGGCGTACACACGGTACGCCGTCGGGCAAGGTCAAAGCAAAGCTTCGATTCAGGTAGTCTGATTTTTCTTCACCCCATTGGAAGAAGTAAGGGCTTGAAAAACGGCGCATAATGTGTGATGTTCACCGCTGGTCGTTCTTTTACACTGTCATTCTGAACGAAGTGGCTTGCCACAAAGTGAAGAATCTCACGAAATGTTGAGATTCCTCGGTCATTACATTCCCTCGGAATGACATTGCTCCGAATCAATCGGAAGTTACAAAAAAAGGAGAAAAAATAATGTCTGAAGTAATGGAAAGCAATTTTATACACGAAATTATTGATAAAGATTTAGCGGAAGCCAAGGTGGAAAAAATCCATACCCGTTTCCCGCCTGAGCCAAACGGATATCTTCACATCGGCTCTGCAAAAGCAATCTGGATTAACTGGGGCACTGCCAAAAAGTATGGCGGAAGCTTCAATCTCCGATATGATGATACCAACCCTGCCAAGGAAGATGACGAATATGTGCAGGCAATCTATAAGGATTTGGAATGGCTGGGTGCAATTCCTGACGGTGGCGTGTTCTACGGCTCCGACTATTTTGACAAATGCTACGAATTTGCCTGCGAACTCATTAAAAAAGGCAAAGCCTATGTTTGCGATTTGTCTGCTGAAGAAATGAAAGAATACCGCGGTACTTTGTATGCACCGGGCAAAAATTCTCCCTATCGCGACAGAAGTGTGGAGGAAAATTTAGATTTATTTGAACGGATGAAAAACGGCGAATTCAAGGACGGAGAAAAGACACTCCGTGCCAAAATTGATATGACCTCCTCCAATATGAATCTCCGTGACCCCGCTATTTACCGCATTGTGCATACCGACCATCACCGTCAGGGAAACAAATGGTGCATTTATCCCTTATACGATTTTGCACATCCCATTCAGGATGCGTTAGAGGGAATTACCCATTCTCTTTGCTCCATTGAGTTTGAAAATCACCGCCCTCTGTATGATTGGGTGGTGGAAAATATCGGCTTTGAAAAACAGCCTCATCAGTATGAATTTGCCCGTCTGAATGTAGGTTACACCGTAATGTCCAAACGGTACTTGCGTCAGCTGGTAGAGCAGGGGATTGTAGACGGCTGGGATGACCCCAGAATGCCTACTCTTTGCGGTTTGAGACGCCGTGGCTATACCCCCTCCTCAATTTTTGAATTTGTAAAGCGCTCCGGTGTTGCAAAAGCAAACAGCCTGGTGGATATCGGCTTACTGGAATATTGCATCCGTGACGAGCTGAACACCTCTGCAAAACGCCGTGTGGCAGTGCTGGACCCCGTAAAAGTGGTTCTCACCAACTATCCTGAGGACAAAGTGGAATATGTGAAACTGCCCGATAATCCCCAGGATCCCGAAACCACCTACCGTGAAGTTCCCATCACCCGTGAAATTTATATTGAACGGTCTGATTTTGAAGAGGTTCCGCCTCCGAAATTCCATCGGTTAAAACCCGGTGGAGAGGTTCGTCTGATGGGAACCTACTTCATTCAGTATCAGGATGTGGTAAAGGATGAAAACGGCAATATCGCTGAAATTCACTGCACCTACGATCCCGAAACATTTTTGGGCAACGCACCTGACGGCAGAAAGGTGAAAGGAACCATTCACTGGGTATCTGCACAGTTTGGCGTGAAAAAAGAGGTTCGTCTGTATGACAGACTGTTCACCCTGGAAAATATGAACGATATGCCGGAAGATAAAGGCTATGACGATTATCTTAATAAAGATTCGGTTACCGTAAAAGAAGCAATTTGCGAGCCATCCTTGAATGATGCCACCCTGGAGGACAAATTCCAGTTTGTCCGTAACGGCTATTTCCAGAAGGACAGTAAATTTGACGATACCTTCAATCTGATTGTCAACTTGAAAGACAGCTACAAACCCAACTGATTTTAAACGATTTAAAGGAAGAAACATTTATGACAAATATTCCGGAATTATTCGGCAGTCTGGTATTTAACGATACCGAGATGCACTCTCGTTTGCCCAAAGAGGTATACGAAGCATTAAAGCACACAATGGAAGACGGCGAAGCCCTGGATTTGAACGTTGCAAACCAGGTGGCAGCAGCAATGAAGGACTGGGCAGTGGAGCACGGGGCAACCCATTATACCCACTGGTTTCAGCCTATGACGGGAATTACCGCAGAAAAGCATGACAGCTTTATCGTGCCCACTGCAGACGGTAAGGTTCTGATGGATTTTTCCGGAAAAGAACTGATCAAAGGGGAGCCGGATGCCTCCAGCTTTCCCTCCGGCGGACTTCGTTCCACCTTTGAAGCAAGAGGCTACACCTCCTGGGACCCTACCTCCTATGCATTTATCAAGGACGGCTCCCTGTGTATTCCCACTGCTTTTTATTCCTACAGCGGAGAGGTGTTGGATAAAAAGACTCCGCTTCTTCGTTCTATGAAGTTGATCAGCCACCAGGCAGGCAGAATTTTAAAGCTGTTTGGTGAAGATGCGGATGCTACTGTAACCACTACCGTTGGGGCAGAGCAGGAGTATTTTTTAATCGACAAGGAAATGTATGATAAGCGTCCCGACCTGATTTACACGGGCAGAACTCTGTTTGGCTGTAAGCCCCCCAAGGGTCAGGAGCTGGAGGACCATTATTTCGGTGCCATAAAAACCAGAGTTTCTGCATATATGAAAGAGCTGGACGAGGAGCTGTGGAAGCTGGGTGTATTGGCAAAAACCAAGCACAATGAGGCTGCTCCCTCTCAACACGAGCTTGCACCGATTTTTGCCACTACAAACATTGCCACCGACCACAATCAGCTTACAATGGAAGTTATGAAAAAGGTGGCAGAACGCCATAATTTGGTATGCCTGCTTCACGAAAAGCCTTTTGCCGGGGTTAACGGCAGCGGGAAACACAACAACTGGTCTATTTCTACCAATACCGGGGTAAATTTACTTAGCCCCGGAAAATATCCCGAAAATAATCTTCGGTTTTTGCTCTTTTTGGTAGCTGTTTTAAAAGCGGTGGACTCCCATCAGGATTTGCTCCGGCTTTCTGCGGCATCTGCAGGGAATGACCATCGTCTGGGAGCAAGCGAAGCACCGCCTGCCATTATGTCAGTCTTTTTGGGAGACGAGCTGACTGCCATTTTGGAGGCAATTGAAACCGATTCTCCCTATCACAAAATCAAAAAAGAAAAAATGGATGGCGGGGTAGATGTGCTGCCCCAGTTCCGGAAAGACACCACAGACCGGAACCGTACCTCTCCCTTTGCTTTTACGGGGAACAAATTTGAGTTTCGTATGCTGGGTTCTGCATTTTCCATTTCCTGCTCCAACATCATTTTAAACACCATTGTGGCAGATGTTTTGTGCGAATTTGCAGACCGGCTTGAGGTAGCAAAGGATTTTGAAAGGGAAGTAAAAGCAATCCTCAAAGAAACTGTAACCGCACATAAACGGATTATTTTCAATGGCAACAACTATTCCGAGGAATGGGTTGCCGAGGCAGAAAAAAGAGGTCTGCTGAATTTAAGAACCACTCCCGAAGCATTGCCTCACTACATATCCGAAGAAAATATCGAGTTATTCGGAAAACACAAAATATACAGTCCGGTAGAAATGCAGTCCCGTTGTGAAGTGCTTTTGGACAGCTATTCCAAGGTCATCAACATCGAAGCTCTGACAATGCTGGAAATGGTACGCAAGGAAATTCTTCCTGCCTGCTCTCGTTTTGCCAATGACTTGTGCATTTCCATCCAGAATAAAGCTGCAACTGTGGGCGCAGGTGCTTACGAAATGGAAGTAGCGAAACAGGTTACTGCATTAACTGACGAGCTGTATCTCACCGTAAATCGTCTGGCAGAAAATCTGGAGGGAGTAAAAGACCTTACAGACGGCAAAGAAATTGCACAGTATTATTGCGATAAGGTGCTTTCTGTTATGCAGGAAGCAAGAGAAATTACCGATAACTTAGAAACCATCACCGATAAGGCATATTGGCCCTATCCGTCATACGGTGAGCTTCTGTTCAGTGTATAGCGTGACTTTTTAAGAGAACACAGACCATGAAAAAGCAATGGAACACCATTGCTTTTTTTGTGTAAAAAACTGTGCATAAAATGTGGAAAAAACATTTCTGTAGGCGACTTGCACAGATTGCGGCATAAGCTTTGTTGCATTTGTATAACTTGTGAAAAAGCCAATAATTTTTTTGTAATATTTTTGTAATATTTTTACAAAGTTGCTTGACACTCACATTAAAAAGTGATATTATATAGTATAAGGTGTGGTGTATTCTGATCTTTTTATTTTCTAAAAAAAAATAAATATATAAAAATGAAACAAAAAGAAAGAAAGGTGCATCGAGTGAAGAAGATTATCAGCCTTCTCACCGTGCTGGCCATGTTGGCAGGTATGTTCTCGTCTTTTGCAGTATTCGCGATGGACGGTTCGGTTGTGTTCTACAATGCTGCAGATAACAGTGTAGCAACCCAGCTGGACGGAGTGGACAGTCTGTATGCCAATGTAACCTTTACCGCAAGAGATACCGGAACTGCAAGTGTGCTCGCAGCACATTATGCAAAAGAAAACGGTGCTCTTTTGAAAATGGAATTGATTGATTCCGTTAGTACTACCGCCGGAGTAGTTGCAACCTACAACACTCCCGCGATTTCGGTAGCCGATACCGATTTATTAAAAGTGTTTGCCTGGAGCGGAACAGATACTTTAGTTCCGTTAACCAATCCCGGCATCATCGAACGCGACCTGTTGGAAGAACTCCCGACAGCAACCGTTACCGAAATCAAAGCAGCAGATGCAGACTTTGCTTTGAACTTCAAAGCAGATGAAGTAACCGAAGCACAGCTGGATTTCTACGGTGATTGGAAGGCAGACTTCGTATTTGTAACCAATAAAGACGCTGTATTCAATGCAAACGGCGAAAAAGATGGTTACTTATTAGGTCAGTATGATGAATTCGGTCCGGAATTTGTAAAAATTCCTGCAACCGACCTGGCAGTGAATGCTGGTGAAAGCGTATCCATTATGGATGCTGCCGGCTTAACTGTAACCTACAGAGACGTAGCAGAAACCGTAAAAGATTTCGACTGCGGAGTAAACTTCTCCGATGCTTACTTAAAAGCAAACGACGGTTTAGAAGTTTCTTTAGCACTGGTACTGGTAAATCCTGAAAACGGCAATACCTATACCCTCGCAGAAAAATCCTTTGACTTTACTATGCCTACCGCAACTGTTACCGAAATCAAAGTAGCAGATGCAGACTTTGCTTTGAACTTCAAAGCAGACGAAGTAACTGAATCTCAGTTGAAAACCTTTGGCGATTGGAAAGCAGACTTTGTATTTACTTCTAACAAAGCTGCAACCTTCAATGCAAACGGTGAAAAAGATGGTTACTTAGTTGGTCAGTATGATGAATTTGGTCCGGAATTTGTAAAAGTTCCTGCAACCGATATCACCGTAGCTGCAGGTGTACCCGTAAAAGTACTGGGAACTGCAGGAATGACCGTAACCTATAAAGACGTAGTAGAAACCGTAAAAGATTTCGACTGCGGAGTAAACTTCTCTGATGCTTACTTAAAAGCAAATGACGGTTTGGAAGTTTCCTTGGCACTGGTAATTGAAAATCCTGTTACCGGTGAAACCTATACCCTCGCAGAAAAATCCTTTGATTTTACTATGCCTACCGCAACTGTTACCGAAATCAAAGTAGCAGATGCAGACTTTGCTTTGAACTTCAAAGCAGACGAAGTAACTGAATCTCAGCTCAAAACCTTTGGCGATTGGAAGGCAGACTTCGTATTTGTAACCAATAAAGACGCTGTATTCAATGCAAACGGCGAAAAAGATGGTTACTTAGTTGGTCAGTATGATGAATTCGGTCCGGAATTTGTAAAAGTTCCTGCAACCGATATCACCGTAGCTGCAGGCGTACCCGTAAAAGTACTGGGAACTGCAGGAATGACAGTAACCTATAAAGACGTAGTAGAAACCGTAAAAGATTTCGACTGCGGAGTAAACTTCTCCGATGCTTACTTAAAAGCAAATGACGGACTGGAAGTTTCCTTGGCACTGGTAATTGAAAATCCTGTTACCGGTGAAGAATACGTTCTTTGTGAAAAATCCTTCGGCTGGACCCTGCCCACTGCAACAGTTACTCACCTGGATACCAACAAACTGGGTGTGGATGCAGACTTTGCAATGAACTTCAAAGCAGACGAACCCACCGAATCTCAGCTGAAAACCTTCGGCAACTGGATTGCAGACTATGTTGTAACCTTCTCTAAAGACGCTGTATTCAATGCAAATGGCGAAAAAGACGGTTACCTCTTAGGCCAGTATGACGAATTTGGTGCAGAATGGGTAAAAATCCCTGCAGCTGATTTGGTAATCACCAAAGATGTACCTGTTAAAGTTCTGGAAACTGCAGGTATGAAAGCAACCTATCAGGATGTGGTTGACACCATTAAAGAATTTAACTGCGGTATCAACTTCTCTGAAGATTACTTAAAAGCAAATGATGGCGTATATGCAACTGTAGAAGTGAGAATTTATAATCCTCAGAATATGGCAGAATACTACACCATCGGTGATGTCATCACCAGAACCTGGGCTCTGCCCACCGCAACTGTTACCGAGCTGGATTTGGAAACCTTGCCGGTAGATTTAACCTTTGCGTTGAATTTCAAAGCTGACACAGCAAGCCAGGAACAGCTTCTGATGTTCTCCGATTGGTATGCAGATTACGAATTAACCGTAAACAAAAAAGCAACCTTCAATGCAAACGGAAATGCGGACGGTTATCTCTCCGGTCAGTATGACGCATGGAGCAAAAACTGGATATCCGTTCCCTTTGAAGATGCAACCTTAGAAGCAAATACTCCGATAAGAGTTATGGAAACTGCAGCAGCTTTAATGGGCCAGAGCGGTCTCAAGCTGACTTACGCAGATGTTTATAATTCTGTAAAAGACTTCAACTGCGGTTTAGCTTTCACACCTGAATTCTTAGTGGCTAATCCCGATTTAGAAGTAACCTTGGCACTGAAGATGTATAACCCCAAAAACGAAGAAGAATCTTACGTAATTGGAAGAACCTACACCTTCACACCTGAAATCATTCCCTCCATCGACAAATTCGTTGGAAAAGATATCACCTTAAATCACACAATTGAAACCATCGACGGTGGTAAAGTAACTGCAACCTTAGCAGATTTATTTACTGCAGTGGGACCGGTAATCATGAGCCAGGATGTGGCTGTTACTGTAGACGGAGCAACCGTAAACAAAGTAGCATCTGACTGGACTCAGACTACTGTAGACTTCACCACTCCC
>JAGBEY010000006.1 GCA_017936745.1 Clostridia bacterium
AACAAACTGGTTCAGATTAACTTAGTAACCATCGACACTACCAAACAGGAAGTTGGTACTGCTGTAGGATACTCTGTATCCTTACCGACCGCTTCTACCGGTACTGTAAAAGCAATGCTGTTTACCAGCAACTTAGTTCCCCTGTTCTAATTTAAAGATAACCAGTTAAATTTTCTAAAAAAAGCGGAACATCCCCCGGATGTTCCGCTTTTTTATTTCTCAAAAAAACAACAAAGGCTATTTACAGATAATATAACGGAAAGCATATCAATAAGGTGATGTGCTTTTTTATTCCGCTTACCTGCCGTCACAACTCTTTGGGACTTTTTTCTTCCAAATAAGTCCTGATTACCAAATTGACAGACTCTTGTAGAAATGTTACAATAATAAGGGGGGGAAAATGCGCTTTTTATTCATAATTCCCAACTAAACAGTGAAAAAAAATATATATACATCTAACAAGGAGACGACAACATGAAGATGAAAAAACTTTTAGCGCTTCTGCTGTGCGTTTTGATGATGCTGTCCTCTGTCAGCATTGTTTCTGCCGCAGCACCCCAGATTAAGAACATTATCTACATGATCCCCGACGGGGGCGGTATGGATGCGTTCAATCTGGCAGACGCAGTAAAGCAGGCAGGTGGTGTGAACTCTCGGTTCCCCAATTCTACCCCGCAAACTGTAAACAAAATGTACTTAAAAGATTACTTGGTAGGTGCAGAAACCACCTATAGTAATAATCAGGCAGTTACTGACTCTGCGGCATCAGGTACTGCACTTGCAACCGGTAAAAAAACCAATAACTATTTCATTGGTATCAACCCGGCAAGAAAACCTATTGCAACCATTTTGGAAGCAGCGCAGTATGTAGGTAAAAGAGCAGGTTTAGTTTCTACCTATCCCTGGGCTCATGCAACTCCGGCTGCATTTTCTGCTCACGCAGAAGACCGTTACTACTATCGTACCATTGCACAGCAGCAGATTAACCAAGGCTTAGACCTGGTTCTGCCCATGAACGCTACCGGCGCAGGTGCTTATGATGAAGCAGCACAGGATATCGCTGCTCGCGGATACAGCTCTGTCACCTCTGTAGAACAGATGTTGAATCTTCAGTCTGGTGCAAAGGTATGGGGTAACTTAGGCGGAGACTTCACATTCTCTAACCGTGACATTACCAATGCAGCAAGCTATCCGAACTTAGCAGAAATGACCCAATCGGCAATTCAGGCATTGTCCGGCAGCAACGAAGGCTTCTTCCTGATGGTAGAAGGCAGTGCTGTTGACGGTGGCGGTCACGGAAGCAACGCACTGGATATGGTGACTGAATTTATTGCATTTGATGAAGCTTGTAAGGTTGCAATCGAATATGCAAAACAAAGAACTGATATGAGTAGTGATAAAACACCTATGCAGATTGAAGCAACGGAGCTTATCAAAAACAGCTTTACCAATGATAGATATGTTCCTGATACAAGGGATATTATCGTTACAAATTTTAACGGCATTGAAAAAGCATATTTCCGTGAACGAAAAGAATATGTTGAGGTGCCGGAGTTTGTAGGCGTACATATACGCTCTGCGGTAATAAGTAATTACAGAGGATATACGGCCTTTATCGGAACTGACGACAAGGTTTATCTTGGACGGAGTGAAAACTATCTGCATAACAAGGAAAACGGATTTTTGCCGTTTTATAACAATACCGATAATTCTCTTGTGTTCATATCCGATAATGAAAAAATGTATGCGTTCCTTTACGGCTCCGGCTGGATTGTTTCTCAACAAGAAATGATTGAGCATGGAGCTTTTTCATTGAAAGACTATGCGGAATATGCAGCACTTAACGAGGGTGTATTATCCAGCTTTGATAAAACCCGTGAGATAAAATTTGACGGCAAGAGTTTTTCATATCCCGTCTTTGATAGAACGAAAAAGGTTTCTATCCGTCAGCAGCTTGCAGAAAATAAATCAAAGGACGCCGAAGTTCCCAAAGCTCCGGCGAAGAATAAAAATAATGATTTGGAGGTGTAACTATGGCAGAAGCATTTAGATTGCATGTTTGGAACGGTGAAACAGACGAAGCAAAAAATGTTGATGATTGGATAGGCTTTCCCTGTTCGCCTGAAGAATTTAACTCAATACTAAAACAAAGTTGCTTTACAGACGAGCAGATAAAGAATTGTGTTATTGTAGGTTATTTGCCGGCATTTCCTGAATATGACGACGTAAACGATTTCTTTTCAAGTACAGACCACCCACACAAAGAAAATGGGTATATTATCCGTGAGAATATTGACGAGCTTAATTATCTTGCTCATTTCTTATGTTCTTTCGGAGAAACGGACAGACAGGCATTTGCGGCGGCAATAGAAGCCGGTGAGCATAACAGAAGCCTTACCGAGCTTATCAATCTTGCTCAAAATATAGAGTGCTACAATGTACTTGATGAAATATACGATTGGGAAGATTACGGAAAATACTGATGAAACAAACAGCGACGGGCATATAAGATTTTATATTGACACAAAAACAGGAAATGCCTATGCAGATGTTAATAAAAATGAACTTTTGTTTGAAGCAGGAAAAGAGTTTACAGACAGCGTAATTCTTGAAATTAAGACTATTCTTGACGGTGCAGAAAGCGAAACAAATGCTTATGCCTATATAATCGGCGGTGATAATACTGTTCTTACCCCTCCTTATACAGACAAGGCAAGCGGAACATATACCGAGAGTAAAACACCTTTTACTGTTAAATTTTATTCCATTTATGAGAACAGAACCGACATATCAATAGAATGGAAATATGACGGTGAAACAAGTTGGAGAAAATATGACGCTGAAAATCCGCCTGAATTTGAAACAAAAGATAAAATAATCTATGCGAGAACGGTTGATGAAAGCGATAATGCAAGTCCTTCTGTTGGATATATCTATACTTTCAATCCTCCGGCGCCGAACATCACCCCTGCTTCCGGCATTTACTTAAAAGCAGATGAAGCAAGTGCTGTTATATCCCACGCTGAAGATATTGCTTATGAGCAAAAGTATCATAAAAAAATTTAATAAAAATTGGCGTGGCAATTTCGCTATACGCACATAGGTAAATTCGCTCTTGCACGGCGGATTGCCGTGCGGTAGAGGTGATTTATCTATATGATAATAATATTTGTTACACACCATTTCAGGTACAGAGAGCATAGAAAACACCACCGAGCAAACCGTCAGAAAAAATCAGACGACGGAGCAGGCGGTCAATTATACCGTACAGCCAATGCTTTTACTCTTTATAGAGTGAGCTTTGGCTGTTTTCTTTTTATAGCAGCAAAGATATTTTGCCGATGCCGTTCACCTCCGGCACCTTTGAAAATCATTTTGATAATTTTTGATTTTCGGAGGTGCCCTATGGCTAACAAAATTTATTTTAATTTTTTTCTTTGCGGAGGTTGTTTTTTAAGTAACTTTTGCGTTCATTATGCGAAAGGGAAAAAACACACCGACTTTCTTGATGGAAAGGAGGTGAAAAAATGACTTCGCAAGATATACGTAACTTAAGAAATCGGAGGGAACAAGATGAAACGGAATAACCTCTTATTATTTTCATACATAGTATTTTTCTTCATATGCCTTGCTGTACGCTCTTTTACCAGTTATCAAAGTTGGGATTATGTTGTAGCCTCAGTAGCCATTTCCAGTGCTTTATTGGCCTATGCTGATTTTTTCTATGTGCATTCAAAATTTCATTATGATTCGTGTGAAATGGCAGAGAAGTTTTTTATTAAGAGTAAACAACTAACGGCGAAACATTAATGAACACATACATACCCCCGATAGAATTTGTAGTAGATGGTTTAATATCACAAGGCTTACATATTTTATCAGGAAAACCAAAGATAGGTAAGTCTTGGTTAGCACTTCTTCTCTGTTTAAAAGTAGCAACAGGAGAAAAGTTTTGGAATTTTGAAACCAAGCAAGGAACGGCATTGTATCTCTGCTTGGAAGACAGCTTTGCAAGAATACAAAGCAGACT
This sequence comes from Clostridia bacterium, assembly GCA_017936745.1. Taxonomy (GTDB): domain Bacteria; phylum Bacillota; class Clostridia; order UMGS1840; family UMGS1840; genus SIG452. The sequence goes on from JAGBEY010000006.1 coordinate 4,031, forward strand.
GTTTGACCTGACTGATGATGCGCCGCCCGATATTCACTTCGCTACTATGGCAGAGAGTATTGGTTACGGAATTGAAGAACAGATTGCAAATTTTTGTTCCAATCACCCTAACACAAAGCTGATAGTGATTGATACCTTCCAGAAGATACGTACCATATCAAATGATAACGCATATGCAAGTGATTATCGTGACATAAGTTTTCTCAAAAGCATCGCTGACAAATTGAAAATTGCCATCGTGCTAATCCATCATTTGAGAAAACAAAAAGACGATGACCCGATGAATAGGGTGTCAGGCACTACAGGAATTACAGGCGGTGCTGACTCAAACTTTGTTCTCGATAGGCCAAAAAGAGAAGGTACAAGAGCAAAGTTTTTCTGTACCGGAAGAGACATTGAGGACAGAAGCATGGAATTGAATTTTGATCGCAAGAGTAAGATATGGGATGTAATTGCCGACAGCTATGAAACTCCTGAAATACTTCTCGAAGATATTACCGCAACGGTGGTTAAATTTTTGAAGGATGAAAAATGTTTTTCAGGAACACCTGCGGAGCTTGCACAACAACTATCTGCATACACCGAAGAAGAAATCTCACCCATAGTTCTATCAAAAAGACTCAATCAAAATATCCCGGAACTCGAAGAATTCGGGATTAGATATAAGTCGAAACGGAGCAATGGGAAGAGACTTATCTACCTAAACAGTGCCGATAGTGACGGAAATCTTGGTATCCCAATAACCGTCCCTACTGACCCTGTGAGTGAAGAAACTGTGTTAAGAGATGACGCCGAGGGAGAATTTTAATCCCCTCTTTTAAGAGGGGGCAAGCAGAGCGTCCGGCTATCCTGCCGCCCGTTTCGTCTCGCCGATGGCGTGCGAAATCTCGGGCGGTAGCCCGGACCCACTATAAAAATTAATTAGGAGAATGATATTTATGAAAGTAAACAGAAGGCGAAATATAACTCTTACAGTAAGACTTACTGAAGAAGAAAAAGCCCATATAGTTAATATGGCAAAGAAGGCTAACCTTAGTAGAACTGACTACATAGTGGAGCTTTCAAAACTGGTACCCATAGTTGTTCCCGAGAATGTTAAACCACTCCTTATAGAATTAAGAAGAATCGGAAACAACATAAATCAAATTGCTACGAGGGCAAATATGGATATCTATCAGCGAGAAAATTTTGAAGGTATCAGAAAAGAACTCGAAATAATGAACGATAATTTATGCAAGATTGCGAGGCGAAAATAATGGCAACTGTAACTTATGTAAAAGTTAAAAAACAATCACCTGCTGCAATGTACGGAGTAATAAATTATTGCAAGAGAGAGGACAAGGTTCGTGACATACAATCAGGCAGAAGAATTGTCAGCGGTATCAATTGTAATGGTGAAAATGCCTTCCGTGAATTTATGACTACCAAAGCGGCTTATGACAAAATGGAAGGTACATATTATTACCACTACGTGCAATCCTTCTCTTACAAGGAAGGAATCACACATGATAAGGCACATGAAATTGCAAGAGAATTTGCGGCAGAAGCTTGGCCCGGACATGAAATTTTAGTAGCAACACATCTCGATACTAAGAACCCTCACTCACACTTCGTCATAAACTCTGTAAACCTTGAGAACGGATATAAGCTAAGACAGGACACTCATACTCTGGAGCATCTCAGGGAGAAAAGCGACAGGATTTGTATGAGCCACGGATACTCAATTATAAAAAATCCTCAAAAGCGTACAAGCTATACCCCTCGGGGAGAATACAGAGCAGCACAACGAGGTAACAGTTGGAAAGCAGTACTGATGCAGAATATCAATCAAGCTATGAAGAAAAGCGGAACCCGTAAAGATTTCGTACAGGAAATGAAAAGGCGCGGCTACGATATGATTTGGACAGATACAAGAAAATCAATTACATTTATTTGTCCCAACGGAATGAAATGCAGAGACTTCAAATTACACGAACAAAAATATTTGAAGGAGAACTTGGAAAACGAGTTCAAACTCAGGGAACAATTATCCGAACAACCGCATATAGAAAAGACCGTTTCTCAAAAGCCTATAAAAGATGACAGATGGATTATCTTCGGGGACGAACCTAAACCTGAAACAAAGAAAGAATCCGCTATGGAGGATGTAACAGGATGGGAAAAAGAAAGAAGTATTTACTACGGAGATATCCCTGACGATGAATCAGAAGATATCAGTAATAGTAACTTTGAGAGAAAAGCTGAGGAATCATATGCAGAAACTAATTATCGCAATCAGGATGACTTTAGTGGGATTGTCGGCACTGCTCTTCATGGTGCTGCAGCGCTTGCTGACATGATAGACTCAGGCAGCGATGATGAGGAAGAACGGAAAAAGGAACAGGAAGCCAAAATGGCAGGCGGAAATCTTGGTGCATTAGTAGGTATCGGTGCAGGAATTGTATCAGCACTTATACAAAAAGATGAGCCTGACGAAGAGCTTATCCGCGAACAAGAGGAAATCGATGAAATGTTAGAAGACGAAATTGAAGATGAAGAATATATCGATTTTATGATGGGAATGTGAGGTGTGAGATTAAAATGGCAAGAAAAGAAAAAGAACTTTATGTTTATACAGTTAGCATTAAATGCGTTGGAACCGAAGAAGATTATATGAATTTTCTTCGAGCCGTAGCACAAGAATATCTGACTGAAAATATGATATTAGCCGAGGATGAATTGCACGAAAATTCAGCATAACTTTGGTTGGATTTTTAGCTGGATATATTGAAATCTTTGTGGTATTGTATGTTGCTGAAAAGGGAACTGAAAATAACCCTTTCGGTTCCCTCACAAATAAAACGGAGGTGAAAACAAATGGCAGGATTTATACTATGCAGAAAATCACGAGACGAAGATGCAGAACACGAATCCCTACATATGCAAAGAGACTTAGTAAGAGAATATGTACATAAGGTCGGAGATACCATTATTGATGAAGTTTTAGAGAATAACATAAGCGGAACGCTTTTTGACCGCCCGGGTATCAAACGAATGTACGAACTGGCAGATGCTAAAATGATTGATACAGTATATGTAAAAGATTTATCAAGACTAAGCCGTGATAGATTCTATACGCTTCTCATCGTAAAGGATATGAAAGAGCGAAATGTAAGGATTGTATCCGTAACGGAAGGAATAGACTCCTTTAACAGAAGTGATGATTTAATCATAGGTTTCAAAGGCTTAATAAACGATACTTATGTGCAAGACATAATCGTCAAAATTCTCGCCGCATTAAGACACAAACAAGAATTTGAAGGAATAGTTATCAATGTGCCGATGGGATACCTAAAGGACAGATACACCAAAAAAGTTGAGATATGTGAGGAAACGGCGGATATTATCAGAAGAATATATAAGCTGTTCTTAGATGGGCATGGTACGGAAACAATAGCAAAAATATTGAATCAAGAAGGTGTTAAAACACCTGCCTACTATGAACTAAAATTAAAAGGGAAAAGTCTTGGGGATAACAAGCCAAAAGCAACCTTTGAATATCTGTGGACATATTCCATAGTGCGAAGAATTCTCACTAATCCCTTCTACTGCGGCGATTTAGTCAATCATCAAAGGGAACGAAGCCGTATAACCAAAAAACAGATAAAGGTACCTAAAGAAGAACAGTTTATACATAAGGATGCTGTTCCTGCAATTATCCCAAGAGAGATTTGGGACAAGGTACAAGAGATTATACGAATAAATTCAGAGGGCAAAGTGAAATCGCAAGGCAATCAGCCTTGCCACAGATATGCATCTCTCCTAAAATGTGGAGACTGTGGTAGCACATTCACGGCAAAAAGGCGAAAAACCAAGGATAATCCAGACAGAATCGAATATGTATGTAACGGCTATCACAGACACACTCATATGGTATGCTCCTCTCACAGAATTAACGAATCGGTGCTTGACGAGCAGATTTACAAGCAACTTGCCGTAATGAGAGACGGACTCTCCAAATGCTCAAGGCAAATCGAAAGTGATATACGGTCATGGATGTCGCAGAAAAATAATGTCAGCAAGAGAATAAAACGGCTTCAGGACAGTATAAATATCACCGAACTTGAGGTTGAACAAATACTTATGGAGAAAATCAAGGACAGGGATAATGCCGAAAGGTACGAGAGAATGATAGAAAAGCGAAACAGAGAAATCGAAGGCTTCAAAAATGAGATTACAAAAATAGAGAACATCGATAAAACTATCAAAGAGAGAAAAAAGGCAATGCTCGAAAATGCTAATCTGCTTGATAAGATATTAAGCGAAAAGGAATTGAGCCACACAAATCTGTGTCTGCTGTTAGAAAAAATAATAATCCACGAGGATGAATACGGACTCCGCCTTGAAATACGAATGAAAGCACCATTCCTCGAAAAGAGTTATACAGATGAAATTGGTATGATATACGAGGACGATTACGAGGAAGTATCCGCCTGACAAAAACAGGCACGAAAAAAGCTTACAGTTTAAATCCTGTAAGCTTTTTGTTGGTGGTGCGGATGAAGGGACTTGAACCCCCACGATAAAATCACTAGATCCTAAGTCTAGCGCGTCTGCCAATTCCGCCACATCCGCATATTAAGTTTTTACCTCTTAATTTTTACACGGTGGAGGTACACCGAGGAGGAGCATATCGCTTAACCCTCATCTATGAAAACGGCAAAAACCGTAATCAACAATATATTCACATACAGGACGGAACCTAAATCCAGCGCGTCTGCCAATTCCGCCACAGCCGCAAACGCCTACTTATTATATCACAAGCAATCACGGTTGTCAACAAAATTATATTCATTTTTTAATCCATATCCAACTGTACCTTCAATTTTTCCAAAGCTCGTTTTTCAATGCGGGAAATATAAGAACGGGAAATTCCAAATTTTTTTGCTATCTCCCGTTGCGGAACGGGGTTTCCATCCAAAAGACCATAGCGAAGAAGAATGATTTCCTGTTCCCGTTGTGTCAGACAATGTCGGATGGCACGATAGAGCTTTTTTTGATGAATCTCTTTCATTGCATCGGCAAAAACAGATTCTTCCTCATCCGTTAAAATATCCATAAGAGAAATCTCGTTCCCCTCGGAATCCTTGCCGATGGGTTCCTCCAGCGACACCTCATTCACCAGCTTCTTTTCGGCACGCATCACCATTAGAATTTCGTTGGAAATACAACGCACCGCATAAGTGGCAAGCCGAATTTTTTTCTCGGGATTATAGGACTTAACAGCCTTAATCAAGCCAATGGTTCCGATAGAAACCAGATCGTCAAAGTCTTTTTTCTCCTTGGTATATTTTTTTGCAACATAAGCCACCAGACGAAGATTCGACTCAATCAGACGGTCTCTTGCCGCTTCATCTCCGGCAAGCATTTTTTGAATCAGTTCTTCTTCCTCAGCCTTTGGGAGTGCCTGGGGAAATCCACCGGAATTTCCAAAATAACCCAAACAAAAAAACAGATGCTTTAACGCCTCAAACCATAAATGAAACATAGTAAAAAATCCTTTTTTATTTTATACTATGTCTCCCTTTTTTTATTCTTGCAGGTCCACCATTTATTTTATACCAACATAGCCTGTTTGCTCGATAATATATTGCCCTTCCTCGGATAAAATCCATTCAATCAGCTTGTCAACATTTTCATTTTCATTTCCCTCATAGGTCACAGCGTACAAATTACCTGTAATGGGATAGCTTTCGTTTTTTATATTTTCGGCTGTGGGTGCAATTCCATCCACTGAAAGAAGCTTAATATCCGGATTTTTGATGATTCCCTCCATATAGTAACGGAATGAAAATCCGATAGATCCGGATTTACTCTTATAATTGGCAACTTCCTCCACAATGCCCGCCATCAGGTCATTCACACGCTCTGTAGGCGGATTCATAAGCGGTGTTTCTCCCATAAATCGCTTCAGCATACTCTGGCTTCCGCTTCCCTCGTTCCGCTGAAACGCGGCAATTTCCTCGTTCTTTCCACCAACCTCTTTCCAGTTGGTAATTTTTCCGGAATAAATGTTCCGAATCTGCTCGGAGGTTAAACTATCAATCGGATTATCCTTATGCACAAAGAACACGAATGCATCTGTACCGATTGGAGTATAAGTAAACTCTGTTCCCTTTTCTTTTGCCGTTAAAATCTGCTCTTCTGAGGGATAAGCACCGAAGAATATATCAATCTTTCTTTCCCCCAGAAGCTTATAACCGCCTACCGTATTGTTATATTCAAACACTCCATCATGCAAAGCTGTAGTGTCCGGATAGGTTGCATTGACAAAAGCGGAATACACTGGAAACACTGCCGCTGCACCGTCTAAAACCGGTAAATTTTCTTCCAAACGGAATGCCTCACTACGAAATTTCACAATTTTAGACTCCTCTGTAAAGGGCAGGTATTCTCTCACATTGATATTAGGGGTGGTATTAATGGTTATACGCCTGTTATACTCCCGGATTCCCACATTCACACCCCAAAGAACACAGAAAACAAACGGCAATATCAGCCAGAATGCAAAATAGCGTCCTCTCTTTTTCACCCAGATAAGCGGAATCAGAAGTGAGGGAATCAACACAGCACCCAAAGTGGTTACCACATCCCACACGCCGGAAAAGGCAAGCATCAGGACAATAATAAACCCTCCATATACACTGAGAAACAGTGCAGCCAACGTAGCAATAATTTTCCACACAAGATATGTATGTTGTTTTTGTTCGTTCATAAAATGCTCCTTTCTATAAAACCACGGTTACAAAATCGCGGATTGTCATTTCCGAGGCGGTGACATTGCAATCCACGGCATAAATCTGTACCCCCTCTTTTTTCGCAGTTCGCAAGGCTTCAGCAAATTCCGGATGAGTTGCTTCGTTTGGCATAAAGCACTTCACATCACGCATTTGCACCACGAAAAAGAGATAAGCACCATAGCCCTCTTTCACACACTCACACAGCTCACGAAGATGTTTTACACCTCTCTCGGTGGGAGCATCGGGAAACAAAACGATACCGTCTTGCTCCAAGGTTACACCCTTTACTTCCACAAAGCTCGCCCTGCCATCTCTATGAGTCACACAAAAATCAAACCGGGAATTTCCGAATGTTTTTTCCGGCAAAACGGAAATCGCGTCCCGAAAAAAGCAGGTTGCCCACTCCGAAAATACACGATTCGGTGCCTGAGAATCCAGATTGATGAGTCTGTCCCCTTTTTCCACCGCCACCAAATCATATTTTGTTCTGCGGTTTGTATTGTTGGATTCTTCCAGATATACCGTTGCACCTTCCACCAGAAGCTCCTTACATCTGCCGGTATTTTTCACATGGCAGATTTCATCCTTGCCGGCTATTTCAACATAGGCAATAAAGCGATTGGGACGGGAACGAAATATACCTTTTTTTATTGTTTTGTACTGCATATAAAACACCTTTTTCTTTCTGGCGCTATTATAACACAGAGGTATCTTTTTGTCAAATCAAAGTGTTTTTTCTTTTTTTTATATACTCTAGATAAGAGGACTTGAGTTTCTACCTTGTTATACAGGGCAGAAACTCATTTTTTGCTCAAAATTTCCCTGTATATCGTTGAAAACGGGCGGACAGTTTTCTTGATTTTTTTCAAATTATCGTTGAACTTTATTTTTAGATTGTAGGGTTTTGAACTACTTTTATGTCCAAAGTTATTTACTTATACTTAAGTCTGTAGTATAATAATTTTAGAAAGTGCCTTAATTCAACATTTTCTCAAAAGTTTGTTGTTCATTTTATGATTTATCCCTTTTATAATTAAAATGTAAATCAAAAAAAGGGGGTCTTAAAATGAACACAGACAAAATTATAGCAGAAGCAATAGCAAAGGATTATGCTCCAAAAGACAATTCAAAAATAATTGCCTTAAAGAAATTAGATAATAAGGCAAAATTACCTGCAACTATCTTCACATATTCCTTTGGCATCATTTCTTCCTTAATAGTAGGAACAGGAATGTGTCTTTCTATGCATGTATTAGGTAGTAGTATGGTAAGTATGGTTTTAGGTATTATCATAGGCATAATAGGTTTTATAGGATGTGGTATTAATTATCCTATTTATAAAAGAATGCTTGAAAAAGGCAAATCAAAGTATGCCTATGAGATAGTTGAACTTGCTCGTCAAATAAGCGAGATGTAAGTGTAATGTTTAATGCAAGGAGTGGTAATAATGAATAAATCAGAAAGTAAATATTTCAATACAGCCAAGAAAATGAACCTTGCATTAATTTCTTTACTCAAAAAGAAACCATTTGAATATATAACCATAAGTGAATTATGTGAAAAAGCAGGAGTAAATCGCTCTACTTTTTATCTTCATTATGAAAACACTTATGATTTGCTTAGTGAAACAACACAATATATATTAGATGGTTTTTTGTCTTACTTCACAACAGATACAAAATCTATTGCTTTCAATGTGGCAAACAGCAATTTAGATGAACTCAATTTTATTAATAGCAAGTATCTTACACCATATCTAACATACATCAGGGAAAACAAGGAGATTTTCTCGACTGCATTATCACACATAAAATCCTTCGATTTTGGTAGCGTGTATGAAAGAATGTTTGAACACATTTTTAATCCAATATTAGATAGATTTCATTATCCTGAAGAGGACAGAAAATATGTAATGATGTATTATCTGAATGGTATAAATGCAATCAGCTCTGAGTGGGTTAAAGATGGCTGCAAGAAATCAATAGAAGAAATTGCAAAAATAATAGATACATGCATTTTTGGATTGAACAATGAGCATTAAAACATATTTCGTAATTGTGAGCTTTGAGCCTATGGGTTCAAGGCTCTATTTTTATTGTGTAAAGAATGATTAGTGTTAGTGGGATGAATTGTTGTTCAACGATATTTTTGACCATTTTAATGGTTTTCAAGATTGTTTTTGCAGATATGACAAGGGATAATCACTAAAGTCCATTTTGATGGAGTATATAATTTTTTTAAAACTATTGACATTTTTTCCAATTGATGATATAATAAGTTAAGTTTTATAAGCAAAACCGTTGAGACAGAAAAAAAGCAGGTCAAGTCTTTTTCAGCGAGCGGATTACGGTGTGAGTTCCGCAAAGGCTTCTGCATAATATGGACTGTTGAGGGCAGTGTCAAATGCACTGACGCTTTCGACCGGCGTTACTGGTCAGGAGTATGATGGTACTTCGCACAAGAGCACGGAGGTTTCCGTGAATACAAGGTGGCACCGCGGATAAGTCAGTTATTCGTCCTTGATAGATGTTTTTATGAATTCTGTCAGGGGCTTTTTTATTTTCCCGGCAAGAAAACGCGGAGGTTTTTACAATGAAGCTACTCACACGACGATGGCGACGAAGCCCTTTTCAACTGATACTATTTGTTTTGTAAATAAAGGAGGATTTCCCTATGGAATTAAACGGCGTAAATTTTGATACATATTTTAAAAACTATCCTGATAAAGACGGATATTTCGGTAAATACGGCGGTGTCTACATTGAGGACAAGTTAAAGGATGCTATGGCAGAAATTACCGAAGCATACTTTTCTATCTGCCAGTCCAGAAAGTTTATTGCAGAACTGAGAAGAATCCGAAAGGAATTTCAGGGCAGACCTACTCCCGTCTCTCACTTGGAACGTCTTTCCGATGCTTTAGGCGGCAAGGTTCAGCTGTATGCAAAACGTGAAGACTTAAATCACTCCGGTGCCCACAAACTCAATCACTGTATGGGTGAAGGCTTGCTTGCTAAATACATGGGCAAGAAAAAAATTATTGCAGAAACCGGTGCCGGTCAGCACGGGGTAGCTTTGGCAACTGCTGCTGCATACTTCGGTCTGGAATGTGATATTTATATGGGTGCTGTCGACATTAAAAAGCAAGCTCCCAATGTTGCCAGAATGAAAATCTTAGGTGCAAACGTGGTAGAGGTTACTCACGGATTACAAACCCTGAAAGAAGCGGTAGACGCCGCGTTTGACGCTTACAGCAAGGAATATAAAGACTCTATTTACTGCATTGGTTCTGTCCTTGGTCCCCACCCCTTCCCCATGATGGTAAGAGATTTTCAAAGTGTTGTGGGAATCGAAGCAAGAGAGCAGTTTCTGGAAATGACCGGTCATCTGCCCAATGCGGTGGTTGCCTGTGTAGGCGGCGGCTCCAACGCAGCAGGAATGTTCTCCGGCTTTTTAAACGACCCTGTTGACATTTACGGTGTAGAACCCTTAGGAAAAGGTCCGAAATTGGGAGACCATGCAGCAAGCTTAAAATACGGAACAGAAGGTATTATGCACGGCTTTAACAGCATAATGTTAAAGGATGAAAACGGAGAACCTGCTCCGGTGTATTCGGTAGCAAGCGGTCTGGATTATCCCTCCTCCGGCCCGGAACACGCGTTCTGGCAGGAAATCAACAGAGTAAAATACGATGTCATTGACGACGAGGAATCTATTGATGCATTCTTCAAACTTGCCCGTATGGAAGGAATTATCCCGGCAATTGAAAGCTCTCATGCTGTTGCCTATGCGATGAAGCTGGCAAAAACCATGGACCACGGCTCCATTCTCATTAACCTCTCCGGCAGAGGCGATAAGGATATGGACTTCGTTATCGAAAAATACGGAATCAGATAAAAAAACACTGCAGACTTTAAAAGTCTGCAGTGTTTTTTTCTTATATCACATAGAAAAAGATGGAAAAGAAGAAACAGATGCTTCCACCCAATACAAACAAATGCCAGATGGAGTGCATATATTTCACTTTCCAAAGATAGAACAAAATTCCAAAGATATATACACCACCGGCAATACACATCCAGACAACGCCACCAACAGACAACAGACTCAACAGCATTGGCAATCTAAGTAAAATTGCCAGTCCCATAATAACATAAAAAATCAAACTGACTGTCTTTACCTTTTCCAGTGCAATGGCATTAAATACAATCCCTAAAATTGCACAGGTCCAGATAGCAATGAGAATGCCAAGTCCACCATTTCCCCATAACGTGCATAGGCAATAGGGCGTATATGTACCTGCAATCAAAAGAAAAATCGAACAATGGTCAAAGATTCGGAACACTTTTTTTGCCGTTTCATTTGTCAGCGCATGATACAAGGTACTCATAGTATATAAAACAATCATCGTACCTCCGTAAATAGAACTGCCTACCACCCCCATCGTGTTCCCCTTTAATGCAGAAAACACAATCAAAAGCACCGTAGCCGCGATGGATAGCAACGCTCCAACACAGTGAGAGACCCAGCTGAATATTTCTTCCCCAACTGTATATTTTTTTAATTTAATAGACATATTCTTCTCCTTATTTTTATATCGTCAATACTCGATTCCCTTTCGCGGTAAAGCACCACCGTAAAAGGGATGTTTTACGGCTCGCACCTCTGAAATATAATCGGACAGCTGTTCAATACTTTCCGGTAAGCTATGCCCGGTGAGAACAATTTCTTTCTGCTCCCCATAAACCTTTAAAAATTCTACCAGGACATTCTCCGAAACGTATCCAAAGGATACCGTATCCAGAATTTCATCAAGCACAATCATATCATAACTGTCACACCGCTTTTCTGCCTCGGCTAACAGCTTGGTATAAGCATCCGAAAACACAGGAGAAAGGTCCTCTTTTTGGTTATCGAACAAGCGATATTCCACAGGGGAATAAAGAACGTCAATTTTCTCCAGCTTGGAAAACACAGCAAACTCCGAAGAACGGTTATTTTTCAAAAAGGAGACATATAACACTTTGTTTCCGCTACCGGCATAACGAACAGCTGCACCTACCGATGCAGTGGTTTTCCCTTTTCCGTTGCCAAAATAACATTGAATCATAAGTGAAGCCTACCCTTATTTTTTTCGTCAAAACAACATACGCTTATTGTAGCACAATTTATGAAGCAAGTCAATATGAATGCAACCTTTCATTATTTAAAAATTCAAAAAGTGACACCCTTCCTATTTTCTTCTTCCTCTTTTAAATGTCTGTGTCACATCTCCCAAAATCGACTATCAGGAGAATCAAAATTTGGTTTTCTTCCATCGTTCCACCACTGAACAAACTCTTTTGCATCCTTCAAATCAAACGGCGTATCTTGCCACCAACCGTCCTCAAACTCCATATCGTCCATAATGTTGAGAACCCCGGGGCGAAATACTCGCTGTACTCTTAAATTTTCCAGCCAATCCACCGAAACCTATTCCACAAAATACCGTTTTCCACGGTTGAGTCCCAATGCCGAAATTCCATTGCGATTCCGATTCCAGATTTTTCCGCATAAATACACCTTACTTCCACCGGTGAATGCCGGTGTTCCATAACGTAAAATACCATTTTCATCAATTCTTGTTTTTACAATATTGGCAACTACACAATATTTCCATCGTCTTTTCATCGTATCACACTCCTTTCAAAGATAGAACTTTTTATCAGTACGATATAATTCTTCTGTCAAGTAATTTTAGTGAAATATCTCGCTTTGCTCGATGTGAAATAATTTCTTACAGAAATTGTGAGATTTGATGCTAAAGCATAAAATGAAATAAAATAAATCCTTATATCACACGCCGTCAGGCGTATTTCACATTGCGAAGCAATATTTCATAGCAAAGCTATTTCACAAATCCAAAGGATTTATTTCATTGAAAAACGATACAGTTTTCACTGTATCGTTTTTCTGGTGGAGCAAGATTGCTCAAATCCGAACCTTGCCCCGATGGTATTCTAAATGTGCTTGTCTTGCTCGATGTGAGGTTATAAACCGATGTAATCTTAAACCATCCATCCGGCTCATCCCATACAGTAACAGAGTTTACGAGCAGGTCTATAATGTGTCTGCGGAAATCCTCATCCTCGATGTCTCCATTACAGAACTCAGTAAGCCACCATATAATATGTTCCTTTTCTAATACAATAATTTCATCCTGTGCAACAACGAGTCGCTTTTCGGTGGCTCGTTTTTGTTTTTCTAATTCCATCAGACGGGTAGTGAGAGCATCGGAATCCGCTCCCTTTTCTACCATCTTAATAAGATTGGCTATACTTCTCTCTATTTCGTAGAGTTCCTGTGTGAGTGCAGGAACAAGGCTTTCATTTTCAATGTCGATTTTATTCTGTCTTACTGCGGCTTCTGCAAGTTCCTCGATGACTTCGGGTGTGAGGATTGATAAAGCATCCTCTACAACCGCTCTCTCGATGAAATCTTTCTTGACGGGTATCTTCTCGCAGGAATGGTATCTCTTTCTCGTGGAGCAGGTGTAATAGTGATATTTACCACCTAAGCGACCTGTGCCGCTCTCACCCGTCATAGTAGCCCCACAATGACCGCAGAAGAGTTTTTGTGATAAAAGGTAATCTACCTTAGCCTTACCCCTCGCAGGTGCTTGTGCGTTGATTTTGAGCCGTTTCTGCACGATGTCGAATGTCTCCTTATCTACGATAGCAGGAACGCCACCCTCTATGCGAATATCCTTATATTTATATATAAATCAATAAATTGTTTTACCCATCCCCGGCGGTCGTTGTCAAAGTCAGTTGATGCAGTTATAACAAAACCAACTTGCACAGGTTCGCCCGTTTTCGTGTCTCTGTACATTGGGGATTTTGTTTTAATAGCATTATCAGAAATATCAATATAAAAACGGTCGTGTACTTCTTTTTGATATTCTTTAACGGCTGCCGTTATTGTGTCGGCTTCTATGGTTATTTCTCTAACTATGCCCGAATCAATCCACCATTTACGGCGGTTATATTCTTTCATTGTTGCGGTTGTTTTGAATTGATATAACATTTTTATTCCTCCTCTGCTGCCGCTTCTAATTCATCAAAAAGGGCGGTTAATTCTTCGTCATTGTCGATGGAATCAATATAACTGCGGTTTTCGCTCATTGCTTCAACGGCGTAATTGTCGAGATGTGTGGAATAATCTTTATAATCACTCGATACTAAATTACCATAACCGTTGTAATAAAAATAATCTCGGTTTGCACGACTGTCTCGCAGGTGTACAGTTCGATGCAAGAGAAGCCCTGTTTTATATAGAGAACGGACTTGCCGCAGGTACATACAACTTCACAGTAAAGCAGCACAGTTGGGTAAGCACAGATGTAGGTAAGACATTCCAATTCACCTTGACTCAGCCTATACCTGCCGGGGGACAGATTGTATTGTTATCAACTTACAATGTCGCTATCGCAGGAACTACGGTCAAGACTTACGCAAGTTCCACGACCACAACCGAAATCGAAGTCGCTACTGTTAGTGAGGGTTCTGAGGGTACAAGTTTGGGTGATGTAAACAACTCCATCAATGGTAATACAAACTCTTTACAGAGAGGTCTTCTCGGTAACAATCGTTACTCTCAGTCTGCTATCAAGCAGTATCTCGATAGCGATGGAGCAGCAGGTTCGTTTTGGAATCCGCAGAACATTTTCGATAGACCTCCTTCTTGGGTCGCTTCACAGGCAGGATTCCAAAAAGATATGGATGTCGATTTTCTCGCCGTTCTTGGTGAGGTAGATAAGATTACTGCATTAAATACTGTCTCCGATGGCGGCGGTAGCGAAACATCTGCGGAAAAGTTTTTCCTGTTGTCTCGTACCGAAGTTTATGGTGGCAAAGAAGGTAGTATCTCAGAAGGTAACGCTTACCCTTATTATTCCGAAACATCGGATTTAAGTGCGGCAGGTACAGGAGCAGACACAAATCGTATCAAGTACAGAAATGGTGCGGCACAGTATTGGTGGCTTCGTTCTCCGTACGCCTCGAGCTCGTACATTGTGCGTTATGTGATTACCACAGGCAGTGTCAGCAACATCACTGCCTACATCAGTTCTGGAGTTGCCCCGGCTTGTTGTATCATCTAAAAAATAAAGAATCGCCCCGTTAGGGGCGTAGGAGGAGAATATGTCAGTAGTAAAGTCAAAACGAGGAGAAGGTCAGTTGTTGGTTATCACTAAGGCTAATGAACTTGCCACATATACCATTAAGATATGCTCTAACGAGAAGAATTTCCCGAAGCATTATCGTTGGTGCATCACAAGCAAGATAGTTGATGCCGCTATTGAAATCAGCAACAATGCGAATATGGCAAACTCGGTGTTTGTAAGAGATGAAAGCGACTATGCTCTTCGTAAGCAGTATCAAACCAAAGCACTTGCTTCGACATATTCTCTCCTCAGTATGATGGATATTTCGTACAGAGTCTTCGGTATCGAGAATAGCCGTATGGAGCATTGGACTAAGATTGCGGTCGAAGTTCAAACGATGCTGAGGAATTGGCGAAAGTCCGATATAGACCGATATAAGAATATGGGTTAGCAGTTGTTAAGCTCGTTCTCCGAACACCTCGAACTCGAACAATGTGCGTAATGTGAATACCACAGGCAATGTCAACAACAACAATGCCAACAACAGTAACGGAGTTGCCCCGGATTGTGAGTACCGCTCGTATTAAAGTAATCTGTCCTTTTTCAGACGAAATCAATGCACTCACACACAAGGAACTGCTATCCCGACCGATATGGTGAAAACAGGAGTGCCGATGCGATTTACTTCCAATAGTAAGCATCGCTATACACGGCAACTAATTTTAATTATGATGAATGAATCGAAAATAAAAGAAAAGGTTTGTAACTTTGGAAACCTGTATGATGCTTTATGGAAATGTAAGCGTAATGTAGGTTGGAAAGATAGTGTTGCAGGTTATGTAAAGAACGGCTTGGTAAACTGCTTAACACTTAGGGAACAACTTATGAATGGTACATATGAGATAAGTAAATACACGATGTTCAAGGTTTACGAACCAAAAGAACGGGACATAGTAAGCACCCGAATAAAGGATAGGGTGTTTCAACGAAGCCTGTGCGATAACTACCTTACCGAAGAAATATCACGCTCGTTTATCTACGATAACTGTGCGTGTCAAGAAGGTAAAGGTACGAAGTTCGCAAGAGACAGGCTCAAATCCCACCTGCAACGCTTCTATCGGAAACACGGCGTTGAGGGATATGTCCTTAAATGTGATTTATCTAATTTCTTTGGTAGCACTCGCCACGATGTCGCTATTGCGGCAGTTGAAAAGCGTGTCGGTGATGCGTGGGCGGTCTCCGAAGTAACGAGAATAATCAAGAGCTTTAATCAAGGCGAGAATCCCGATGTAGGTATGGGTCTTGGGTCGCAGGTAACTCAACTCGTACAGTTGGCGGTACTTGATGACTTCGACCACTACATCAAAGAGCAATTACACATCAAGCATTACATTCGATACAACGATGACTTTGTTCTCATTCACGAGGATAAAGATTATCTCCGAAATTGTAAGGCGTTGATTGAGAAGTGGGTTACGGATTTAGGGTTAAAACTGAGTCCGAAAAAGACACAGTTGTTTCCGATAACTCAACCGATTCACTTCTTGGGTTTCAGTTTTCGATTGACTGCGACCGGCAAGGTTGTTATGAAACTTCTCCCGGAGAAAATCTCTCACGAGCGTAGGAAACTTCGTAAATTGGTGGCACGAGCGAAAGCCGGACACCTTACGAGAGAACAGGTCGATGAGTGTTTCAAGAGTTGGAAGGCTCACGCTGAACAGGGAGATACACACAATCTTGTAAGAAAGATGTACGAATACTATCAAGAATTATGGAGGTAAACAGTATGTTTAAGTTTATAACCGACAAAGAACAACTCTTGCGTGAGCGTAGGAAGACGGAACATATCGAGTCTCGTCAGAGTAGCGTTGAGGTTGCGACCTCCGTAACCTTTGTTACTTTGGCTGAGAATGGTACTATTGACGAGGTTACGGCTACCGAACACACAGACCTTTTCTCCCCGTGGGTGAGCGGAATGGCGTATGCGGTCGGTGCATTGAGACAGTACAACGATGAGTTATATCGTTGTGTACAGGCTCATACTTCACAAGATGATTGGACTCCCGATGTTTCTGCTTCTCTGTGGAGCAAGGTCGGAAATCCTGCTGAGGAATATCCTGCGTGGTCTCAGCCTATCGGTTCTCACGATGCTTATGCTTCGGGAGATAAGGTTACTCATAATGATAAGAAATGGGTTTCCACCGTTGACGGAAATGTGTGGGAGCCGGGAGTTTATGGATGGGAGGTTGCAGAATGATTGAAGCGTTGATTGCTGCCGGTTCAGCCATTGTCGTAGGTGGCTTATCGCTGATAGGTGTAATTATCACCAACAACAAATCCAACAATGAGATGAAGAGCGATATTAAAACGGCACAAGCGGTAACAAACGAGCGAATCAATGAACTTACTCGTGAAGTGCGTTTACACAATGATTTTGCTACAAGAATCCCTGTACTCGAAGAAAAATTAGATGTTGCGAATCATCGCATATCTGACCTCGAAGTATTTCACAAACCCACAAACTAATCGGAGGTGTAATAATATGGCAGTTATGACAAACAAAGAGTTCGTACAGAAACTCAAAGATGTAGTTTATAACTACAAGACCCTGTATGTTATGGGATGCTTCGGTGCTCCTATGACAGAAGCGAACAAGATTCGCTATTGCAACAATCACTCCTACAACAAAAAAGCGGCTCGTACCGCTATGATTAAGGCGGCAACGAGCGACACATTCGGTTTCGACTGTGTGAACCTTATTAAAGGTATTCTGTGGGGATGGAATGGCGATGTATCAAAGCAATACGGCGGTGCGAGATATGCCGTAAATGGTGTACTCGATGTTAGTGCCGATGGTATGATTGCTCTCTGTTCTGACCTCTCGACCGATTTCAACCACATCGAAGTCGGAGAAGCGGTATGGTGCAAAGGTCATATCGGTGTTTATATCGGTGATGGTCTTGCAATCGAATGTACTCCCTCGTGGAAAAACAATGTACAGATTACCGCTTGTAATTGCAGTAAGTCGGGGTACAATCGTAGAAATTGGAGTAAACACGGCAAACTTCCTTATATTAAATATATCGTAGAAGCCGTGGATGCTCCTCAGCCTGTGGTTTCCGACAAGACCGAATATAATGTCGGCGATGTAGTCGATTTCACAGGTACTACACATTACACTTCTTCCTACATTGCGGCAATCGGAAGAAAATGTAAGCCCGGTAAAGTTAAGATTACCGCAAAGAGTATCAAAAACAAACACCCCTATCACGCAGTTGCTATTTCGGGTGGCGGTTCTACCGCATACGGATGGATAAACGCATCCGATATTAACGGTCCCGTTGATACCGCATACGCTCCTGCAAAGGGAGATAAAGTCAAGATGGTTAAGGATGCTCCTGTGTATGGTAAAACATACAAATTCTCTCCGTGGGTGTATAATTGCACTCTGTTCGTGAGAGATGTACAGGGTTCTCGTATAACGATTTCCACACAGAAAACGGGAGCAATCACAGGTGTTGTCGATAAGAAATACCTTACTAAAATATAATCGGAGGTAACGAATTATGGAACTCTTCACACAATTTATCAATGAATACGGAACTACCCTTATCTATGCCGTACTTACTGCTATTGCAGGATATGTCGGTCTTTGGGTTAAGTCCCTTTACACAAAATACATCAACGACAAGACCAAACAGGATGTCGTTAAGACCTGCGTAAGTGCGGTCGAACAGTTATACAAAGACCTCCACGGCGAAGAAAAATATAACAAGGTCGTGGAATCCGTTTCCGAAATGCTTATGGAAAAAGGCATCACTATTACTGAACTTGAATTGAAGATGTTGATTGAAGCAACGGTCGGAGAGTTTAATAAGGTCTTTGCATCCGCTCCGGCTATTACCGAATCGGAAGAATCGGTATAGTATATAGTCCTCCTCAAACAAAACGAAGCACCGACAGGGCGTTCAACCTTGTCGGTGCTTTGTCGTTTGTCCGAAAAACACTCCTACTATAAAGTGGTTCGGATTATACTTCAATGGTGGAGATGAGGAGAATCGAACTCCTGTCCGAAAACGCATTCACAAAACTTTCTCCGAGCGCAGTTATCTGTTAGGATTCCCCACAAAGGCAGGTAGATAACAAACCAACCTCTGCCGGTATCGTCTTAATACGGCTTATTACCCGACGAAAGACAATGAGTCGTTGACCACTAAATGATGCCCTGTCCTAAGCCGTGGTGCTCTCAGGCAAGACAGCCGCCGTAATTAGGCAGCGTAAGCTAAATTTTTGTTAGCGTTTAATTTTAAGTTTGAAGCTTTTATAGTTGCGCCCCACAACTGCTCGCTTATCTTGCTTCAACATCCCCGTCGAAACCTTTACATCCCCATATATCAGTCGAGGAGAGTTTTCTCCCCCGCTATTTTTACAGACGAAACCTCTTACCGAAAGTTCCGTTCCTTTAAAGCGCGATCCATACTACGCTTTGCATCCGCTTCCGCTTTTGCATCGCGCTTATCATAATTTTTCTTCCCTTGTGCCAGGGCAATGCTGAGCTTAATCCAGTTATTTTTTAAATATACCTCCAGCGGTACAATGGTAAGTCCTTTTTCGGTTAATTTGCCTGTAAGCTTCATAATTTCCTGCTTCCGAAGAAGAAGCTTCCGCACCCGTTCCGGTTCACGGTTGAAAATGTTGCCATGTTCATAGGGACTGATATGAGCACCGATTAAAAAAGCTTCCCCATTTTTAATATCAATATAGGAATCCTTCAAATTCATCTTTCCCTGACGCACTGATTTTACTTCTGTTCCCACAAGCTCTATGCCTGCTTCGTAGGTTTCTAAAATAAAATAGTCGTGTCTGGCTTTTTTGTTTTGTACCAATGTTTTTCCCATAATAACTCCCATTAAAACAAAATGCAACAATTTTTCTTTAGGCAAAAATTCGGAAAGTGGAACCCAGCCACTTTCCGAATCTGATGTCTTATGGACTTATATTAGTCTGCAGAATAAGGCATTAAAGCAATATGTCTTGCTCGTTTGATTGCGATAGTCAGCAGTCTCTGATGTTTTGCACAAGTACCGGTTACTCTTCTGGGCAGAATTTTTGCTCTTTCAGAAGTGTATCTTCTTAACTTTGCTACATCTTTATAATCGATATCCATTGCTTTATCAACACAGAACTGGCAAACTTTTCTTTTGGGTCTTCTGTTTGCTCTGAATGAATTTTCTCTTTTAATTTCAGCCATTTTTCTAATCCTCCTTATAAAAATTTGTTTCTTACATTTGGATTTTAGAACGGGAGCCCGTCATCCTCAACGGTCATAAAACCGTCGTTTGCGGGAGCATCCTGTTGGAATCCGTCACCCGAAGGTCTTTGCTGTGCCTGGTAACCGCTGTTATTTCCGCCGTTAGAATCGCGACGGTCGCCGGTGAAGTGAACCTCATCTGCAATAACTTCGGTTGCATAGTTTTTCTTGCCGTCCTGTTCCCAGGTTCTGGTCTGAATCGAGCCACACACGCAAGCTAACTGACCTTTAACAAAATATTTTTTCACAAATTCAGCAGTATGCCGAAATGCAACAATATTGATAAAATCAGCCTGCCTTTCCTCTCCCTGACGTTGGAAATTACGATCCACCGCCAAAGTAAAGGTAACAACAGAAACGCCGCTCTGTGTTGCACGAAGCTCAGGGTCTCTGGTTAAACGGCCCATCAGCATTACTTTGTTTAACATAATTTCACCTCAAAATCCGAAATTATTCGCCTTTTGCGATAACTAAAGAACGGATAACCGCATCGGAAATATTGAATTTTCTTTCCAGTTCGCGGGGGAAATCAGTTAAAGAAGTAAATTCGCAAAGCACATAGTAACCTTCGCTCATTTTCATGATCGGATACGCCAGTCTTTTCTTACCGATTTCTTCAACCTTGGTAAGCTCGCCGTTAGCTGAAATCAATGCTTTGAATTTTTCAATAGTTGCACTGATCTGATCCTCACCTAAATTTGCGTTTACGATGAACATTGCTTCATAATTTTTTTTGATTTCGCTCATCTCTTTCACCTCCTTATGGATTTGAGCTTTTCGCCCATCAGCCTTACCTCTCTTGGATAAGGCAAGGATGTATTCTCATACATAACCTATAATACTATAATATAAAATCTTCGTTTTGTCAAGCTTTTTTTCAATTTTTTTGTAATTTATCGGATTTCCACATAAGATAAGGGCCGGAGGCTGCCATCTCCGGTAAAAAGGAAGAATTTTTTTGTCACACTTTCTTCCGGAAAAGAACAAGGATAATTTTCCTGATTCTCCACCAAAATCAATTCTTCTGTTCCCAGGAGCTTTCCGTGAATATCGTACCCTGCAGCCAGAAACGTAACGCCGCTTTCGGGCAAATCGCCGTGAGTCAGATTCACCATGGTGTCAGAAACAGCATTCAAATCATAGGTAAAATCACCACGGTTAGAAAACGAAACATAAGAAAGATTAGTGTTTGACGGAGTAAAATTCTCAGGTTGTGCCAGCACCACTGCCGCACCGGGTTTCAGAGTCAGGTCTGCGGTTCCGGTATAAGCATTGTCGGAAAGACCGGAAAAGGTATCCTCCCCCGCAAAGCCATAGGGCCCTGTAGAATTTTTCAGGATGGTAGCCATACGGAAATTGCGGTACAATTCTTCAAAGTTAGAGGGGGTATACTCATAACCGATAGCAGCAAGTCCTGCTAAAATTGCGGTATAATCAGTTCCCACCTGCTCTAAAATTGTACGGTAAATCTGATTTCCGCCTCCTGTCAAATGTTTGGTCTGACATCGTAAATACTGCCCAAACAAATAAGAGGTGCTGTAGTTGGAGGCAACATTGTTATTATTTTCCGAATAATCTAAATACCCCAACACCAACCCGTTTCTCAGCGGTGTGGAATTATTCACCTGATTATAGCTATTGAGTCGGTACGTCAAAGGTTTTCCCGTATACAAATGCTCTGCCGCCATAGAGAACGCCTCATTCCACCAGGCATCGTTAATGTAAAAAGATGTTTTACCAATAAAATAATCAAACAAACTGTCGGAATAGCTGATTTGATGCTGAAATTCATGCACAATCGTAGAATAGGCTTTTTCGACATCCGGCTCTCCGCTTGTCCCCATCAGGGGGTAAATATCAATATGTAAAATCCCTTGCTCATTGCCGTTACCACCTAAATCTGTGGAAATAAAATCAGTCAAATCGGTATAACCGCCTACGTAAGACCGATTGGTGGTGCCGTTGTAGCCATCCTGAATATCATAAAGGAGAATATCCATTTTTTGATTTTTTGAGGTCAGCAAGTATTTTTCTAAATATAGCCACATCTCGGTGTAATAGTCACCAAAATTCGTCACCATAAAGGGCTGGATATTCGTGTCAAATTCGGTTACAAGCTTTTGTGCATCTGCAACAGAAATCTTGGGGTCTCCGTTGGCATCCGGTTCTACTAAAATGTTGCAGTACTGTCCCGATGCCTGATAAATAAAATCTTGATAATACATCACTCCCGTCTGCGGATTGGTAACCAGATACGTGAGAGTATCTCCAACATCGGAAGAAGATGCAGCATATAAAACAGCAGAATCACGCTTCTTCAGCACGGATGATTCTATCAAATCAGTTTTTAAAGATAAATCAGAATAATCAGGAGACCAGTGTAGCTGTTCTGTTGAATCTGTCGGATTGCCCACTGTGTTTCGCAGCATCATACTTTTCACCGATGCGGACACTGCAGGAGAAAAAGAAACTTCGCTGTCAGTCGGATTATACACAAATAAATAGTCTCCAAAATAAGGAGCCTTGGTATCCAAAACGGTTGCCCCAACTGTTTCAACCGCCAACAGAAAACACAATACGATACAAATAACAAACTTTTTCATAACATTCTCCAAAAAAATAAAACGGGGAGAAGGCACACTTCTCCCCTGCTTTTTATTTGTTCAATTCCTCCATAATCTGTTTCACACGAAGGGCATTTTCTTCGGTAACCAAGAGAGAAATCTCCGTTTCTGCCGTGGTAATCAAAGAAATGGGAATCTGCGCCTTTGCCAAAATAGAAAGCACACGAGTAGCAATGCCGCATTCATTCCGCATTTGCTCTCCGGAAATCAGAACTTTTGTGTTATTGGACAGAATTTGTGTGGTTAAGGTGGAAAACACTTCCTTAAATTTGTAGATAATAGAAATCACCTTAGCCGTATCATTATCATCTACCGTGAAGGAAACATTCACACAGTTATTGAGGGGGGCAGTCTGGCTGATCATATCCACACAAATGCCCTCATCGGAAACAATTTCAAACACTCTGTGCAAAGATTCCACATCACTTTTAATATTATTTAATGTAACCAAAGCCACATTGTCTTTGTATCTGATATCAAAGGTCTGTGCCATAAAATAGGTCCTTTCCGCAGATTTTATCTGCTTGGGGTGATTTATTGGTTGGAGATAACATCCTTCATTGAATAGTATCCGTTTTTCTTTCCTGCCAAAAACCGTGCAGCTCTTACTCCACCGGTAGCAAAAATTTCCTTGCTGGTTGCAGTGTGAGTGATAGAAATCATTTCATCCTTGCCTGCAAAAAGCACTTCGTGTTCCCCTACAATGGTTCCACCGCGAACTGCATGAATCCCGATTTCCGGCTTTTCTCTCTTTTTGCGGACACTGTGACGGTCATACACATACTGCATGGAATCAGACAAAGAATCGGAAACTTCATCCGCAATCATAAGAGCTGTTCCACTGGGCGCATCAATTTTCTGATTGTGATGTTTTTCAATAATTTCAATGTCAAAGTTGCCATACAGAACCTTTGCAGCCTGCTTCACTAAATCAACAAGCAGATTCACTCCCAACGACATATTGGCAGAATGGAAGATAGCAATTTCTTTGGAAACATCTATCATTTTCTGCTTCTGTTCGGAGGATAAGCCGGTGGTGGCAATTACCAGCGGTGTGTGAGTGGAAAGACCATACTCAACAATACCGTCAAAGAGTGCAGGATGGGAAAAATCAATCACCACATCCAACTGGTGAGGACAATCCGCAGGTGCTTTGTAAACGGGACATCCGTTTGTGCCATCATCAAAAATATCAAATCCGCACACCAGCTCCATATCTTCCTGGTTTCTTACTGCAGCTGACAAAACCTTCCCCATTTTGCCGTTGATTCCGTTAATTGCAACTTTAATCATTGTGTTCTCCTTTTAAAGTATCTGCTTTATGCTTTTACAGGGATTCCTGCATCAATCATTGCTTGTTTTAATTTTTCCAGATTTGCTTCTTCCATTTCGCAAAGAGGCATCCGAAGTTTTCCAACATTCATACCCATCAGGTTCAGTGCGGTTTTTACGGGAATGGGATTCACTTCGATAAAGAGGTTATCCACAAGCTCCAGATATTTTAACTGCAGCTCTTTTGCGGTTTGCACATCCCCTCTTAAGTAGCTTGCACAAAGCTCATGGGTTTCCTTGGGAGCCACATTGGCAAGAACAGAGATAACCCCTTTTCCGCCTAAGGACATCACAGGAACAATCATATCATCATTTCCGGAGTAAATATCCAGCTCCGGAACTTTTGCTGCAACCTGGGCAGTATAAGAAATATTGCCGCTTGCTTCCTTAATTCCCACAATGTTTTTATGCTTTGCAAGAACTTTTAAGGTAGGAACAGGAATGTTCATTCCGGTTCTGCCTGGCACATTATATAAAATAATGGGAATATTCACCGAGTCTGCAACTGCTTCATAATGCTTAATCAAGCCCAGACGGGAGGTTTTATTGTAGTAAGGTGTTACAATCAAAAGACCGTCTACACCAAGCTTTTCTGCCTCCTGAGACAGTTTGATACAATGCTCGGTATCATTGGAGCCGGTTCCTGCAATAACGGGAATCCGTTTATTGATAACTTTTACTGCATGTGCAATCACAGACAAATGTTCTTCGTCCGGCATAGTAGAAGCTTCTCCGGTGGTTCCGCAGATAATGATGGAATCAGTCTGATTCGCAACATGGAACTCCAGAAGCTCAGTCAGTTTTTCAAAATCAACACCGTTTTCGTGGAAGGGGGTTACAATTGCAACACCGCTGCCGGTAAAAATGGGGTTTGCCATACTCTCATATCCTTTCCTTAGTAAGAGTGTTTTATGATAAAATGGATTCTTCTAAATGTAATTTTCCGCACACAGAAGCTCTGCTAAAAGCACTGCACCACCTGCCGCACCGCGGAGAGTATTGTGAGACATACAAACAAATTTGATGTCAAAGATACTGTCGGGACGAAGTCTGCCGATGGAAACCGCCATACCGTTTTCCAGATTCCGTTCCGATTTAATCTGGGGACGGTTATCCTCAGTGAAATAATGGAGGAACTGCTTAGGAGCAGACGGCAATTCCAATTCCTGTGCTCTGCCCTTGTATGTTTCCCACCGTTTGATAATTTCTTCCATAGGAATTTTTTTATCAAAGGATGCATACACTGCCGCAGTGTGCCCGTCAGACACCGGAACACGGATACACTGTGCCGTAAACAAGGGAGCAGATGCGGGTTTAATTTCTCCGTCTTCTATTTTTCCCCAGATTTTCAGAGGCTCTTTTTCAGATTTTTCTTCTTCGCCACCAATGTAAGGAATCACATTATCCACCATTTCCGGCCAGGTTTCAAAGGTTTTGCCTGCTCCGGAAATTGCCTGATAGGTACAACATAACACTTTGGTGACTCCTAAATCCATCAAAGGATGAATGGCAGGCACATAGCTCTGGAGAGAGCAATTGGATTTTACGGCAACAAAACCGCGTTTGGTTCCCAGACGCTTTCTCTGGTCATCAATTACCTTGATATGGTCTGCATTGATTTCCGGAATTACCATAGGCACATCGGGAGTAAAACGGTGTGCAGAGTTATTGGAAACCACGGGACATTCCTTTTTCGCATAGGCTTCTTCTAATTTTTTGATTTCGTCTTTGGGCATATCTACTGCACAAAAAACAAAATCAACCTGTTTCACAATTTCATCAATATCACCGGTGGCATCGTAAATTACCATATCTGCCATAGATTCCGGCATAGGAGCAGGCATTGCCCAACGGCTTCCTACTGCTTCCCGATAGGTTTTCCCTTTCGAACGGGAGGATGCTGCAAGAGCAGTGACCCGAAACCAGGGATGGTTTTCCAAAAGAATGGCAAATCTTTGCCCTACCATACCGGTTGCACCTACAATACCCACATTATACTGTTTCATCATTGTTTGTCTCCTTTTATGTATCGCCGCGGAATTTTCTTCATCAATTCCGCGTTATCGCTTACAACAACTATATACTTCTATACATAATATATATTACCACATAATATAATAAATGTCAAACAAAATTTGAACCTTTCCGATAAAAAAGCACCTTATCCGGTGCTTTTTTCGTTAATTTTATAAAATTTAAATCTGCGCTAATGCCTGCTTGATGTCATCTAAAATATCGTTGACATTTTCCAATCCAACAGAAAAACGAACCATACCTGCATCAATGCCTGCAGCTACCAGCTGTTCATCGGTGAGCTGACGGTGTGTTTCCGATGCCGGATGAAGCACACAGGTACGGATATCCGCAACATGAACCTCATTGGAAGCCAAGTTTAAAGAATCCATAAATTTCATCGCAGTCTGTCTGCCGCCTTTGATAACAAAGGAGATGACACCGCTGCAGCCGCTTAAATATTTTTTACCCAATTCGTAGCCTGCATCCCCCTCCAGACCGGGATAGGTGATGCTTTCGATTTTGTCAGATTCTTTTAAGAAATTGGCAACAATCATTGCATTTTCGCAATACTGTTTCATACGGATTGCCAGAGTTTCCAGCCCCATATTCAGAAGAAATGCAGAATGAGCTGCCGGATATACGCCAAAGTCTCTCATCAGCTGCATTCTCGCTTTGATGATGTAGGCGGCTTTTCCGTAGGTCTCGGTATAAGAAATTCCGTGATAGGTAACGTCCGGCTCTACCAGCTCAGGGAAATTGCCGTTGGTCCAGTCGAAGTTACCGCTATCAACGATAACACCGCCAACCTGAACCGCGTGACCATCCATATATTTGGAGGTGGAATGAATCACAATATCCGCACCAAATTCAAAAGGACGGCACAAAACCGGAGTAGCAAAGGTGTTATCCACAATCAGCGGAACGCCGTGTTTATGAGCAAGATTTGCAAACCGTTCAATATCTAAAACAGTTAATGCCGGATTTGCAATGGTTTCCCCAAATACTGCTTTGGTATTGGGTTTGAATAATTTGTCAATTTCTTCGTCTGTTGCTCCCTTAGGAATAAAAATACATTCCACACCCAGCTTTTTCAGGGTGTAGGAGAACAAATTCACAGTACCGCCATAAATTTCGGTGGTGCTTAAAAAGCTATCGCCTGCCTGGCAAATATTTAAAATAGAAAGCAGGGTTGCTGCCTGACCGGAGGAGGTACACATTGCACCAACGCCGCCCTCCATATCCGCAATTTTGTTTTCCACCGCCATAACCGTGGGATTAGCAAAACGGGAATAAATGAGAGATTTGGTCGGCTCGTCAAAGACAGATGCTACCTCTTCGGTGGAATCATACACATAGGTAGTACTCTGCACAATAGGAACCACACGGGGTTCTGTATTTTTGGGAGTATATCCCGAATGTAAGCATTTGGTTTCAATTTTCATAATTTATCCTATCCTTTCCGGAATTTTTTCAATGTCCTGAGCTAAATAGTTCATTAGCTCTTCAATTCCCTCTCCTGTATAAGAACTGACAGGGAAAATTTTTTCACATCCCGCTAAACGAAGCCAGCTTTCTGCCTGCGCTATGTTGGCATTTTCGTGATCACACTTGGTGATAATCCCAATCACTTCCCGGTTTGCCGATGCTGTGACACAGGGGGGATACAAGGAATATGCTTCCGTGGCACTTAAAAGAAGTCCTACCACATCCGCCTCGTAAGTATACAGTGCCAGTGCACGCCCCAACCCCTTAGTCTGGGCATATTCTCCGGGAGTGTCGATAATCACATCGTGATAATTGACATACTGTGTTTTATGATAATGCAGATTTTCGCCCCGAAGTGCTTGGGTCAAGGTGGTTTTGCCGCTTTCGCTTCTGCCCACCAGAATCATTTTTCTCATACAGCACGCCCCTTTTAGGTTTTGGTAATCTCACAAACCACACAGCCTAAATGCTTCTGGCAATAATCAGCAATGGCTCTCAGGGAAGAATCTACATCGGCAACTCTGCCGGTAACAATCAACGTGCCGGAAAAACGGTCCACAAAGCCAAGCTCCACATTGGAGGTCTTGGTTGCAATATCTCCTGCAATAATTGCAATCTCTGCAGGACAAATCGTTAAAATTCCAATTGCCGAACGGGAATAATCCACCGCCGGATTCAATCCCAGCTTCTGATAAATTACTGGGTCGGGATTGGCAATAATATGAGCTAAGGTTATTTGCTTTCCGGGAACCGTTTCCTGCACAATTCGCAGCTTGTCCTCGGAAGAAAGCATTTGTTTCATATCCATGGTATTCGCTCCTTATCTGTTGCAACTCATTTTGCAACGGATGTTATCAAACTTTTTTCGATATACTTTGTCAGTATAACATATTTCTTTGAAAAAAACAATAGTTTTTTCAAATTTTCCAAAAAAAACGGACTGTTTTTCACAGTCCGTTTGTTCCCTACAATATAATACAGATAAGTCCGCCACTGCCCTCGTTGATAATTTTGGTGAGGGTTTCTTTCAGCTTGCCTCTGGCATCCTCCGGCATACGGGATAATTTTGTCTGCAGTCCCTCATTGATAAGCTCGTGCAGGGATTTTCCGAAAATGTTGGACTCCCAGATTTTCTTGGGGTCTTCCTCATAGTCGGAAAGTAAGTATTTCACCAAATCCTCCGATTGCTTTTCTGTTCCCACAATGGGAGAAACCTCGGTCTGAATGTCTGCACGAATCATATGGATAGAGGGGGCGGAAGCTTTCAGGCAAACACCATATTTATTCCCCTGACGGATAATTTCCGGTTCTTCCAAGGTCAGTTCCTCAATATCGGGATATACAATCCCGTAGCCTTTTTCTTTTACCTCATTTAAAGCATATTCCATACGGTCAAATTTAGCTTTTGCCAACGATAATTCCTTCAGCACGGACATCAGAGTATCATCCGAATCAATCGGAATACCCGTAGTTTCTGAAATAGCATCGTAAAAGAGCTTTTCCGGAACACTAAAGGAAACGGTAACACTTCCCTCTCCCGGTAAAATGGAGGAAATGCGGATATCTTCAAACAAATCTCCTTTTTCCAGGGTTTTGCATCGTTCTGTCACATCACGAACAGATTTTACATCCTGCATCAGGGTATGAACAGTTTGGAATAAGGTTTTTTTCAGAGGGTGCTCCTGCTCCAGAGACCGAATCCATTTCGGAAAAGAAAAGCCAACCTCCGAAATAGGAAATTCATAAAGCACAGTTTTCAATAAAGCAAGTATTTCTTCCTCTGTGATTTGTGCACAATCAGCACAAACCACAGGGACTCCGTATTCACCTGCCAATTGGTCACAAAGCTCGCAGGCTGCAGTGCTTTTCGGCTGTCGGGAGTTTACAACTACTACAAAAGGCTTTTTGATTTCCTTTAGCTCAGAAACCACTCTGCGCTCTGCTTCCACATAACTTTCCCTACCAATATCGGTAACCGTTCCGTCTGTTGTAACAACCAAGCCAATGGTGGAATGCTCGCAAATCACTTTTTTTGTGCCGATTTCCGCTGCACGGATAAAAGGTATCTCCTCCTCCGACCAAGGTGTGTGCACCATTCGCTCGTTGCCGTCCTCCTCATACCCTAATGAATCAGGAATGACATAACCTACACAGTCTATCATTCTGATTTTTGCACTGCCGTTATCGCAAAAATCAATAAGTGCCGCTTCATTGGGAATAAATTTCGGCTCGGTGGTCATGATGGTCTTGCCTTGGGAGGATTGGGGAAGCTCATCGTTTAAGCGTTCTTTGTCGTAACTGTTTTTCATATTGGGAAGCACCATCAAATCCATAAACCGCTTGATAAAGGTGGATTTCCCTGTCCGCACTGGGCCGACAACACCGATATAAATGTCGCCTCCGGTTCGTTTCGCAATGTCTTTTAATACGTTCATCTTGTTTCCTCCGATATTTTATATTTTCACTACTTCCATACGTATGTAACAACAAAGGAAAATATGCAGAAAAAGGAAGTGTTCTGTAATCGGATACATTTTTGAACATAAAAACGGCATAGCATCGGAAGCTGCTATGCCGTATAAAATCATCGTTTTTTCTTGGAACGTTTCTTTTGTTTATTCTTTACTTGTTGTTTGGGAGCTTGTTTTTTCACCGGTTCAACCACTTCCAATGGCTTTTCTTTTGCCTTATCAAACGCGGGAGCTTCGTTTGCTACAGGCATCTTCTGATTCTTCGTTCTACAAATCAGATACCGCACTAAAATAATCAATCCAATCAATACAGCAGAAACAACCACTCCGCACAATAGTCCGTTCACCACACGAAGCAGACTGACTGTAACCGCGGTAAAGGTATGGCAAAAGGTGTTCAGAATAGAGGTGAACAGCACGGTCGCGCAAATTCCCAAAGCAATTTTCCATTCCGTTTTCACACCGCTCCAACAAAAATACAAGAACAAGAAAAATGCAGGATAACCAAATAAAAATTCCTTAAATCGCGGGCGGATATAGAACACATCGGTAAGCCATTTGCGGAAGCTATCCTCTATGGGTAAAATCAAGTTGGATTTTCCGCTTCGGATTAAGTAATATGCCACTATAAGAAGAACCGCTACGCCAACCGGAACCAGAATCCATTTGTTCATTTGCTTCAGCCGGCTCCACAACGCTTTGGGCAGCTCTTTCAAAGAAATTTTTTCTCTGTAATAAATAAGATATGCATTCACTACTGTTACCAATACCGGTAACAGTAAGCTGATTTTCACACCATAGAAAAAGGCTGTGGAGGTGTAAAACTCAATTCCGCCAAGCAGTGCCGCAATCCCAATCACACTGCTAACCAATGTGCTGCACACCGCACCAAGAATCAAAAACAGCTTTTTCTTTCCCTGGGTATGCTTGTCCAGATAAAACATCACTGCAGTGATGAAACCACAGGAAGCGAGCATAATTGCCAACGCATACAATGCACAGAGATATTCCGAAAGTGCATAAGAAACAATCACCGACACAATCATCAGCCCGAAATAACTTTCGGTAAAATAACTTGGTGTTTTTTTCATAAAAAACATCAGATATAAATAAAGCAGAGTCAGTGCCAGAATCCCGCCTGCCATCGCCATAGTGTTTTGAGAATAGGGATACGGAATTTTTTCACGGGAAGCTGTGGTCTCTCCCTTTGCAAAACCGGTAAAGTCGGAAATTGCTTTTACAGTCAGATGAAAATTGGTATCCTTATCCACATCGGGATTTTCCAACAGATTGGTGTGGATAAATGCAGTATTCCGCTCAATTGCCGAATTAAACCACTGATAAAACCGATAACGATACAAGGATTGGTCGTAGTCTACAATCTTGTCCATATGAAATCCACGCACCGTATTATACTTCATAATCGAAAACAGCTCGTCATAAAGATGTGGTGTTTCATTTCCAATCTGATTTTCGTTTTCCCAAACGACTAAGGTAAAATCCATTGTCCGGAGAGTTGCTTTCATTTCCTCGGATAATGGTTTTTTATTATCGTAGGGATTATTTCGCAGAATAACAAAAGAAACACTGTTGGAATTTACAAACTCATTAAAATATTTGGGATAAACCGAATGCTCAAAGGTATAGGATGGATACACCACTGCCGCTTTCATGCCCACACTTTCAATGAGAGCCAAATCCTGATAATCATAACCCACTATCAAATCATTCTCATGGGTCAGATTTTGAAAGGCAAACACCATCGTTTCTCCGTCCTCTAAAAAACGGTTGGTATAATCACTGTAACGGTAGGACAGCTCCAGACTCATAAATTCCCGCAAGGAAGCATCTCTTACCACGGCAACCAGATTTTCATTTTTCATCGGGTAGCCATCCAACGATTCCCGGATTTGTCGGGAAATATCATCCTCGTTGATAAACAGCGATGAATAGGTAATCAGCTCCAGCCGACCAGCTTCCTGCAGACCCTTCACCGTCATTGGTTCTACGGTAACTACCCCTGCACCTGCATCCTGCAAGGTCTGCAATGCTTCTTGTGTGTTTTTTCCCTGCTCTTTCAAATTGGCCATATCACAAGAGACGAAAAACTTCCGGCTGTCGGTTTCATAAGCAATTCTCTGAACAAATCCGGTCAATAAAATCAGTGTCATCACCGTTGCAATCAGAGTGGCAATCCATACTCTCTCTTTTTTCATAAAAAAACCTCTCTTATCACGAAAAAATAGCAGAGAGGATACTTCTCCGCTATTTTTATCTTATTCGGTTACAACACCTTTTTTCAAAATAATGTTAGCATACAATGCACTTTCGCCGCTCATAATCACTGCATAAGCTTTTTCTGCTCTTTCATAAAAAGCATAGCGTTCCACAAATTCGATGGGGGCATCAGTATACTTGGAAACAATCTCTTTATAAGTGTCCCAAATGGGGGTTTCTACCGTATCTCCCGGCACCTTTTCCATTAAATACACCGGATTCGCATAGGTATCCAAGGGAAATAATTTTAAAATTGCCTCTAAAATTTCAGGCACATCGTGACCGTCTAAGCGAATCAGCTTATCGCCGATTCTCGCACCGGGAAAGTTCCCGTCACCAATTACAATTTCGTCACCATGACCCATTTCCATCAAAATTTTTAAAAGCTCGGGAGATAAAATTTTTGGAATTCCTTTTAACATTTCTTACTGCTCCTTTACGATAAAATAGAAATAACAAACTGTATTTGTTACAGTATAGCATAAAATTTGACATTCGTCAACCAATTCTTGCTATTTTAAAAGGATTCCCAAAAGAAGCCCCAGGATATACACCCCCTCACAAATTTTTCGGTTGGATAAATGCTTCGCCTCGCGAGAAAGTTCAAAGGTAAGAATATAGAGCATACTCCCTGCTGCAAAGCCTAAAAGAATCGCATTCCATACCGGTCCGCTTTCTCCGGCTACACTCCCGAACAGTGCAGCAACTCCCGTAGGAACCATGCAGACAAATACAATTCCAAGAATCGACAACAGACTTTTGTTTCCCGTCTGCAGGGAAAGGTAACACGAAATTCCCTCCGGAATATCGTGAATGGTAATCACTGTTAAGAGAGAAATTGCCAGGTCAAAATGATTCAGTGCTGAAGTCCCGATAGCAATTCCTTCGGGAATGTTATGCAGCATCACTCCAAACAAAAGGAACATCCCTGCCGCGTTCTCCGGCATTTTGTTATGCAGCCAACGTCCTGCTATATGTAAAAAAAACATCCCGAAAAGAAGTCCGGCACAAGCATTCCAAAGTCCGCCTGTATCTATTGCCTCCGGCAGCAAATGGAAGGTGACCACTGCCATCATCAGTCCCGAGGAAAATTCATAGACAGAAGCATAAAAAATGTTTCTGTCCATCTGCATTTTTTTAGGGAGCAACCCTTTTAACCGAAATATCAGCCATCCTGTCAGGCAACCAATGGTTGTGCCCATCCCGCCGGCTAAACATCCCAACATAAATATTGCAATCATAGATAATCGCTCCGTTTTTTTGTTTCTCGGTTCACTATATGCAACAATTCCGGTTTCTAAAACAAAAAAACTGTGATAAACCGCCACAGGTTTATCACAGTGAGAAAAATTATAAAATCGTACAATCCCAGATGTCAATACTGCTGTCTCCGAAAACAGTTTTCAGCTGTTTACGAACTTCCTCTTTGGTCACATTTTCTTTTAATATTGCCTGAAGAAATCCACCGCCACCTGCACCGCATACCATTTTTCCGTCAATGAGATGAGAAATGGAAGAAAAAATCTGATCGATTAAGGTGTTGGTAATGCCCTTATCAATTTTTTGAGAAAGCTCCCAATGATAATTCATAAGCTCCGAAAAGGCATCTACTCTGCCCCGTTGCAGCTCAAATTTCATCAGAGCAGCCACACGCTGAATTTCATTTAAGGAGAACACTACCTCAGCCTGGTTGCCAATGTATCTGCCGACCACATCCCGAAGGAGATTCCGTGCCAAACGGCGCTGCCCTGTGTAAATCAGAACAAAACGACGGTTCAGCTCCTCCTTCACCGCCGGCTGAAGCTTTACATATTCAATCTGTAAATTCTGCTCTGCTCCCGGACTGGCTGTAATATATTTCAGTCCGTCTGTCATACCGCCGACCTGGTCCTGCCAGCCACCGCCGGTAGACATCAGCTGTTCCACACACAATACCTGACTGCAAAGCTTTTCTTCTGTGCAGGAAAGTCCGAAAAATTCCTGGATAGCCTTCACACAAGCGGCAGATAAAATCGAGCTTGTTCCCAGACCGCTTCCTTTGGGAACCCCGGTTACCTCCGATTTCATAAAGAAGCCGCCGCCCATACGGTTTAAAATTTCTTGAAGGTTGCCCCCCTCTTTTGGAAGAATACCACACGCCAACAGTGCCGCTTTTTGTAAAGCAAAGGGGTCATAGGGGTTCCCCGTCTGCTGGAGAGGTGTAATGGTATCAAACTCTCCGTAAACATCCATATCCCGGCTTTCAAACACGATTTTTTCTTCCGGGATTCGTTTCAGGGTTACTTCTACAGGCTTTTCTCCGTTTAACAGAATTGCCGCGTTAAGAACAGTGCCTCCCTGCTCCAGGCAATAGGGGGGAGTATCGCTCCAGCCACCTCCGAAATTTACCCGCAAGGGCAATGCAACGGTGTGACTGTCCATCATAATACGACAGGAGCTCTGATATTCCATACAATGCTCGTTGCTGTCCAATATGGTCTCACGAATGCTTTGGAAGCACTTGGTGTAATATTCTTCCCCGTAAACCTCTCCCAATGCACGACCAATGTAGTAATAAAAGCGGATTTTGGTAGAAAAATCAGCAGTGCTTAAATATTCCGCTATCCACCGCTCCTGGGCAGGCGTTACCCGGGAAAGCGGAAACGTATTCACGACGTCCTCAACGGGAGTTTTCAATGCGATAGCTTTGGCAATGCCATCCATAGTCATAAGCTCCTGCAAATAGCTGTTCCAATCTAAAATAGACTGAGAATCTGCATCATAAAAGCCGGAAGAAAGGCTTTTTCGATTTGCAGCTTTCCAACTGTTCAAATCCCCGCCATCATTAAATAGGGCATATAGATTCAATGCCTGTCTTACAGATTCCTCCATTGTGCTACAAACGGGATAGAGTTTTGCATTCCACAAGGTACGGTCATTTGTGTCAAAAAGGTCAGAATCCGATAATTGATGCTCTTTCATAAAATCGGAAAGTCCTCCGCCGCAAAAGCTGCAATTTTCATCAACAGAAAGCTTAGGATTATCGGAAACTCCATAAATTCTTACCACATAATTTCCATCCCGTTGCCTGAGTCCGTGAAGAACCACATCAGAGGGAATGGTTACCCCTGAAACCTCTACAGCTGATAACACCACACGATCGCCGATTTTTGTATCCGAATGTACCAGACTGCTTTCAAAATAGCAGTCCGTTCCGATTGTTGCCAAATCAGAAACTACACTGTTATAGCCCGCTGCATCCTGGGTGACCGTACAGCACACCTTTCTGCTCCACCCTAAATTAGAGTAGCCATCAATTTCTTTAGACATTAAGCGTAAAATCTCGGAGGTAGTACCGAAATGAATAAATTTAGCAGGTGCAAATCGTAAGAGCTTCATACGATAAGGACGTAAAACCTGCCAAACCTTCTCTCTGGCAAGTTTCAGTTCCTCCGAAAAATCCCCCTCCGGTTTTTCCAGATAAAACGCATCCAAAGTAGAATTTTCAGCCAGAGGATATAAAAAATCGCCATAAAGAGAAAGGCGAACGGTATCATTCACCAAAGATTGATATTTTTCTTCCTGAAATACACCATTTTCACAGACCAATCCATACAGCGAACGAATCATATCGGTAGAAAAAATCACTGCACCGGTGTCAATATCAACACAGCCGCTTTCGTTGACTGCATTTTTTTCAGTTAACTGCTCTACACTTTGTTTATGTAAAAAGGAGGCTACATTTCCGCTGTCTCCCTGCACAAACACACCATGGTTTTTTCCGGTTTCCACCGGTTCTTTAAAGGAAATTGCCGCCGCACCGTTACCGGAATAGTCAATTTGCAAGGGGTTAAATAATAAAAGAACATCGCCCGATGCCAGCATCATCCCCTCCCGGATTCTTCCGGGAACCGATGCCATCACAATCATAAACTCATCAAACAGAGTAGAGGCTATCCCGTTGGGTAACCGATGAGGCACAGGTGAAAACAGCTTACCCAGTGCAGAATACTGGGGAACCCGTTTACTGTCGCCACCGGAGTGAATCACCAGAATCCGAAGCCCCGAAAAATCGGAAGAACCTCTGTGTTCAGCAATATATCGGATGACACCCAGTGTTGCACCGCCGCTGCCTACCCGTTTCCCATCCGGATCCGGTACTACAGCAAAATGAGTCTGTTTCGGCAAAAGTCCTTGTTCATATCTGACTTGCAGCTGAGCACGATACCCTTCTGCCTGCAATTCATTGGAGGCAGTCAAAATCACATAATCCCACAAAGCACAGTTTGCTTGTTTCAAGCTTCGTTGATATTCCTCCCAGGCATCACTATATGATTGTGCGAGAAAGAGAGAAGTTAAATGTTCCATCACTATGCTCCTTCTTGTTTCATTCTGATATTGGTTCCACTCCGGGAACCATTCCAATTTTTTTGGCAGGATTTCCCGCCCAAATTTCGCCCGTGGGGATGGATTTGGTCACAACCGAACCGGCTCCCACCACGCTGTATTTTCCAATGGTAACTCCCTTTAAAATGCAGCTTCCTGCACCAATAAAGGCATAATCTTCTATCACTATGGGCTTTGTTACAACATTTGGAATTTCAGGCTTTGCCGTTCTTTCAAAGGGATTGAGGGAATGAAAATCGGTATCGTAAATTTTAACCCCGGCACCAATTCTAACGAAATTTCCAATCGCAATCTGTTCTCCGCAGGTGATAGCACAGTTAGACAGCCCCACATCGTTTCCAATTGTGAGTTTTGCCTCTTTTAATACCTGAAGATAGGTTCGGTCACCGCCTCCAATCGGGTTTGCTTTTCCCGAGGAATTGATACGAACACGGTCACCAAACACGATTTCTCCTCTATTTTTTATGTATAAACTGCCTTTGGTTTCGTGTTCTTTCCCAACGCGGACACCTTGAAAAAAATATCGGATTCGATTTCTCACATTGGAGGGAAAATAATAAAAAAAGCGAAGAATTTTTTTAACTGCACCATTCATTTGATACTCTCCATAAACTGACGTAATCTGTCTGCCCACTTGGGATAATCGAATTGTTCACAAACAGTATGACGGGCTTTTTCACACATCCTTTTTTGTTCCTCCCGGTTCATCTGAAGCACCCGCCGCAAAGCTTCCGCACACGCCTCCGGGGTATTTTCGTTAAATAAAACCGAATCCTCTCCGTCGGTTAAATAACGGTAGTAATCCCCCACCCGATTTCCGATGGGTGCAATACCGTATGCCATCAGCTCCGGCAATTTACTGGGAAAATTTGCTCTCGTTACTAAATTGTCTGGACGGGACATATAAAGGAAATCCACCTTTTGATACAGAGCAATCAGCTCCTCGTACTCCATCCAGCCGTGAAACACCACAGTATCCTTGAGTGTATCAAAAACGTGCTGCCCGTCTCCCAAAAAGCTTCTCAGCTTTTCCTCTTTTACGCCCGTCAGATGAAACTGTAACCGACTTCGCTCCGCCTCGGTTAGCTCTGCCAAGCCCTTGAGCATCACCTCGATATCATCCTTATACATAGGATTTCCGGGATAAATCAGATGCACCTGATTGTCCGTTGCCTTTTTGTCGCAATCAAAAGGTATTCCATCAGCATCAATAATTACCGGAAAAACTTGTGTATTACAGTGCTTTTCTCTGTAATATTCTGCGATACACTCGGAAATAGACACAATAGCGTCTGTTTTTGGGGCGAGTTTAGTAAAGGTTTTATTGGCGGAACGATAGCGAATATCCTTTTCCTTTTTTGGATATTGAAAGGGCTGATGCCATTCCACCACATCAATCACCGTTTTGATGCCATGTCTTTTACAAAATGACAAAATCGGCGAAATATACATACTGTTCGAGCCATACAGATACACAATGTCTCCCCGTTTGACGCCGCATTTTTTCATCAGAGACACCATCAGATAACCGCTCAAAAGCTTTTCTTTCTTTACACTTTTCAGCTCCAGATTGCGGTAAGGCACTCCGGCATATGTATACCAACCGTTTTCTAAAACTGCCGTTTTGGGAGTTTGTCCGCAAGACAAAACTGCCACATCATAGGATGCCAATTGCAAGCCCTGAGCAATGTATTGAATTCGGTTTGCTCCTGCATCCCCATGCGGGAAATGAGCACTGGCACAAATATATATCTTTGGCTGAGACATAAAACACTTACTCCCTTACTGATAAATTGGTATCACAAAATGTAAAATTTCTCTTTTTATAGTATACCACCGAAAAAGACATTTGTCAACAATTACTCCCCGACACCTTATTTTTCATATATAAAAAAATTGCTTGCCGAAATTCGACAAGCAATTTTTATGGTTTCTTATTTGCCCATTGCTTTCTTTCTCTGATTTAAGCCTGCAGTTTTCATGGAAGCCCACAGAGGAGATACAATAAAGATGGAAGAATATGCACCACCGAGAATACCAATAATCAGCGGGAATGCAAATTCTTTGATGGACTCAACGCCCAGTACATACAACACAGCAACCATAACGAAGGTGGTGATGGTGGTGTTGATGGAACGACCCAAAGTCTGAGTGATACTCTTATCGGTGATTTCTGCAAAGGTTTCTTTCTTTGCCATTCTCTGATTTTCTCTGATTCTGTCAAAAATAACGATGGTGTTATTGATGGAGTAACCAAGAATTGTCAGAACAACTGCAATGAAAGAGGAGTTTACGGGAACTCTGAAAATTGCATATACGGAAATCATAATGAGCACATCGTGAATCAGTGCGATAATTGCACTCAAGCCGGATAAAAACTCAAAGCGGATCGTGATATATACAAGCATTAAGATAACTGCAATTACCACTGCCCACAGAGCTTCTCCTGCCAACTGTTTTCCGTATGCAGGAGTAAAGGTGGAAATAGAATAATCACTGAAATCATCTGCTAAGCTGTATTTGGTTTTCAATGCACCAATCACAGCATCAGCTTCTGCTTCGGTTAAGTTTTTGGTTTTGATGGTCATTTCATTGGGATTATCCAGACTGGGCTGAACAGCAGAAACATTAAAGCCCAGTGCTTCGTTACAAACAGCTGCAACATCATCTTTAGAAGCTTCCTGACCTAAATTGATCATAATACTGGTACCGCCGGCAAAGTCAATATCAATATTGAAGCCGCCAACCAGAGAAAATACCAACCCTACTAAGATAATTGCAACAGAAACAGCTGCATAAATCCATCTGTTTTTGTAAATATTAAGCATTGTTGTTTCCTCCTTTCAGCGGTGCACCGTATAAAAATCTGTTTTTAATGTTAATGTCAACCATAGCTTTCAATAAGAACTTGGTAACAACGATTGCAGTAAACATAGAAACTAAAATACCAACACCTAAAGTAATTGCAAAGCCTTTAATCGGACCGGAGCCTAAGAAATACAAAACGCCGGCTGCGATAATGGTGGTAACGTTAGAGTCAATGATGGAAATCAATGCTCTGTTGAAACCGGCATCCAAAGAAGCTTTCATGGTTTTACCCAGTTTGAATTCTTCTTTCATTCTTTCAAAGATAATGACGTTTGCGTCAACTGCCATACCGATGGACAGAATAACACCGGCAATACCGGGTAAAGACAGGTTAATTCTGAGGCCTGCATAAATGAGGCAGCAAAGTGCTACATAGAACACCAGTGCGATAGAAGCTACCAGACCGGGTAATCTGTAAAGGGCAATCATAAACACGAAGATAATGATTAAACCGATTAACGCAGCCAGTAAGCTTGTCTGCAGTGCGGAATCCCCTAAGGTAGGACCTGCGGTTCTCTGCTGAACAACAGAGAGGTTAAAGGGAAGCTGACCGTCGTTGATTAACGCAGCCAATTCTTCTGCAGAAGCCTTGTCAAAGTCCCCTTCAATCTGGAACTGAGTGCTTTCAATTCTTTCTTTTACCATGGGTGCAGAAATCATTTCTTCATCCAGCATAATTGCAATGTGTTTGCCTGCATACTGACTGGTTGCATCTGCAAACCGTTTGGATGCATCTTCGGTTACTTCAATTGCAACAACGTGCTGAGCACCGGTTGTGTTAGTTGCCTGCAGATAAATACCTTCTGCAGATTTGATATCGTCACCGGACATAATTTCTTCGCCAAACTCCTGAGTGGCAGAATCATAACCGTAGAACGCCAGTTTCGCAGTCTGTCCGATTTCCTGAATTGCTTTTGCAGTATCTTTTACAGAGGGCAATTCCACTTCCAGCTGATTTCCTTTTACGGTAACAGTGCCTTCGGTGTAACCCTGTCTGTCCAGACGGGCAGAAATAATTTTTCTTGCAACATCCATCTGAGATTCATCCGGATTGATTGCAACGGCAGTGCCGTCTTCTGCAGTCTGAGATGCCTGATAAACAATTACAGAACCGCCTGCCAGGTCAAAGCCTTTTCTGATACCATGTTCTTCATCAAAAACAGGGTATGTCTTAAATGAGCCGATTGTCACTCCGAAAGCTGCTGTGTAACAAAGTACAAAAACAACCAGGAGGGCAATCACAATTTTGCCAATACCTTTAGCCATTTTTTCCTCCTATGTGCTCTTGTTTGAGCACTATTTGAAATTATTTTATAATCTAATACAGTATACTATTTTTTTAAGAATTAGTCAAGTATATTCTTAAAAATACACAAATTTTGTTCTTTTTTACAAAATTATGTTGTTTTTTCCATTAACCTGCAGGCCAGGTAAGCTCCCGGCCGCCAATTAAATGAAAATGAATATGAAACACAGTCTGCCCAGCCGCTTTGTTGCAGTTGGTCACCACCCGGTAACCGTCCTCCGCAATCCCGTTTTCTTTTGCAATTTTGGGAATTGCTTCATAAATTTTGGAGATTACAGAGGAGTTTTGCTCGGAGATATCATTCAACATAGCAATATGCTTTTTGGGAATTACCAAAATATGTACCGGTGCTGTGGGAGAAATATCCCAAAAAGCATAGACATCTTCATCTTCATACGCTTTTTTGGAGGGAATTTCTCCTTTTATAATCTTACAGAATAAACAATCTTCCATAGAGCCTCCTTAGAGTTGTCCTTTGAGAACTTGTTCCGCTAAGCTGATAGCCTCTGCAATTTTGGAAGCATCCTTACCGCCGCCTTGCGCCATATCAGGCTTACCGCCGCCGGAGCCACCAGCCGCTTTGGTTACTTCACGGATAATGTTGCCCGCATGAGCACCTTTTGCAACTGCAGCTTTATTCGCACTTGCTAAGAAGGTGATTTTATCATCTGCTAAGTTGGAAAGTACGATTACCACAGGGTTTTCAGCATATTTGTTTTTGATTTCATCGCACAGATTCCGAAGCATTTCAACGGTTGCTCCTTCTTTTTGTGCAGTAATCAGCGCTACACCGGATACGTCTTTTGCAGAATTTAAAATTTCATCTGCTTCCCCTTTGGAAAGCTTTGCACGAAGCTCGTCCATCTCTTGCTTTTGTGCTTTCATTTCGTCAAGCAACTGATTTGCCTTCAGGGTCAAATCGGAAATATTGTTCACCTTCAACACTTTTGCGGTATCAAAGAGCAATTCTTCCCTTTTTGTCATATAGTCAATATAATTTGCACCGGTTACAGCCTCAATTCTTCTGACTCCGGCTGCAACACCGCTTTCGGATACAATTTTAAACAAGCCTGCCTGTGCCGTATTGGTCAGGTGAGTACCGCCGCAAAATTCCATCGAATAGTCACCCATGGTAACTACGCGGACATTCTCACCGTATTTTTCACCAAACAGTGCCATTGCCCCTAATTTTTTAGCCTCGTCAATGGGCATTACCTTACAGGTGATATCCATTGCAGATAAAATCGCATTGTTAACCAGAGCCTCAGTTTGCTTGATTTCATCAGCAGTCATCCCCTCAAAATGAGAGAAGTCAAAGCGCAACCGTTCGGGAGTTACATAGGAGCCTGCCTGATGAACATGGTCACCCAGTACGGTCTGCAGTGCTTTCTGCAGCAGATGTGTGGTGGAGTGGTTTCTTGCGGTTGCCATTCTTTTTTCTTTGTCTACCGAAAGAGATACTTTTGCACCTTTTTTCAAAGCACCGCTTTCTACGGTTACCATATGTCCGAACTTCCCATCGGAATATTTTTTGGTGTCGGTTACAACAGCTTTCATGCCGTTTGCAAAAATCACACCGGTATCCCCTGCCTGACCGCCGCTTTCTCCGTAAAATACGGTGGTATCAGTCAAAACCGTTCCGGATTCCCCTGCACCCAGGGCATCCACCAATGCACCGTCTTTCAAAATAGCGGTAACGGTGGCTTCGGTTTCCAGTGCTTCGTAGCCGATAAACTCGCACAAGGGCAAATCCTTAATCAGCTTTGCCACTTCGTTTTCCCATCCTAAGGTAGAGGTATCACCACGGGCATTTCTTGCTTTTTCTCGCTGTTCATTCATACAAGCCTGATACTTGTCCTCATCCAGAGTGAAACCGTTTTCTTCCACCATTTCTTTGGTTAAATCCAGGGGGAAGCCGTAAGTATCATATAATTTGAACGCAACCTCACCATCAAACACGGTTTCGCCCTTTTGTTTCATATCAGCGATGAAGTCATTCAGCATAAGCAACCCTGCATCAATGGTTTTATAGAATTTTTCTTCTTCGGTAGAGATAATTTTCTTGATGTAATCCTGCTTTTCTTCCAGCTCCGGATATGCGTCCTTGGACTGGGAAATTACCACATCAGCAAGCTCGGTTAAGAACATTTTGTCAATGCCCAGCAGCTTCCCATGACGAGCCGCACGGCGAAGCAATCTTCTTAAAACATAGCCTCTGCCTTCGTTGGAGGGAATAACCCCGTCGGACACCAAAAATACGGTGGAACGGATATGGTCGGTTACCACACGGATGGAAACATCGGTTTCGTGCGTTGCACCGTAAGTTTTCCCGGACATCTGGCAAACAGTGTCCAGCACTCTTTTTACGGTGTCAACTTCAAACAAAGAGCCAACACCCTGCATAATTGCGGCAATACGTTCCAGACCCATACCGGTATCAATGTTGGGATGTGCCAAACGGTTATAATTGCCATCTTTATCTTTGTCAAACTGGGTGAACACCAAGTTCCAGAATTCAACAAAACGGTCACAGTCACAACCAACAGCACAATCAGGACTGCCGCAGCCGTTTTCCTCACCACGGTCAAAATAAATTTCAGAACAAGGACCGCAAGGACCGGTTCCGATTTCCCAGAAATTGTCCTCTTTGCCCAAACGAACCATACGGTCGGGAGATACGCCAACCTTTTTGGTCCAGATATCATAAGCTTCATCATCATCCTGATATACACTGACCCACAGTCTGTCTACCGGTAATTTCATACGCTGGGTAATAAACTCCCAAGCCCAGCCGGTTACTTCGTTTTTGAAGTAGTCACCAAAGGAGAAGTTCCCCAGCATTTCAAAGAAAGTGCCGTGACGGGCGGTTTTTCCTACCCGTTCGATATCAGGGGTTCTGATACACTTCTGGCAGGTGGTTACCCGTTTTGACGGAGGAGTTTCTTCCCCGGTAAAGTATTTTTTCAAAGGTGCCATCCCTGCATTGATTAACAAAAGAGAGTTATCGTTAATCGGTACCAGCGGGAATGACTGCATTCTTAAATGTGCTTTTTCCTGGAAGAACGATAAAAATTCTTCCCGGATTTGGTTAAGACCCATTTTTTCCATTGTTATATATATCCTTTCATTTTAATACAAAATCAAAGCAGCGGTTTATTGCTGCACACCGTATTTGTTCTGAATGGCTTCCCGCCGTTTCAGAAGAATCAGCGTTCCGCCGATGATAACATGACACAGCACCACATCAAAAAGTAGATTATATAAGAAAAGTTCAGCCCCAAGGGCGGCTTCTCCGCTGACAAAAATCGGAGCGACAAAGGCGGCAAGAGCTGCTACACACAAGAAAATCAAAAATAATGCCTGCGCCCGTTCCGATGGTTTTTGTGACTTCTTCAGCCGAATCGCACTAAATACCATCACCGCACCGAAAAATACCAGTACAAACCAAAAATCCGGTTGCAAAAAGCGACGTTTCACTGCACTGTATAAGTTGAAGCCATATTTTAACTTCTGCACTTCGGGATAATTGGAAACATATTGCTGACGGATTTCGTAGGCATTATCTGCACTGCGTTCCAGCTTTTCCCAAAGAATTTTGGGATGGGTGAGATAATATGCTAAAATTGTTCTGTCTTCAACCTGGAATCTCCCGTCATCCAACACAGAGGCATCCACTTCATACACGGTTTTTCCGGCATACTTCCTTGCATCTTCCGGAAGTCCCAAATCCGAAACGGCATCGGGATTATCTTTTAAAATGCCGTAATATACCGAATGAAATTGATTTTGCTGCTCTTTTTGAAAGAAAACGCCCTCCGAAAAACAAACCACAGAGCCAGCGGATACTATCACCGCAAGTGCAACCGTGATAATACGATACCA
Source organism: Clostridia bacterium (assembly GCA_017936745.1). Lineage (GTDB taxonomy): Bacteria > Bacillota > Clostridia > UMGS1840 > UMGS1840 > SIG452. Next base: position 48,908 of record JAGBEY010000006.1, read on the forward strand.
CAATTCTTTCCTGACAAACAGTGTGGGAAGTAAACAAAGTGCCAGCAAAATTCCAATCCAGAAATAGCCTGTTTTTAGACCTGCCGCAAAGAACGCAAGAACGGCACAGAAAATAGTGCGAACGATGCCTGGTTTGGTGTAAAACTGCGATAACAGCAATCCGACCGTCACCAGAATTACGGCATAAAATGCCCCCTCTAAATTCAAAGAATTAAGATGTAAGAGATAAGCAAAATCACAAAAAAGAAAAATGCCGACCCCGCCGATGAAAAGCCGGTGCCACGGTTTTTCAGCCGGAAATTTTGCCAGAAAATACGCCATAGACAGCAATACCGCAAGAAAATAAGCACTTGCCAAAAACCGCACATCTAACCCGGAAAACAGAAGCGATAATGGCCGCAGAAGCCAATTCATGGAACCGGTGTAGCTGTTTTCAAAGGGGATGGCAGAAAAATAGGTCTGGCAGCCGTTTGAGCTATTCAAATAAAATCCGCCTGAAGCAATCTGAAAATAATCTGCTCCACCCATTCCGGCAATGGGCGGTAAGTGGTTACACCATAGAAATAATATCATAGAAATTCCTAAAAACAAAAAAATAGTTTGTTTTTTGGTCCACTCTCGTTTCAATATTCTGCTCACCTCCTGTAAAAATCGCTACACTGTAACAGCATTGTCATTCACAAAAATGGTCGACAAAACATCCCGAAGCAGGATGCTTTGCCGAGCATCTTTTTCTTAGTTCAATTTTTCTCCGCAAGATAAGCAGAAGTTTGCATCGCTGGGATTGGTTTTCTTGCAGGACGGACATACCGATACATTTTTGATATTGTTGATTTCTTCTTTAATCTGAGCAATTTCTTCGTATTTTGCATCAATATCCTTTAAAAGCATATCAATATCTTCCGAAAATTCTGCACCTGCTTCATAATCACGGTATACCAGCATACCAATGTTTTTAAACAGTTTGTCAATCTTGTTTTCCAACTCGTTGATAGAAAAGCTCATGCGGGTAATGTCATACAGCTCTGTAGACTTATCCTTTGTAAATTTTGCAGTTTTGGTCACTGTACTTTTTACTTTATCAAACCATTCCATAAAAATACCTCCGAAAATTTATCATTTATATTTATTTCTCATTTTTCTCTGCGTCTTCTCTCATACATACTGATGCCGGCGGCAACCGCAACATTGAGAGATTCAATTTCCCCGTTCATCGGGATAATATAAACACCGTCCAGTTTTTCCAGAAGTGCTTTTTCAATTCCATTTGCTTCCGATCCCATCATCAGTGCCGTTTTCCCGGGAAAATCTGTATCATAAATGGATTTTGCACAGTCTGTCAATGCCGCTCCATATACAGAATACCCCATTTGCTGCAAGGTTTCCACCGAATCGGTCAGCTCCTTCACCCGGATGAGGTTGAGAGAAAAGATTGCCGACATAGCGGAGCGAACCACCTTGGGTGCATACACATCGGCACAGTTTTCATCCAGAATAATATCGGTAAATCCACTTGCCAGTGCAGTACGAAGAATTGTGCCTAAATTCCCGGGGTCAGAAACCCCGTTTAAAAGCAACACAGAAGAAGATGTGATATCCCTTTCCTCAGGAATGGAAAACACAGCCGCAATCCCCTGAGGGGTTTTGGTATCGCAGACTTCTTTCAGCACAGCATCGGTCACCCGATAGACCTCTGTCTCCTCCGAAGCGGAAAACGGTTCGGAAAAATCCATATCGACGAACAGCATCTTCGGTGCTTGTTTTGCAATACTGTCACACACATTGCGATAGCCCTCTGCTAAAAACAGTCTGCTTTGCTCCCGATATTTTTTCTGCTTCAGTTTTTTCAGTTCGCACACAGTTTTGTTTTTTAAACTGGTGATTTCTTTTATCATATTATAATCTCCCTAAGAAGATGTTGAAACTTGTTTCTGTTGATATGTATAGCATCGTACCACGAAGAAAAAATACACAGCTGATTCTTTGCTTTCTAATTTGGCAAAAGAAGCAAGCAGGTCAGTTTTTTCCTGAGTGCCGCATACTCACTGTATGCAAACGAAGTAAAAAGCTGAGATGCGCCGCTTATACCCTAACTCTCAATTTGGCAAAAGAAGCAAGTAGGTTGTGCATTTTTACGAATGCCGCGTACCGGGTGTACGCAAATGAGATAAAATGTACAAGATGCACCGCTGATTCTTTGCTTTCCAATTTGGCAAAAGAAGCAAGCAGGTTGTGCATTTTTACGAATGCCGCGTACCGGGTGTACGCAAATGAGCTAAAATGTGCAAGATGCGCCGCTTATTTTGTCAAATTCGTTTGGCAGCAATGACTCCCCTGACATTATTCAACCGAACCAGTACCTTTGATAACTGGTCCTGACCGGTGACTTCGATGGTTAGGTGGATGAGACCGGTGCCGTCTTTGACAACTTTTGCAGACATAGCATTCACGGGGACTTTCATATCGTTCAAGGCAAGGGTCAAATCGACTAAAAGCCCGTTACGATCGGCAGAAGTAACTGCCAAATCCACACTGTGAGAGCTGCCATCCTCCACCGCCCAGGTGGCTTCTACCAAACGGTTTTTATCACCGTCTGAGCGTTCGATATCCCGCAGAGCAACACAATCTGCACGATGAATGGTAACGCCTCTGCCTCGGGTAATATAGCCGACTACCTTATCTCCGGGAACAGGAGAACAGCATTTTGCAGTTCGCACCAGACAATTGTCCTGCCCTTTTACGACAATTCCTTTTTTAATATGCTTTTTGGTTGCTTTTTCTTTATTGGCATTCTGAATACCATTCAGTATGCTGGTATCATCCGGAACACGGGTACGCTCCAGATAATCTTCAATTCTGAGGCTGATTTTTTCCGGCGTAATCCCACCATAGCCTACAATGGCATAAAAATCTTCCACTCTTGCAACACTGTATTTCTTGGAAATATAGCCGAATAATTCCTCGTTATCCACCAAATCCTTCAGGGTCATATCAAACTTCTTGATTTCTTTTTCCAGCATTTCCTTGCCCTTTTGGATATTTTCTTCCCGTTTTTCTTTCTTGAAAAACTGGTTGATTTTACTCCTTGCCTGACTGGTACAAGCAATTTTTAACCAATCAGAATGAGGGCCGGAAGACGTGGCGGAGGTGATAATTTCCACAATATCACCATTTTGCAGTTTATGGTCAATCGGAACAATACGGTTATTCACCTTCGCTCCTACCATACGCCAACCAACGGCACTATGCACCATAAATGCAAAATCTATGGGAGTTGACCCGCTGGGGAGACTGTATACATCCCCTTTTGGGGAAAACACAAACACTTCATCCGCAAACAAGTCAATTTTAATGTGGCTGATATATTCAGAGGGATTAGAAAAATCTTTTTCTGTTTCCAGAAGCTGACGTACCCACTGGAACTTATCTCCTGAACTATTATGATTCTGCGAGCCTTCTTTATATTTCCAGTGAGCCGCAATGCCATACTCCGCTGTGCGGTGCATATCCCAGGTTCTGATTTGAATTTCAAAGGGAATCCCCGCACGGCTCACCAAGGTGGTGTGCAAGGACTGATACATATTCTGCTTCGGCATACTGATGTAGTCTTTAAATCTTCCGGGAATCGGCTTATACAGCTCATGCACACATCCCAGCACAGTATAGCACTCGTTGATATTTCCCACAATGATACGAAGTGCAAACAAATCGTAAATTTCATCAATGGTGATATTTTTGGAGTACATTTTCTTGTAGATGCTGTAAAAATGCTTGGCTCTGCCTTCAATATGAGCCTGCACACCGATTTCTGAAAGCTTTTCCGTGAGCTGCTCTTTGATATCGTCAATAATTTCAAGACGCTGGGTTCTTTTTTTTGCAATGCCGGTGGAAATTTCTTTATAACCGATGGGGTCAAGATATAACAGAGACAAATCTTCCAATTCCCATTTCAGATTATAAATTCCCAAACGGTGTGCAATGGGAGCATAAATCTCCATGGTTTCCAACGCCTTTTCCAGACGTTTTCCCTCCGGCATACTTTTCAAGGTTCGCATATTGTGGAGACGGTCTGCCAGCTTAATCAGAATCACACGAATGTCCTTCGCCATCGCCATAAACATTTTTCTTAAGTTTTCAATTTGTTCTTCCTCTTTGGAGCTGAAATCAATCTGCCCCAATTTGGTAACACCGTCCACAATATTGGCAATATCCTCGCCAAATTCCTTTTTTACATAATCATAGCCATACTCGGTATCTTCAATCGTGTCGTGGAGTAAAGCAGCACAAATAGACTCATCATCCAGGTTTAATTCAGCAATAATCTCTGCCACGGAAACCGGATGGTTATAGTAGGGTTCTCCGCTGCGCCGAAACTGACCTTCATGAGCCATTTTACAAAACCGATATGTTTTTTCCAACAACGCTTCGTTGCATTTTGGATTATACTTTTTTACCTTTTCCAAAAGACGGGCAAACTGTTCCATACCGTTTCATCAAAAACCTTTCTTCCACAAACAACAAAGTTACACCAATTTGATATCCTTTAGCTTCAACGCCGGATATTTTTTGTTTCTGTATTCGTTGGTATAAGGAGAAACGATAGCATTTACCACATCGCCATTGCGAAGCATACGGAAGCTTTCGTTAGAGCCAAGACCAAAGCCGATTACCATAATGGAGAAGCTCTTCTTGGAGAATTTCATCCGGATATGTTTTTCGTCACCAAAATAAGTGATATCTTCAATTTTGACTTTTTCAATCAGGAAGTGAGGCATGGGATTTCCCATACCGCAAGGCTGGATACCCTCCAACATATCGGTCAGCTCCAGGTTAATATCCTTATCGGTGATTTTACCTTCGTAGGTGATTTCTTCCACATATACCTTGGTGTTAAAATGTTCCTTGGCATAGAGGTTAATTTTTTCACGGAACGCATCAATATTGTCTTTGGAAACAGTAAGACCGGCAGCCAACTCGTGTCCCCCGAATTTTAACAGCAATTCGTCACAGTAAGATAATGCTTCAAACATATTGAAGCCCAAGAGACCACGGCAGGAGCCTTTTGCTTCATTTCCTTCCACTGCAATCAGCACACAGGGTTTGCCGTATTTTTCAGTAATTCTGGATGCTACAATTCCGATTACACCATGATGCCAGGATTCAGATGCCAAAACGATAACACGATCCGTATTATGAGATTTATCTTTATCAATAATTGCACATGCCTGACGAAGAATTTCCTGCTCAATGGTCTGACGGCGGACATTTTCTTCACACAGCATTTTTGCAAGACTTTCCGCCTCCTTGGGATCGGAGGTAGTAAACAATCTGACTGCATCTATCGCATTGCCTAATCTGCCCACTGCATTGATTCTGGGAGCAATAATAAAACCAACATGGGAAGAAGTCAGCACTTTACCCGCAAGCCCTGCTTCCTGAATCAAAGCCTTCAGACCGAGGTTTTGAGGATCTCCCAGAAGCTTCAGCCCCAGAGATACAAACACACGGTTTTCTTCAGTTAAGGTTACAATGTCTGCAATCGTGCCCAGACACAGCAAATCGCCATACTGATCCAATAACTGCTGAGATTCGCCGCCACCTTCCAATGCTTCAATCAGCTTAAATGCAACCCCGACACCGGATAATTCTTTAAAGGGATATGAACAATCGGGACGTTTGGGATTGATCACCGCATACGCCGGAGGAAGGTCTTCTTTACATTTGTGGTGGTCGGTCACTACCACAAAAATGCCCAGAGAGGTAGCATACTGAATATCATCAAAAGCGGTAATTCCGCAATCGGCGGTGATAATCAGACCCACACCGTCGTTTTTAAAGGACAGCACAGCATCCTTATTCAAGCCGTAACCTTCATCGGAACGGGACGGAATGTAATAAGAAACATTTGCACCCTTGGATTTCAAGTACAGATAGATGATAGAAACAGCGGTAATCCCGTCAACATCATAGTCTCCGTATACCACTATTTTCTGATTTTGAGAAATGATTTCCTGGATTTTGGAAACCCCTTTCTCCATATCCTTCAATAAAAAAGGATTCAACAGTGAATCCACGCTGGGATTTAAAAAAGCCGCTGCCTGCTCGGGAGTCTCAATGCCTCTGTTGCAAATTACATTTGCACACAGAGGATGCAGTTTCAGTGCTTCTCCTATTTTTTTTGCAGCTTCTAAATCGGGTTGTTTTAACACCCATTTGCTTTTTTTTGTCATGACGCAAGTCCTGCCTTCTCATATTTTTTTACATTATACCACTAACAAAAAAATTTTTCAAGATATATTTGAAAAAAAACTTTACAAATTTATAAAGTTATGCTAAAATAAATACTGATATTTTCTATTCTCTTGTTTTGGATGACCCGGAATCATCCCGACAAGCAAAAAATGATACAGTTTTTCCGATACCGGAGTTGATTTTACCATGAAAGTAACCAGCGGAATCCGCAGAGGAGCTTTGCTCTATGCACCGGAGGATTTATCGGTGCGCCCCACAACAGATAAGGTTAAGCAGGCCGTATTCAATATGATTCAGTTTGATGTGGCAAAGGATTCTGTTCTTGATTTATTTGCCGGAAGCGGTGCTTTGGGGATTGAAGCCCTGAGCCGCGGTGCAAAACACTGCACTTTTGTGGATATTCGTCCGGACATTGTGAAAAAAAATATTGAAAAGGTTCGTTTTGGAGAAATTTGCAAAATAATTCCCGCCGATTATCAGGCGTTTTTAATGCAATGCAATCAACAGTTTGACCTGGTTTTCCTGGACCCTCCTTATCAGAAGGGAATGCTGGAAATTGCACTTTCTCTCCTGGTGGAGCGCAAGCTTTTATCGCCCGATTGTCTCCTGATATGGGAATGTGATGCATCGGAGCAAATTGCAGTTCCCGAACAAATCAAAATCATAAAAGAAAGAACCTTTGGCAGAATTTGTGTCAGAATTGGAGCATTACTATGAAAATCGCAGTGTATCCCGGAAGTTTCGACCCGCTTACCAACGGGCATTTAGATATTATTACCCGTTCCTCAAAATTATTCGATAAGGTTTTGGTCACGGTACTGACCAACAGCACGAAGCAGCCTTTGTTTTCTGTTGAGGAGCGTCTGGACCTGATCCGCCGCACCACAAAGCACCTGAAAAATGTGGAAGTGGAAAGCTTTTCCGGATTACTGGTCAATTTTGCAAAAGAAAAAAATTGTAATGTTTTAATCAAGGGGCTTCGCGTTGTGTCAGACTTTGAATACGAATTTCAAATGGCTCTGGCAAACAAAAGTCAGATGCCTGAGCTGGAAACCTTATTTTTGCCGTCTGCGCAGGAGTATATGTTTTTATCCTCCAGCATCGTAAAAGAGCTTGCCCGGTATCACGGTGACCTGACCGGTTTGGTTCCCCCCGAAATTGAACAGGATATACGAAATAAATTTTAATGTTTTGAAAGGAGAATCCCCTTATGGATTTACAAGCATTGATAGACGAATTGGAAGAAATCGTTGAATCTGCATCAAAGGTACCCTTTGCCAACAAATGTATGATTGACCGCGAAGAAGTGTGGAGTGTAATTGAACAAATCAGACTGCACTACCCTGAAGAATTGAAGCAGGCACAATGGGTCAAAAAAGAAAGAGAACGCATCATCAACGAAGCAAATCAGGAAGCTGACGCCATCATTGAAACTGCAAATCAGCAGGTTGTTCAGATGGTAAACGAAACCGAAATTGTCAGAATTGCAAAATTAAAAGCAGATGAGCTGGTAAAAGAAGCTGATCTGGAAGCTGTGGAAATCAAGCACAAGGCAGAGGTTGCCGCAGCTGCTCACTACGATGAAGTAAAAGACCGTGCAGACCAGTATAAGCTGAATGCACAGAAATATGCAGACGGGCTTTTGGCAACTGCAGACGGAGCGGTAAATTCTGCAAGAGAAGTGCTTCATAATGCATACGCTCAAATCAATGCATCTTATCAGGAAACCGAAACCCTCTTGGATAAGATTGCATCCTCCAGACAAATTATCAACAGTGCGAAAGAATAAAAAGGTGGCGAATTCCCATGTTCTATGATGAAAAAATCGAAACAGCTTCTCCGGAGGAGCTGAAAAAAATCCAGTCCGAACGCCTGGTGGACGCTGTAAAACGAGTATACGAAAACGTTTCTTACTACCGTGAAAAAATGGATGCCGTCGGGCTGAAGCCGGAAGATATCAAATCGGTAGACGATTTACATAAGCTCCCCTTTACCTACAAGCAGGATTTGAGAAACGCTTATCCTTTCGGAGCATTTGCTTTGCCAAAAAGCCAGGTTGCCCGGATTCACGCCTCCAGCGGAACAACAGGAAAGCAAACCGTGGTGGGCTTAACCAATCAAGATATTGATATGTGGGCAAACTGTGTAGCCCGCTGCTTAACCTCCATTGGTGTTACCAACGACGATATCATACAGGTTGCGTATGGCTACGGTCTCTTTACCGGAGGACTTGGTCTGCATTACGGTTCTGAAAAAATCTGTGCTTTAACTGTTCCTGTTTCCGGAGGCAATACCAGACGGCAGATTCAGTTTATGCAGGATTTTAAAACTACTGTGTTGTGCTGCACCCCCTCTTATGCTTTGTTCATTGCAGACGAGCTGAAAAAGATGGGGCTAACCAAAGACGATTTATACCTGAAGCACGGTATTTTCGGTGCAGAACCCTGGACCGAAGCAATGCGTAAGGATATTGAGGAAAAGCTTGGTCTGGAAGCACACGATATTTATGGCTTGTCTGAAATTATCGGTCCGGGTGTATCTATGAGCTGTCTGGAACATGATGGTATGCACATCAATGCCGACCATTTCATCCCCGAAATTATCGACCCCGAAACCGGTGAAGTGTTACCCGAAGGTGAAAAAGGAGAATTGGTATTCACCTGTGTCACCAAAGAAGCATTGCCGTTAATCCGCTACCGTACCCGTGATTTAACCTCCCTTACTTTCCAGAAATGTGCTTGCGGCAGAACCACCCCCCGTATGGCAAAAGTAATGGGCCGCAGTGATGATATGCTGATCATCCGCGGAGTAAATGTATTCCCCTCTCAAATCGAATCGGTGCTGTTGGAATGTCCTGAGGTGGAACCCCACTATATGATTTATGTAGACCGTGTCAACAATCTGGATATTATGACCATCGAAATCGAAATGTCGGATCATTTCCATTACGACTCCATTAAGGAAATCGAAAAATTAGAGAAAAAGCTGAATTCGGAAATTGCTTCTGCTCTGGGTGTCAGCGGTAATGTGAAGCTGGTAGAACCCGGCAGAATCCCGCGCAGCGAGGGCAAGGCAAAACGTGTAATCGACAGACGAGAATTGAAGTAAGCACTTCGATATCACAGCATAAATTGTAAAAGGCGAACCAATCATATAAACAATCAGGAGGGTTGTGGCAGGATGTCACAGCCCTTTCTTGCCCTCATATTGTCCCGGGAGGAATATAAGATGACCGTTGTTTCCAAATTACAAGAGCATAGAGAAAAGCTAAAGCTTGTGCCCAAAAAACCCGGTGTGTACCTGATGAAAAATCAGGAGGACCGGATAATTTATGTTGGAAAGGCAAAGGCACTTCTTAATCGGCTTTCCCAATATTTTATTGGCACACCAAAGGATAAAAAAACCATGCTGATGGTGTCCAACGTAGACCATTTTGACTACATCGTCACCGCTTCTGAAAAGGATGCTCTGCTGCTGGAAAATAATCTCATCAAAAAATATAAGCCAAAATATAACATCTTGTTAAAGGACGATAAAACCTATCCCTTCATTAAGATTCATACCGCTGAAGCATTTCCTTATCTGTCTCTTTCCAGAAGCGTGCAAAAGGATGGCGGACAATATTACGGGCCATATCTGAATGCACAGGTGGTCAACGAGGTGATTGATGTTGTATCCAGGGAATTTGGTCTTAGAAGCTGTAAAAGCGATTTGACGAAGCCAAAGAGCCGTCCCTGTCTGAACTTTCACATCGGATACTGTTCTGCACCCTGCACCCGAAAGGTTACCGAAGAAGCATACAGAGAGCAATTAAAGGCGGCAACTCATGCACTGGACCAGGGTCTCAGAACCATTTTGCCCACGCTGAAAGAAAAAATGGAAGCTTGTGCCGCTGCGCTGGATTTTGAAGGTGCAGCAAAGCTTCGTGACAGCATCCGCCTGATTGAAAAATTTGCAGAAAAGCATCAGGTCATCACTGTTAAAAAAATCAATTTAGATGTGGTTTATCTGTACCGTGACGGAAACCTCAGTGCTATTGCCGTATTAGAAGTCAGAAACGGCATCATCAACGGAAAAAAATCATACACCTTTCCCGAGTCGCAGAATATAGCAACCGAAGAAATGATTTTCTCCTTTTTGGAGCAGTACTATCTGATGCAGGAAATCGTTACAGGAAGAATTGTGTTGTCTGTCAACGAAGATACGGAGCCGGATTACCCTGCTCTGTCAGACTCTCTGTCTCAGCTTTCCTCGCAACCAATCACCGTATCCAAAGGACGAGGCAGATTTACGAAAAACCTGATAGAAATGGCAAGAATCAATGCAATCGAAGCCATTAAGCTCCGTCTGGAAACCAAAATTGACGACCAGCTCTTTCTCCTAAAAGAGGCACTGGAGCTGTTTCAGACACCCATTCGGATTGAAAGCTACGATAACTCCAACACTGCGGGTGCCAATGCCGTGGGTGTAATGACTGTGTTTGAAAACGGAATGCTTTCCCAAAAAGAAAAACGAACCTTTGCCATTAAAAATAAAAACGGGGCAGATGATTATGCCGCTATGTATGAGGTTTTGGACAGACGCTTCCACCATCTCTCCCAAAGCGACAAAGGCTTTGAGGTTGCACCCGATTTAATTTTAGTAGACGGCGGAAAAGGGCAGGTAAAAGTGGCAAAAGACGTTCTCTTGAAATACGGATTTCAGATTCCCGTCTTTGGTATGGTCAAGGATGATAAGCACAGACTTCGTGATATAACCGACGGGTATCGGATGTTTCAGTTGAAAGAGAATAAGCCGGCATTTTTATTTGTGGCAAAAATCAATGAAGAAACCCATAAAAATGCCCTTTCGTACCATAAAAAGAAAACAACGCTCACCGCAACCCAATCGGAGCTGCTCACCATCCCGAAGGTTGGAATGAGCACATTGAAAAAGCTGTACGGTCATTTCAAAACCTTGAAAAACATCAAAGAAGCGACAGTTGAAGACCTGCAAAAAGCAGTTCCCCCTTCTGTCGCCCGCAATATCTATGAACATTTTCATAAGGAGCATCCGTAATGGTTTTCTAAAAAATCCAAAAGAAAAGCATCACCCAGAAAACAATACTGATTCCAACCCCGAAAAGAAGAAAGAATCCCGGCGGAAGCTTTCTTCTTTTTTTAATACGAAACCGATGTGACAAGGCACTTTGTTTTTTTATATAATTGGATATAATTTCCTCTGCCTCACGGACTACCGGACTTTTATGCTGCATACGATTTCTCCTTTCCTATCATACAAAAGCTATCTTTAGTATCGGTTTTTTTCTTCCGTTTATGCAGGAAAAACACGGGAGAACAGTTCTTTTTCATCCTTTTTTCTCATAGCATGAAAAAAAGGAGGCATACTATGAAAACAAGCATTGTAATTTCTATGAAAAAAATATGGAAAGTAACAGGATTTTTTTGCCTGTGTGTTATCTTTCTGATTGTCACAATCAAGGGACATCTTCCCGGCCGGCTGTTTCGGGCAATGACAAAAGAACTGATTACCGCACCGCACGATACTTTGTTCAATCCAAAATCTGTTTTTTCTCTTGGTCTTATGCAAACAGTATATGCACAGATGCCCACTCCGCCCAAGGAAATTGAACAGAAACCCACGCCGGTGGAGCTTGTTCCTCTGTCAACCCCTGCTCCCTCTCCGGATGCAGTTCCAGCCTCCCGCGATTTTTCCAATCAAAAATCTGAAGCCACCGTACAAAATATTATCGTAAAAAATCATGCAGGAAAATCCTTTCAGACAGAAGAACTGTTGAAAAAACCGCTTCCTTATGATGCAACCACAGGAGGATACAAGGTTCTTGTCGTACATACCCATACCACCGAAAGCTATTTCCCCACCGACCGTAGTAATGATGAAACCCAAAATATGATTCAGGTGGGGAAGGAATTTTCTGCCGTGTTGGAGCAAAATGGCATTAAAACACTGCACATTACCAAGGTGCATGATGTGCCGTATACCACTTCCTACAAAAAAAGTCTGGAAAGCGTCACCGCTGCATTGGCAGAGCATCCCACTATTGAAGTGGTAATTGACCTGCACCGTGACGCCTTATATAACGAAGCGGGCGAAAAAGTGAAACCATTAGCCACAATCAACGGGGAAGCCGTAGCACAGGTTATGCTGGTAACCGGTACAGAGCAAGGCGGTCTCCCCCATCCGAACTGGGCAGATAACCTTGCCTTTGCCGTCAAAGTACAAAGGGAATTGCTGACTCACTATCCCAATCTCGCAAGACCCGTAGATTTACGAAAAGAACGGTTTAACACCCATACCACAAAAAATTCGGTCATTTTTGAAATCGGTGCAAACGGAAACACCCTTTCGGAGGCAATCGCAGGGGCAAAACTGGCAGCACAATCGGTTGCGAATGTACTGAACAAAAACTAATCAGGAAACAAAATTTTCAGCATAGGAAAGGTCGATATTCCGATGGAGTGCCAGATTGATTCCCCCTGCCACCGCTCTTGCCGATTTGGCAATCAGATTATCAATATCCTTGGGACTCACAAACAGCTTGGTGTCCACGTGCTGCATCATTCCCGAAATCATTTGGTCGGCATCCTTCAGGCTATGATTTGCCTCAAAAAAACCGGTCAGTGCGGAATGGACAATGGCATGGGAATCTACCACAGTGGGTATCCCAACGGCAATCACGGGGACTCCCAGTGTTTCCCGGTTCAGCCCATCTCTGCGGTTTCCCACACCTGATCCGGGATGGATTCCCGTGTCGGTAAGTTGAACGGTGGTGAACATTCGTCCCGGTGTTGCCGCACACAGTGCATCAACGGCAATCACCACCGAGGGCTGATAGCGTTCCACTACCCCTTTCACAATTTCCACAGTTTCCAGCCCTGTAACGCCCATAACACCGGGAGAAACTGCTCCCACTGCCCGAAAATCGGAGTTTCCGTCTGTGTTGAGATATTCCATAATATGATTGGTTACCATAATTCTGTCCAACACACAAGGGCCTAATGCATCCGGCGTGATGTTTCGGTTTCCCAATCCAACCACCAGAATTTTATCAAAAGAGGCAGGCAAAAGCTTCCCAAGCATTTTGGCAAGAAGATTGGCATTTTGCTCCAGCTTTTCCGGCTCAGTTTCAAAAAAACTGTCAGTTTCCATGGTGATAAACTTCCCCATGGGCTTTCCAACCAAATCGGAGGCTTCCTGACTGGTAATCTCTATCTCGGTAACTGCAACCCCGTTATAATTGGTCTGTGCCTGAGTAATTCCCTCGTGCTGATGAGTGTAAACACTTTCTAAAGCAAGATCTGTTCGGATTGAAAGCATATTGAATCTCCTATTCTGAACTCATATTTACTGTTAGTATGAACCAAAAACGAAAAAATATAATTTTACAGATCAATTGTTTATAAAAAAAGCTATGACCGGAGTCATAGCTTTTTGTTTTCTTATTTGATACAGGATTTGAGGGCTATCTCGGAGCAGGTTGCTGCATCGGGAGTATAATAATCAGCAGTGATTTGGTCACAAAATTCCTGAGTAACGGGAGCACCGCCAATCATAATGGTAACTTTGTCTCGGATTCCTTTCTCCGTGGCTTTTATAATGACATTTTTCATTTCGTTCATCGTGGTGGTCAATAATGCAGAGCAACAAATGACGGTGGCTTGATGCTCGATGGCTTTCTCTACAAAAGTGTCTGCAGTGACATCCGTACCCAAATCAAATACCGCCAGACCTTTTGCCTCCAGCATCATTTTACAGATGTTTTTTCCGATGTCGTGTAAATCACCCTTAACCGTACCAATCACAGCTGTTCCCTTATTTGTAACACCTGTGGAAACTAAGAGAGGACGAAGCAATTCCACACCCGCATTCATGGCTCTTGCAGCCATCATCACTTCCGGAATAAACACTTCGTTTTTCTTGAATTTTTCGCCGATAATTTCCATTCCCTTGAGCAAACCGTCCTCTAAAATGGAATCAGGTGCAATCCCCTCAGAAATGGCTTGTTCCACCAGTTCTTTCACTTTGGGAACACGTCCTCTTTGCAGGATTTGTGTCAATTCTTGTAATACGTTCATAAAAGAGACTCCTTTCACTGCCTATGGAAACCCTTGCATGCTTTCGCAGCATTTCGCTGATAACCGGCAGCTTGTTCTGGCACCCCTGACCGGAATCGAACCGATGACTAGTCCTTAGGAGGGACTCGTTATATCCACTTAACTACAGGGGCAAAATATAGAAATGTAAAAAAGGAACAGACCGTAAAAATTGAATTTTCAGACGAATACAATCCGTGACAATCTAACGGCTTAGACTGTCACGGTAAATTTTGTTATTTCTGTATCCTTATTGTTACAAACTATTCAAAAAATCCTTCGCATTTTCAATGGCAACAGCCAACGCTTTGGGAGACGGACCGCCGTAAACATTTCGTTCGTTGACACAGGTTTCCAAAGAAATTGCAGTGTAATAATCTTCTTCAATTACATCAGAAAAGTCTTTCAATTTGGTGAGCGGAATGTCTTCCAGTGCAATTTTTTCACCAATACAATAGCTCACCATTTCCCCAATCACTTTATGAGCATCCCGGAAAGGCATCCCTTTTTTTACCAGGTAATCTGCTGCATCGGTAGCATTGGTAAAGCCACCCTTTGCACCGTTTCTCATTTTTTCGTGATTTACAGTCATGGTGTCTATCATTTTTGCAAAGATGGGTAAGCACATTTTCACCGTGTCATACGCGTCAAATAAAGCTTCCTTATCTTCCTGCATATCTTTGTTATATGCCAAAGGAATCCCTTTTAAAATCGTTAAAATGGTAATTAAAGAGCCATATACACGGCCGGTTTTTCCACGGGTTAACTCTGCGATATCCGGATTCTTTTTCTGTGGCATAATGCTGGAACCGGTGGAATACGCATCATCCAACCGGATAAATGAAAATTCGTCACTGCACCAGAGAATGATTTCCTCCGAGAAACGGGATAAGTGCATCATAACAAGAGACAAATCAAAAATAAACTCTGCCACATGGTCACGGTCAGAAACACCATCCAGGCTGTTTTCAGTTGGGCCGTCAAAGCCTAACAGCTCTGCAGTAAACTGGCGGTCCAAGGGATAGGTAGTGGTTGCCAGAGCACCGCTTCCCAAGGGAGAAAGAGACATTCGTTTCAAACAATCCGAAAGTCTTTCATAATCCCGTCGGAACATCTGAAAATATGCCATCAGATGATGCCCCAGGGTAATGGGCTGTGCCTTCTGCAGATGGGTGTAACCGGGCATTACAGTGGCTTTATGTTCTTCTGCCAGCTTACAAATGACAGAAAGTAGAGTTTTCACTTCGTTTTTCATATCACAAATGGCATTTCTGGTATACATTTTCACGTCCAGTGCCACCTGGTCATTCCGGCTTCTGCCTGTGTGAAGCTGTTTGCCGATTGCCTCAAGACGCTCAATGAGAATGGTTTCCACATTCATATGGATATCTTCTGCTTCTAATGAAAACTCAATTTTTCCATCCTCGATATCCTTTAAAATATTTCCCAGCTCTTTTTTGATGGTTTCCGCATTTTCCATAGGAATAATGCCCTGCTTTCCCAGCATGGTAACATGGGCAATGCTCCCCTCAATATCTTCTTTATACATTTTACAGTCAAAAGAAATGGAACTGTTGAAATCATCCACCGCTTTGTCTGTTTCTTTATTAAATCTTCCGCCCCAAAGCTTCATAATTTGTTTCCTCTCATACTGTGTAAGAAGCACAAATCCAAAAGAGATTTGTGCTTCCACTGTTATGGTTTTATTTCTTGTTCTTTAAATCAACCAGTGCTTTCATTTTGGTCTGTAAACCGAACAGGTTGATAAAGCCTTCTGCATCCTTCTGATTGTATACTTCATCTTCATCGAAGGTTGCATACTCTTCAATGTATAAGGAATGTTCGGACTTAGAACCGGCAGACATAATATTGCCTTTGTAAAGTTTTAATCTTACAGTACCGGTAACGGTTTCCTGAGTTTTGTCAACAAAAGCAGACAATGCTTCTCTTAAGGGAGAGAACCACAAACCGTCATACACCAATTCTGCAAATCTTACAGCCAGCTGTTCTTTATAGTGCATGGTGTATTTATCCAGACACAGATATTCCAAATCCTTATGAGCAAAATACAACACTTTTCCGCCGGGAGTTTCGTATACCCCTCTGGATTTCATACCAACCAGACGATTTTCTACGATATCGTCAATCCCAACACCGTTTCTTGCAGCAATTTCGTTTAATTTGGTAACTACGCCTAAGGGAGACAGCTTTTCGCCGTTTACTGCAACTGCGTCCCCTTTTTCAAATTCAATTTCCACATATTCCGCTTTGTCGGGAGCAGCTTCGGGAGTTACCATCAGTTTCAACAATTTGTCATACTGGGGTTCATTCCACGGGTCTTCCAAATCCTGACCTTCGTGAGAAAGATGCCAGATGTTTCTGTCCATCGAGTAGTTATCTTCTTTGGTAACGGGAATGGGAATATTTCTTGCTTCGGCATATTCAATTTCCTGGTCTCTGGATTTGATATCCCAGATTCTCCAGGGAGCAATAATTTTCAGGTCGGGAGCCAATGCTTTAATGGTTAATTCAAAACGAACCTGATCATTTCCTTTTCCGGTTGCACCGTGACAGATAGCAGTTGCACCTTCTGCTCTTGCAATTTCAACCAGTCTTTTTGCAATACAAGGTCTTGCATGGGAAGTACCCAGCAAATATTTTCCTTCATATACCGCACCTGCTCTTACGGTGGGGTAAATAAAGTCTTTTACATATTCTTCTCTTAAATCTTCGATGTAGCATTTGGAAGCACCGGTTTTGATAGCCTTTTCTTCCAGACCGTCGGTTTCCTTGCCCTGACCAACGTCACCGCAAACAGCGATAACTTCATAGTCATAGTTTTCTTTTAACCACGGGATGATGATGGAGGTATCAAGCCCTCCTGAATAAGCTAAAATAACTTTTTCTTTCATCTTGCATTTCTCCTTTATGTATGCTATAATAATAATTGTGGTGCGAAATTTATCGAATGAAATCTAATTCCGATAAACTTACCACCGATTATACTACATTCTTTATAAAAATACAAGAGCTATTTTAAAAATTCTTCCCGAAAATCGGAAATTTTGGCAGAAAGGGAGAAAAAATCGGATTCCAAACAAAAAAATTTGGGCGATTTTTTGTGATTAACAATGAAAATTATGGGAATTGACCCCGGCTACGCATTGGTTGGCGTGGGTGTGATTGAATATTCAGGTAATAAATATACAACGGTAAAATACGGAAAAATTGAAACTTTTCCAAAGGAAGATATGTCTAAACGGTTAGAGACAATTTTTCGGGAAATGAATGTATGGCTTTTGGAAACCAAACCCGATGTGGTTGCCATTGAACAGCTGTTTTTCAACACCAACACCACCACTGCCATTGCGGTAGCACAGGCAAGAGGAGTCATTCTGTTGGCTTGTCAGCTGGCAGGAGTGAGCGTGTATGAATACACACCGCTGCAAGTAAAGCAGGCAGTTGTGGGATACGGAAAGGCAGAGAAAATGCAGGTGCAGAAAATGGTGAAAACCCTGCTCAATCTGGAAAAAGTTCCAAAGCCTGACGATATTGCAGATGCTTTGGCTGTTGCCGTATGTCACACAAACTATTCCGGCTATCACAGCTATTTGGACAAATTACGCTGATTTGCACACAATCTTCACATTGTTCTGATAAACTTAAGAAAGAGACGGTAATTTTTATGTACTACAGTATTTCCGGCATAGCGGAAGCAAAAGAAGGTTTTTTAGTGATACATAACGGAGGCATCGGCTATAAAATCTATACCTCCAACACCACATTGGCAAGAATTTCGCCTCATCAGGAGACCACCGTGTATACTTATCTCAACGTAAAGGAAGATGCACTGGATTTATACGGATTTTCCACTGAGGAGGAGCTTTCCACGTTTAAGATGCTGCTGTCGGTTTCGGGAGTCGGCCCAAAAGCGGCACTGGCAGTGCTGTCTGCACTCACTCCCACCGAATTTGCCATGAGTGTTGCCACACAGGATGCACAAAGCATCACCCGTGCTCAGGGTGTGGGTAAAAAAATGGCAGAAAAAATTATTGTGGAGCTGAAGGACAAGCTCAAAGGCGTTGATTTACGAGATATTGCAAGCAGCAATGCAGAAACCGTGGTAACCGTTCCCAACGGTGTGTTACAGGAAGCGGTCAATGCTCTTATGGTGCTGGGATATTCTGCTTACGAAGCCCGTCAGGCAGTGAAATTTGTTTCCTCTAAGTCTGACCAGCTGGAAGAAATTATTAAGTTAGCCTTAAAAGAACTGATGTAGTTTTTTTGAAGTCTATGTGGCACAAACAGGTGCAGTTTTTTGATAAACCAGAATGAAAGGAATCAATCCTATGATGGAAGAAGAAAGAATTGTCTCTCCCGAAGTGTTGGGGAATGACTCCGAACTGAGTCTCCGCCCCAAAGCACTGGAGGATTATATCGGGCAGCAAAAGGTAAAAGAAAATATGAAAATTTTTATCGAAGCTGCAAAAATAAGAAAGGAAGCCTTAGACCATTGTCTGTTTTACGGGCCTCCGGGATTGGGAAAAACAACCTTAGCTAATATTATCGCCAACGAATTGAATGTAAATTTACGTGTCACCTCTGGCCCTGCTATTGAAAAGCCGGGAGATTTGGCGGCAATTTTAACCAATCTGGCAGAAAATGATGTGCTGTTTATTGATGAAATCCACCGTCTTTCCAAAAGTGTGGAAGAAGTGCTTTATCCTGCTATGGAGGATTTTGCACTGGATATCATTATCGGCAAAGGCCCTGCCGCAAGAAGCATCCGTCTGGATTTACCAAAATTCACCCTGATTGGGGCAACAACCAAGGCAGGCAGCCTGACCTCCCCGCTCCGTGATCGTTTTGGGGTTCTCCAACGTCTGGAGCTGTATACTCCGGAAGAACTGATGCAAATTGTTCTTCGTTCTGCACATATTCTGGGGGTTGACATAGAACCATCCGGTGCGATGGAAATTGCACGCCGTTCCAGAGGAACTCCCCGAATTGCCAACCGGCTGCTCCGCCGTGTTCGTGACTATGCCCAAATTAAATCCAACGGCAAAGTAGACCGAGAAACGGCAGACTATGCTCTTTCCATGCTGGAAATTGATGCAATCGGGCTGGACAGAACCGATAAAAATATGATTAAAACCATGATTGATGCGTTCTCCGGCGGTCCTGTAGGGCTGGAGACCTTAGCGGCAACCACAGGAGAGGATGCCAACACCATTGAAGATGTTTATGAACCGTACCTTATGCAGCTGGGCTTTTTACAGAGAACCCCCAGAGGCAGAGTGGTAACCCGGTTGGCATATCAGCATTTTGGCATTCCCTACAATGAAACAGAGCATACAACCCACGAACAGCTGACCATAGAATAGCTCAAAGCCATAACAAAACAACAAAATCGAAAGGAGCGGATTGTATCACAATGAAACGATTACTTGCGACCCTGCTTGTCTTGTTACTGCTTCTGCAAACTGCAATAGTTTCTGTGGCGGATAACAGCATCAGGATTTACTTTATGGGAAAACAAATCACCTCCGATGTCGAACCCTACATAGAAAACAGCCGTACCATGGTTCCTGTCCGTATGATTACCGAAAAAATGGGCTATGATGTGCTGTGGAATCCCGTAACCCGTATGGTAACCATCTACTCTCCCGAAAAACGAGTGGTGTTAACCATTGACAATGCGATTGCACGAATCGGTGATGACACAGTCAGAATGGATACTCCGGCAGTCATCCGTCAGGACAGAACCTTTGTTCCCATTCGTTTTGTATCTGAAAATTTTGGATATGATGTAGATTGGGATAATGATACCAGAAGTGTTCTCATCACAAAACCGCAACCCACTCCCACTCCTACTCCAATTCCCACAATAAAACCGGTGACAACACCAAAACCGACCAACAAACCGGTTTCGGACAATGGCACTATTCAGGAAGAGGATGATATCATCATTGATAAAATTTTTACCGAGCGTACGGCAAACAAGCTGTATTTGAAAATACAGACCGACAAAGGCAGAGTGGAAAACTATCACACCATGACGCTGGACAATCCCCTCCGCTATGTGGTGGATATCCCCGATGCCGTTTTGCATACCGATATCAATGAATTAAAGGTTGGCTCCGAATACATTTCTAAGGTGCGGTTTTCCCAGTATACAGTGGAACCGAACAGTGTCCGCATCGTAATGGATTTAAACAAGGATACGAAGGTAGAGTTTGGATACGACAGTGGTTTTTTTGTTATTTCGCTGACCGACTCCCCCTCCTCTATTAAAAAAATTGCCGGAGCGAAGAAAACCGATTCTGATGTAATCACCATCACCTCCAACACCGTGCTTGCCTCCGACCCCTTTGTGCTTTATAACCCCTATCGTATTGTATTTGATTTCTATAATACTGCCTGCTCGGCAAACGCGCTTACATTCCGTGGCAACTTTGTTGAAAAAATTCAGTTTTATGAACATTCCGATAAAACCAGAATCACCATCACAGCAAAAGAAAATGCACAGTACACCTATCGGGCAGATGGTACTTCCTACAACATTACCGTAACCAAACCCATTCCCACGGTAACACCCGCTCCGGGCAATACGCCAAGTCAGGCAAAGTATAAAAAACTGATTGTGTTAGACCCCGGCCACGGCGGAACTGAACCGGGAACCTTGGGCAAGATTAACGGCGAAGTAGTAATTCAGGAAAAAGAGCTGAATTTGAAAATTTCTAACAAGGTGCTGAAAATTCTTCGGGATAAGGGCTACAACGTAA
This sequence comes from Clostridia bacterium, assembly GCA_017936745.1. Classification (GTDB taxonomy): domain Bacteria; phylum Bacillota; class Clostridia; order UMGS1840; family UMGS1840; genus SIG452. The sequence continues at coordinate 70,059 of JAGBEY010000006.1, forward strand.
TTGCTACCCGCACCACTGACACCTATGTGGGATTAACCACAAGAGCAGATATTGCAAATTCAGCTAAGGCAGATTTATTCGTCTCCATTCACAATAATTCCTTTACCGACCCGTCGGCAAAAGGTACTCTTACTATGTATGCTTACGACGATGCTAAGGACAACAGAAACATCTCCGGCAAAACCATTGCCGGCATTATGCAAAAAGAATTGGTAAAAGGAACAGGCGGTTACGACAGAGGACTCCTGAAAAATCCGCAGATTGTGGTAATCCGAAAAACAGAAATGCCTGCCATTTTAACGGAATGTCTGTTTATGTCCAATCCGGAGGATATGGCAGAGCTGTTGAAAGAATCCCGACTGGATAACATCGCAGCCCATATCGCTCAGGGAATTATCAATATTGTAGATAAAATGGTGGAGGTAGATTCCGCATCTGCATCAAGACTCTCCTCTCCCTCCCCCTCGTCTGCACCAACTGCAACTCCGTAGCAAGGGAAACAACATAAAATAGCCGGTCACTTATGAAAGTGACCGGCTATTTTACTTTTAACATAGTTTGACATCCGGGTGATTCTGTGAAACATCACGGCCAAAAATACCATTTAACCGAAGATAGAGGAATATCCACTCAGCTTATCCCCACAGCATAACCCCTGCACAAGCTTCCTTGATGAAAGGCAGCTATGTTACAGCTTATCTGCAATATCGTAAATGAGTTGTTCGGTCTTTTCCCATCCCAGGCAGGGGTCTGTAATGGATTTTCCGTAAATATGCTCTCCAATACTCTGCGCCCCATCCTCCAGATAACTTTCAATCATTAAGCCTTTTACCAGACGTTTAATATCGTTATTCTGATTTCTGCTGTGCACAATATCCTTTGCAATACGAATTTGCTCCAGATATTTTTTCCCGGAATTGTTATGGTTGGTATCCACAATCACAGAAGGATTCGTTAAATTGGAGGCTTCATAAAGCTCTTCCACTCTTAAAAGGTCCTCATAATGATAGTTGGATATACTTCTTCCTGCATAATCAACATAACCTCTCAAAATCGCATGTGCATAAGGATTTCCTTCACTGGTAACCTCCCAGCCGCGATAGATAAACGTGTGACTCGACTGAGATGCAACAATGGAATTCATCATAACACTCAAATCTCCGCCCGTGGGATTTTTCATTCCAACAGGAACACTGATTCCGCTGGCAGTCAGTCTGTGTTGCTGATTTTCAACCGATCTTGCACCCACAGCAACATAAGATAAAAGGTCAGAAAGGAAATGATAGTTTTCCGGATAGAGCATTTCGTCTGCACAGGAAAAATCATAATCCCGCAGTGCTGCCAAGTGAAGCTCACGAATGGCAACCAGCCCCTTATACATATCCGGCTTTGCATCGGGATCAGGCTGATGCAGCATTCCTTTGTAGCCTTGCCCCGTTGTTCTCGGCTTATTGGTGTAAATTCTCGGAACGATAATAATTTTATCCGATACCTCGTCTTCTACCTTGCGGAGCTTGCTGATATATTCTAAAACAGGTTCGTTATGATCTGCAGAGCAAGGGCCGATAATCAAAAGAAATTTGGAGGATGTTCCGTCAAATACCTCTTTAATTTCTGCATCCCGTTTTTCTTTTACTTTTATCATACGATCAGTCACAGGATGCTCTTGTTTCACCTCTTGCGGATTTGGAAGTTTTTTGTGGAAATTCATGTTCATTTGTTTCTACCTCACATTTCTGTTTTTTATTTTCCTGAGTACAGAGGCCACAAAAAAAATCCTCTGCATCTCAAATAAGATACAGAGGACGAAAAATCAATTTCGTGGTACCACCTCAGTTTATCACTGCCTCACGACAGTGACCTTATCAGGTACTAACATACCTTAGTTCTGTGACGGGAACACCCGTTGCCTCCTACTTAAGATTACTCTTGTTCAGTGCACTGCTAACAGAAGGAATTCGAGAAGGACGCCCCGTTTGCCTCGCACCAACCGGCAACTCTCTCCATGTTCTTTCCAACCTACTAATTTCTGCTCAATCGCATTTACTATATTTTCATTGTACCATATCAGAGTGATAAAGTCAATAAGTTTGAACCAAAAAATTTATTTTGTTTAAAAATTTACTACTAATCTTCGTGATAGCACGTAAAAATTTCTTCCACTCTTTGTGTATCCTGATTCTTGGTAAATACACTAACCAACGGAACAATCAGCAGAGAAACTGCCATTGCGGCAACCCCCATTTCGGGAGATTTTGCTGCCGCTGCCGAGAAGCCGGAATGTAGGCTGATAACCAGTGTTGAAACACCAACCACCAAAAGGCCGGAAACAATACCGGAGTATGCACCGATTTTGGTAATCTTCTTCGAGAAAAGTCCCCAGATGTAAGGGCCGATAAAGCATCCGGAAACAATTCCCCAGGAGAAGGACATCAGGCTTACAATAATCGGAATATTCTGTGTGGCAAAAATAAAGGAGCAAGCGACAAACACAAGACAAAGGAGTCTGGTAAGGCGCATCTGTGATTCCGGCTTCATCTCTTTCTTTCTAAGTGCAGGAATCAGGTCAACCGCAACGGCAGATGCGGAGGTTAAAACAACCGCCTCCAGTGTTGACATAGATGCAGAAAGAAGAAGAATCATAATCACTGCCAACAAAATAATTCCAAGTGTTCCGCCGCCTAATACTTCCATTAAAACAGCAGGAATTACAGAGTCGACACCGCCTGCGGGAAGAACACCGCCCAAAATCAGCCTTGAAGCGCTTCCAATCAGATATGCACCGCATCCAATCACAATACAGAAAATGGTGGAAATAATGGTTCCTCTCTTAATTGCCGCTGTATCTTTAATTGCATAGAATTTGCCAATCATCTGAGGAAGTCCCCAAGTACCAAAGCTTGTAAGCATAATGTTAAAGCAAAGGAACTTAAACGAAGAACCGCCAAAGATATTGGTTAATTGTGCCCCCGTTGTAGGGTTTGGGTCACCGGAAACCGATTGAAAATTCCTGAGATTTTCAAGCAGCCCTGAAATTCCGCCCACCGCATCATGTCCGAGCACTGCAACAACAAGGCATACAACCCCAACAATCATAATTACCCCTTGCACAAGGTCGGTATATGCTGTTGCAATGTAACCGCCGGCAACCAGGTAAACTGCTGTAAGACAAGCAATAATGAGCATCCAGACCCAGGTTTCAACACCGGGGAATACTGCACTGAACAGAGAACCTAAGCCTTTGTATACTGCTGCAGAGTAAGGAACCAGGAATACAAAGATAATGACTGCCGCTAAAATCTTCATACCTTTGGAAGCATACCGCTTTTCAAAGTAGTCGGGCATCGTTCTTGCATTGAGTTTTTTGGTCATCTTTCTCGTTCTGTTTGCAAAAAGAAGCCAGGAAAGCAGGCAGCCTAAAATCCCGTTTCCTATCCCAATCCAGATACTTCCGATGCCAATGTTCCATCCGTGCTGACCGGCATAACCAACAAAAACAACTGCCGAAAAATATGTAGTCCCATAAGCAAAGGCAGTTACCCATGCACCGATGTTTCTGCCGCCGATTAAAAACCCGTCAAGTGTTTTCGATTTGCCGTAGCTGATGCACCCGATCAATGCCATTACAATAGCATAGATACATAGTGCAACAATGGTGTAAAGTTGTGCATTCGTCATTTTTTCTTTCCTCCAAGTCTTGCTTTTTTCTGAAACATAGTATATAATATATTTCGACATTAGTCAAACAAATGGTTTTAATGCTTGCTATCGAAATTTTCGATTTTGGAGGAAATCAAATGGAGTTACGAAATTTAATTACCTTTATTCACGTTGCAGAGCTGGGCAGTTTTACAAAAGCGGCAGAGTTACTGGGTTATTCACAATCCACAATTTCATTTCAGATTAAACAGCTGGAGGATGAGCTTGGTTGTCTCTTATTTGAAAGAATCAATCATACCATAACTCTTACCGAAAAGGGTCGCGAGCTTGTTTCCTATGCTCATCGGATTTGTGCCTTGACAGACGAATTTAAAGAAAGTCTGGAAGAAGAAAAGGCCTGCAGCGGTCATATTCACATCGTTACCCCCGATTCCTTGTGTGATGAAATGATTCGCGGAAACTACATAGATTTTCATAACAAATATCCATCGGTTTCCGTAAAATTTACAACTGCGGATACAGCTGTGATGTTTGATATGCTTGATCATAACGAAGCAGATGTCATTATTACGCTGGACAGTCATTCTTATCACAAGGATTATGTGATTGCGAAGGAAGAGCCTCTTTCGATGCACTTTGTCGCCAATGTAAAGTCGAAATTTGCCGGCGTGAAGCAATTATCCATTCATGATATTATAAACGAGCCGTTTATCCTGACGGAATACGGTCAAGGGTACCGACGGGTGTTGGATAAGGAGCTTGCGAAAAAATCGTTGGAAATTACCCCTATTCTTGAAATCGGAAGAACCGATATGATAACCTCGCTGATTGCTCAGGATAATTTATATTCATTTCTCCCTGATTTTGTAACAAAAGAAATGGTCGAGTCGGGTAAATTGTGTTATCTTGATATCTGCGATATGGATGTAGAAATCTGGAAGCAGCTTATATACCACAAAAACAAATGGATGTCAAAAGCACTCAAAACCCTGATTGACTATATTATAGAAAAAAACTTTTCCTAATCGTGTAATGCGTTTCACCATAAAAAAGAGAGAATATAAAAAATCTCCAAAGGCTAAAAAAAGGCACTGTCGGATTCAGCACCAAATCAGTTCCTATAAAACTGTTATCCAAACCCCCATGTCCTCTTTTTCCAATTATCTCTCCATATACAGCAAAAAAGGCACAGTAAACTGTGCCTTTTTTAATTCTCCGTAATGTTTATCTTTTTAGTCCTTAAAAAATTTATTATGAATTGCCTGTACTGCCTTTTCTGCCATATCTTCGTCAATCAGAACAGAAACTTTAATTTCAGAGGTGGAAATCATACGAATGTTAATATTGGCATCGTAGAGTGCTTCAAACATTTTTGCAGCAACACCCGGATTGGAGAGCATACCGGATCCAACAATGGAAACCTTGGAAATTTTTTCATCGTGAGTAATTTTGGTTGCTCCTAACATTTCCAGATTTTCTGTTAAGATTTTGATTGCTTCTTCCATCTGGCTTCTGGATACAGTAAAGGAAATATCCTTGGTGTTTTCTCTGCCGATAGACTGCAAAATAACGTCTACATTGATATTTTTCTTTGCCAATAATGCGAACATTCTATATGCTTTGCCCGGAGTATCATCCACACCGATTACTGCGATTCTGGCAACATCGTTATCTCTTGCTACTCCTCTGATTAATAATTTTTCCACACTGCTTGCCTCCTTAACTTTTGTTCCAGCAATTTTCTGAAAACTTGATTTTACTTCTAAATCTACGTGATATTTCTTTGCCATTTCCACCGAACGGTTATGAAGCACATTTGCACCCAAAGATGCCAGCTCCAGCATTTCATCGTAGGAAATATCTTTTAATTTTCTTGCATCGGGAACGATTCTGGGGTCACAGGTATAAACCCCGTCCACATCGGTATAAATTTCGCACACATCGGCATGAAGTGCCGCTGCCAGCGCCACCGCCGTGGTGTCAGAGCCGCCTCGTCCCAAAGTGGTAATATCATTTACGGCATTTACACCCTGGAAGCCGGCAACGATAACAATTCTGCCTTTATCCAGCTCATTGGTGAGTCTGGTGGTTTCCACCTTTTCAATTCGTGCTGCCCCATAAACCATATTGGTTTTAATGGGCGTTTGCCAACCGGTCAAAGACACAACCGGATATTTATTTTTCTCCAGTGCCATTGCCAACAATGCAATGGTAATCTGTTCTCCTGTGGAAAGCAGAACATCCATTTCTCTTTTCGACGGTTTTGCGTTGATTTCAGCCGCCTTTTCAATCAAATCATCTGTGGTATCGCCCTGCGCGGACACAACCACGACCACAGAATTTCCTGCATCGTAGGCATCCTGAATACGACCTGCCACATTAAAGATTTTTTCAGCATTGGCTACTGAGCTTCCGCCGAATTTCTGTACGATAATACCCACTTTTTTTCCCTCCGTTTACCTGGTATTAACAAAGTTTGATATATTTTTCGATATAAGCACTGACGGTGTCCAGCTCTCTCTCTGTGATTACATCGGTTACAAGACCCCATTCTCCATCTGTAACAAAAACACGGTCTGTAATGTTGAGTTTTTGCGCCACCTCATCCGCACATTTGGTAACAAGCAGATATTTTCCAAAATTATCAGCGCTGTCTGCCACAAAATCCGATGCAGCCTGTGTCCAGAAATATTCCCGGTTGTGGTCATTTCTCAGACAGTCAATAATATCTGCAACCACTGCACTTGCGGTGGGGAGCTTTCCTGCACCGGGACCGTAGAACACCACTTCTCCGATTGCATTTCCGTTTACCATAATACCATTGAACACATCATCAATAGACGCCAGCGGAGTCCCTTTCGGGATAATTCTGGGTTCAACAGAAACATACACTGTTTGGTTCTTTAACTCTGCCTGACCGATTAACTTAATCACCGAATTCATTTTTTCGGCATAAGCCACATCGGAGGAAGTGATATTGGTAATCCCAACGGTTTTTACCTTAGCACAATCCACTTCTTTGCCAAATACCAGAGATGCTAAAATGGCAATTTTACGGCAAGCATCAATCCCGTCAACATCTGCGGAAGGATTTCTCTCTGCATAGCCCTTTTCCTGAGCTTCCCGGAGGGCAGTTTCAAAATCAGACCCCTCGCGGAACATTTTAGTTAAAATGTAATTGGTGGTTCCGTTTAGGATACCGGTAATACGATTGATTTCATTTGCCGCAAGACAGCTGTATAAGGGGCGGATAATCGGAATACCGCCACCAACAGATGCTTCAAATAAGTAGTTCACATTTTTTTCTTTTGCAATCTGCAAAAGCTCAGTTCCCTTTGTGGCAACCAGCTCTTTATTAGAAGTAACCACGTGCTTGCCTGCCATCAGGAGTTTCTTCGTATAATCATATGCAAAGGTCGCTCCACCCATAACCTCAGCCACAACCGAAATTTCGGGGTCATTCAAAAGAATATCAAAGTCCCGTATAATCTGAGAGGCTTCCGGGTCATCGGGCGCAACCTCCTTGATGTCTAACACATATTTTACTTTTACCTGGTCTCCCAGCTTTTCGGAAAGGGATTTCCGGTTGGTGCGAATCACCTCGCAAACACCGCTTCCTACCACGCCGTAACCCATGACTGCTACATTTAACATAATTTTTTGTCCTCCGCTTAAGTTGCCCTAGTTCTACTGATTGATAATCACCGTAAACTGGTGCACATCCTCCAGGGCTGTGATGCGTTTTTCCAAGCTATCAACCGGCTTGTCCATCCCACTGGTATCAATGGAAATAGAAATATTGGTTTTACCGTTCATCGGAATATTCTGATTGATGGTAAGTACATTCGCCCCGAAGCCGGCAATGATTTTTAAAATTTTGGACAAAATCCCTGCAACGTCAGAAAGCTCCATAAAAAAAGTAACCATCCGGGCAACCTTTAAAGAGTTGTATGCAAATACCATATCTTTATATTTATAAAATGCACTGCGGGAAATTCCTTCCTTTTTCACCGCTTCCGAAACATTCAGCTCCGGATTGGCTTCCAGCCGTTTTTTCACAGACAAGGTTTTCAGAAGCACCGCAGGCACTGCCAGCTTATCTACTACAAAATATTCATGATTTTCCTTCATTGTCCACACCTCGAAAACATTTGTATACCAAGTGAGTATATCACTTTGTAAGGGTTTGCACAAATCAAGATAACTATATTTATTTTAAATTATATTTGTTTTTCTTTTATTTTCTTTTGTTTTCTACATTTTTTCGTTTTTTTCAAAACTCATTACAATTGAAACTGTTCTTTGGAATAACGGCCGAAATCAGGCAATTTCTGACGGCGGACGTCTTTTTTTAAGATATCGAACCGGAATTTACGGCAGGTATGCGAAATGGTATACAGATTTTTTCGTTTGTTACAAATTACCTGTTCGCCGTTTGCCAACACATTGGCATACAGGCAAAAACCGCAGCTGTTTTCCTGACCGGAATCCCACAAAGGATTTTTTTTCTGTTTCCAACACATACTACTTCTTTCCCTTCCTCAATTTAGCCACAAAGAAACCAATGCTTGTGCCATCCGGCAAAATCTGAGCCACGCCCGTTTCTCCATATCGTTTCCCGCCGTATTCTTCTGAAAACGGCTCTAAAGAAAATTGTGGATTTTCCTTTAAAAACCATTCTATCTGCCGAATATTTTCCTCCTGATTGATGGTACAGGTGGAATACACAAGAATTCCATTTTCTTTTACATATTGGCTGATATGCAAAAGAATTTTTTTCTGCAATGCAACCAGTTCATCAAATCGAAAATCCCTCCATTTGATATCCGGCTTACTGCCGATGACGCCAAGGCCGGAACAAGGGACATCTGCCAGAACACAATCAAACGCTTCCGAAAATTCCACCTCGGAGGCATCCGCTTCTATCACCTTACCAATGGTAACGCCACATCGGGAAAGATTTTTTTTCACCAGTTCACAACGATGGGAATGAAGCTCACAGGCAATGAGTTCGCCTCTGTTTTGCATCAATTCTCCGATATACGCAGTTTTTCCACCGGGTGCAGAACAACAATCCAGTACCCGTGTCCCCGGCTTTGGGTCTAACACGCGAACCGCAAGCTGAGACGAAGCACTTTGTATCGAAAAATCGCCATTTTCAATAAGAGAAGCAGGGCTTCCCTTGTCTCCCGGAAAAATCACATCATCTGCAATTTTTGCATCCTCCAGCTTTTCTGCCGCAGCTTCAGGACTCGAAAACCGAAGATGATTGTACCGGAGTGCGATAGGCGTTTTCTCATTCAGGTTGTTTAAAATAGTTTCTGCTTCCCCGCCATATTGTGCCAGAATTTTGTCACACACCTCATCCGAAAAGGATAATCTGACGCCAAGAGGCAATTCCTCATTGGTTTTTTCCACTCCTTTTCGTAAAACAGCGTTAATAAAGCCTTTGGATTTGTAGGCAAACTTTGTCGCCAGCTTCCCGCTTTCATTTAAAATGGCAAAGGCGGGAATTTTTTCCATAAAATAAATTTGATAAAAAGCAATCCGCAAAATGTTTTTCACGGGAATGCTTAGTTTCTTCAGCTTCACACTGGAATACTGACTGATTTTAGCATCCAAAAAACGGCGATAACGAACTACACCGTATACCACTTCAGTCACAAAAGCAGCACCCTCTGTCAGCTCTGCAAGGCCTTGCTTTAAAGCTAAATTAAGGTAAGTGTCTTTTGTTTCATATTCGTTTAAAATGAGCAGTGCTTTTTTTCTTCGTTCCATAAGGTGGTTGTTCCATTCTTTTTAATCCCGGTTTCGGTTGGTGAGCACCAGAAGTCTCACAAGGTTCATCACCGCGGTTGCCGCTGCTGCTACATAGGTCATTGCTGCTGCAGATAATACCTTTTTAACTCCGCGGACTTCATTTCTATCCAGCATTTCACTGTTTCCAAGCACCCGTACAGCACGATTGGAAGCATTGAATTCTACGGGCAAGGTAACAAGCTGAAATAACACGACGGCAGAAAACAAAATAATTCCGGCATTGATCAGCCAATCGCTGGAAAATAAAATTCCAATCAACGCCAGAGGAAATGCCGCATAAGAGCCGATATTTGCCGCCGGAATGATGGCGTTTCGCACCTTGATGGGAACATATCCCTCGCTGTGCTGAACAGCGTGCCCCGCTTCGTGTGCAGCAACGCCCACCGCACCGATGGAGTTTTTGGAATGCACACTGTCGGACAGACGAATCACATTCGCTCTTGGGTCAAAATGGTCGGTTAAATTCCCTGCAATGTGCTCGATTTTAACATGATGCAGCCCATGCTCATCCAGAATTTTCCGTGCAGCATCGTGACCGGTCAATCCCCTTTGAGATTCAATTTTACTGTATCGGTTAAAGGTGGACGATACTTTTGTCTGTGCCCACATTGCAAGAATCAGTGCCGGCAGCACAAAAATAATATAGGTCATATCAATCATGATAGATACTCTCTCCTTTTAGTCAAGTAAAAAGCTCTCCTTATTTCCATTATAAAAATCGGAAATATGCATTTTCTTTTTGTTGGGAGGCTGAATTTCCACAATATTTATAATACCACCTTTGGCAGAAATTAAAAGCTTGTTTTTGGAAAATTCCACTACCTTGCCGTAAGGCTTACAATCCACTTCGGAATAAAGCTCTGCTTTATGAATTTTATATACTTTACCATTGTATGAAAATCCGGTTCCCGGGAACGGATAAAAGCCACGGATTTTGTTTAATACCTGATGCACATCATTCTCAAACGAAATGAGGGTTTCTTCTTTTTTGATGGGTGGTGCATAGGTGCTTTCAGAATCATTTTGCGCAATGGGGGTTATCGCTCCAAGCTGAGGAATGGTTTCGGTTAACAGCTTTGCTCCTGCCTCCATCAGCTTATCGTGGAGACTGCCGCCCGTATCTTCTGAAGTGATAGGCACAACGCATTTCGTAAGCATATCTCCGGTGTCCAGCCCCTCATTCATCTGCATAATGGTGACACCGCTTTCCTGTTCGCCCATTGCAACTGCATATTGAATGGGTGCGGAACCGCGATATTTTGGTAATAACGATGCATGCACATTGATGCAGCCGTATTTCGGATGGGAAAGCACATAGGGCGGCAAAATTCTGCCGTAGGCAACCACCACAATCAAGTCCGGATTTTCTTTTTCTAAAATTTCCCGGAAATTTTCCTCTTTTAAATTCAACGGCTGATAGACGGGCAAGTTGTTTGCCAGTGCTACCTCTTTTACCGGAGAAAACTTGATTTTTTGTCCACGGTCCTTTTTTGCATCGGCACGGGTAACAACAGAACATACCTCATATCCGTCTGCAATGAGTTTTTCCAGACAGTGTGCCGCAAAATCAGGCGTTCCCATAAACATAATCCGCATGGTATTCTCTCCTAACTGATTAGTCATCTTCACGAAACACTTCATACTCGCAGGTGTCACGAATGGTTTTTCCATCCAAATGGTCCGATTCATGACAGCAAGCTCTTGCCATCAGTTCTTCTCCTTCAAAGATAAATTCTTCGCCGAAGCGGTTCAATGCCTTTACCTTGACCTTCATGGGACGAACCACAAACCCTTCAAAGCCCTGGATGCTGAGACAGCCTTCACTGCCCTCCTGCGTGCCGGAGGTTTCAATGATTTCAGGGTTGATAAATTCAATAAATTCTTCCGGTTCTTCCATGGTGTTGATGACGAAAATTCTTCTTAAAACACCCACCTGCGGAGCTGCCAATCCAACGCCCTCTGCTTTCTTCAGTGTTTCAACCATATCATCCAGCAAGGTAATGATTTTGTCATCAATTTTTGCAACCGGTCTGCACACCTTGTGCATTACTTCATCTGTATCCGGCACAATATTTCTGATTGCCATAGAATATCCATCCTTTCTGTTTCCAATAATTCCTTCTCTGCTTTATATCTCTTGGAAATACAACGAGCTTTGAATTTCACGGATGATACGTCATTTCCCAATCCGGATTCAAGCCCGTATGTTATAAAAAGTTTACGGGATTAACATCCACCGCTACCGTAATATCATTTGCTTTATTTGCTAAAATCAATGTTTTGACCGCCTCAGAAAACGATGTCTGCACCTTAGAAGCATATGTGCATTTAATCAAAATGTGATAGCGGTACTGGTTGCGGATTCTGGAAATGCCGCAGGGAACAGGTCCATACATTGCAATATAATGTTCCCGCTCTTTATAAAAATCCACCTTTTCAGTCATAATTTTCTTAATGCCATCTGCCATAGAGAAAATCTTTTTCTCATCTGTTCCGGTAAAAATCACGTTGATAATTTCGGAAAATGGCGGATATTTCACATTCTTGCGGAACACGATTTCATTCTCATAAAATTTCTCATAATCCTGAGACTGTGCTGCTAAAATGGCATAATGCTCAGGATGGTAGGTCTGCACCACCGCATAGCCCGGAATTTCTCCCCTGCCGGCTCTGCCGCACACCTGGGTAATCAGCGAAAAGGTTTTTTCCGCCCCGTTATAGCCTCCCACAAACAGGGAGCTATCGGCAGAAATCACCCCAACCAGAGACACCTCTTTGAAGTCCAATCCTTTTGCAATCATCTGCGTACCTAATAAAATGGCACAGCCCGGCTTCGCAAACTGCTTCAAAAGACGCTCGTGGGACATTTTTGTGGTGGTGGTATCATTATCCATCCGAATCACCTGGGTGTCGGAAAACATTTTATAAATTTCTTCTTCCAGCTTTTGTGTGCCACTGCCGAAGTACCGCACCGAGGTGCTTTTGCATTCAGGACATACAATTTCTGCAGGCTGAGTTGCACCGCAGTAGTGACATTTCAGCTGCCCCTCAATACTGTGATAGGTCATTGCAACATCACATTTTTTACATTTTACCACATAACCGCAATCCCGACAGCTGACAAAGGTGGAATAGCCCCGTCGATTTAAAAGAATGATGGCTTTTTCCCCTTTTTCTTTCACTTCCAGTAAGCGTTGCTTCAGGCTTTCGGATAATACGGAATAGTTCCCGTTTTTCAGTTCCTCCCGCATATCCACAATTTCCACTTTGGGAAGTTGACGGTTCTGATACCGACCGGTTAAGGTTAAGAGGGTTGCCTCTCCTGTACTCGTGCGATAATAGTCCTCCACTGCCGGAGTTGCCGATGCCAAAAGCAAGGTTCCTTTCCGTTGCTTCATTAAAAAGCGAGCCACATCCTTAGCCTGATAGCGTGGGGAATGCTCCGATTTATAGGTGGTTTCATGTTCCTCATCTACAATAATCAAATCCAGATTTTCAAAAGGAGCAAACACGGCACTTCTTGCTCCAACCGCCACACTCACCAGCCCGCTTTTGATTTTGTTCCACTGGTCTTTGCGTTCGGAAATAGACAAAGCCGAGTGAAGCACTGCCACTTTTTCTCCGAAACGGCGGAAAAACCGTTCTCTGATTTGCGGGGTCAATGCGATTTCCGGCACTAAAACAATGGCTTGCTTCCCCTCGGAAATCATCTGCTCCACCAAGGCGAGATACACCTCGGTTTTCCCGGAACCGGTGACACCTTTTAACAAAAATTCGCGGTATTTTCCATCTTCTCTTGCCGATAAAATGGTATCCACCACTTGTTTTTGGCTTTCATTTAAGGTAACCACAACCTGTGTGGCTTTTTTTTCTTCCAAAAACGGATCCTGCTCTACAATTTCTTCGGTAATTTCTATCACACCTTTTTTCTGGAGTGCGGTAATTGACCCCCGACTCGCCCCGGAAAAGGCAACCAAATCCACCACGGGCATTCTGCCGTTTTCTAAAAGCATTTCCAGCACCCGCCGTTGAGCGTGTGCTTTTTTCAGATAAATCTCAATATATTCGTAAAGCTCGTGTTCTCCCAATGAAAGCTCTGCAATCTGGATGCTCTTTTGCTGATGTGCCTGACGGCTTTCTTCAAACAGCTCCAGCTTTCCCTGAGACTGAAGCTGCGTGAGCACCTTTTTGATACCTTTATTGGAAAACGCTTCCTCCAATTCCGACACCAAGACAGGAGTCCGTTTCATATGAAGGTAATCCACAATTTTCTGACGGATGCCCGTTTCATCGGGAACATCTTCCAAAGAATCGTCCAAAAGCTTTACATATTCGGTAAATTTCAAATTGGAACCGGGCGGCAGCAGCAATGAAACCGAATCATAAAGGGTGGCATAATACCGCTCGCTGATATAGTGTGCCAATTCCATTCCCTTATCATCAATCACCGGTTCATAATCCACAAGTTCGCAAATAGACTTCAAAGGTATCGCACCCTCATCAAAAAACACCTGGGTAACGATACCTTCCCGTTTCTTATTGGCTCTGCCAAAGGGAACCACTACTCTCACTCCCGGCACGACCAAATGGGTCAGATTTTGGGGAATCAGATAGGAAAACTCCTTATCCACAGAGAAATTCAGATTGGAAACTGCAACCTTTGCACACGGAATCTGATTCATAATTACCGACGTTCAATCACAATGCTGCCATCAGCAATTTCGTTGACAGCCATCGAAACAGTTTTGTTAGAGGAATTACGGATTTCCTCCTGCTCGCTTAAATCTCTGGCTCTTTTTGCCGCTGCAATCACCAGGGCATAACGGCTTCCTGCTTTTTCCACTAAATTTCCGATTGCGGGTTGTAACATAATACATTCTCCTTCTTTCTTTTGGTTTTACTCAAATTTCTGTTTTAATTTTTCGGCACGGAGGATGGTTAATAAATCTTCACTTGCCTTTTCTATGGTATCATTCACTACGATATAATCATACTCATTAATACGGGAAAGCTCTTCCTCTGCCGTTTGCAGACGGGACACAATCTGTTCCTCGGTTTCCGTTCCTCTGTCCCGCAGCCGGCGTTCCAACTCTTCCCGGCTTGGCGGTGCAACAAAGGTGAGAACCGCATCGGGAAAATTTTTCTTAATCTGCATAGCACCCTGGACTTCAATCTCCAAAATCACGTCCTGCCCTTTTTTCAACGCATCCTCCACCGGTTTCCGGGGTGTGCCGTAATAATTCCCAACATATTCTGCCCATTCGAGCACTTCGTTTTGCTCTATCATAGACCGAAATTCTTTTTTGGTGATGAAATGGTAGGTAACCCCCTCTTTATCAATCGGACGGGGATTTCTTGTGGTGGCGGAAACAGAAAGATGAATGTTTCCCTGTGCTTTTTGACAAGCCAGTTTCACAATCGTACCTTTCCCAACCCCTGCCGGGCCGGAAACCACCATCAAAATTCCTCTTTCTTGCACTGCAAGCCCTCCTTTTTACCCTTCTGCACGACCGGTGATGGTATCTGTCTGAAGCCCGGACAAAATGATGTGACCGCTGTCTGTAACCACCACGGTTCTGGTTTTTCTGCCGTAGGTGGCATCAATTAAAATTCCTCTGTCCTTGGCATCCTGAATCATACGCTTCACGGGAGCGGAATCGGGGCTGATAATGGCAATGATACGGTCCATAGAAACCGCATTGCCGAAGCCGATGTTTAAAAGTTTCATAAAAAACCTCTTATTCTACATTCTGCACCTGTTCTCTGATTGCCTCAATTTCCGTTTTGGCATCAATGCCGATTTTGGAAATTTCAATGGAGTTGCATTTGGAGCAGGTGGTGTTAATTTCACGGTTCATTTCCTGGATAATAAAATCCAGCTTTTTGCCGACAGGTTTGTCCTGATACACCAGATTCATAAATTCTTCAAAATGACTGCGCAATCTGGTGGTTTCTTCAAAGGTGGCAACCTTATCGGAGAAAATGGCAACCTCGGTCATCAGACGGGTTTCATCATAGGTGGCACCGTTTAAGTATTCCTCCATTTTATCCCGAAGCTTTTTTTCATATTCCTTAACGGATTCGGGCAAAAGCACTTCGATTTTTTCCACCATTTCTTTTAATTTTTCAATCCGGCTTACCATATCGTCAGCAAGGCGTTTGCCCTCAGTTTTTCTCATGGAGAGAAAATCAGACAAGGCTTTTGCCAGAACCGGCTCTAAAACAGCGAAAATTTCTTCTGCTTCGTGCTCTTTATATTCCACTTCAAAAATATCAGGAAAACGAGACATTTTGGTTGCGGTTACATCAAAGGGCATATCGTATTCGTCGGATAACTCCTGCAACACTCTCAGATAATTTTCCGCAACACTTCTGTTTAAGGTAACAACCTTGTCACCCTCCTCCACATTGTTCATGTGGATATATACATCCAGCTTCCCGCGGTTCACACGTTCGGAAAGATATTTCCGGACTGCTTCCTCCAAAAAGTTGAAGCCTCTGGGAACTCTGATATTTGCATCAAAATAACGGTGGTTGACCGATTTGATTTCTACGGAAACCTCATAACCTTTTACAGTTTCTTTCTGCCTTCCGTAGCCTGTCATGCTCATAGACATACTTTCTCACCTTACCTTTTCATAACAGTATAGCATATATATAATAAAATGTCAAAAGTTTTTTTCATTTTTTGGGGATTTTCTGTGATTTTCTTGATTTTTTGAATGAAATCGAAAGGTTGACATCAAAAAACAAATGTGATATAATAAAAATAATTCGATGAGCTATAAATAAGTAAACTGTCAATTATAGATTTCAAGGAGGAAAAGTCTATGAAAAACATCTTGAAAACAATGTTACTGTATCTGTTGTTGGTATCTGTTGTTTTTTCTGTTCCGATATCCGCTCAGGAGAACCTCCCTTTTGCCTATCAAAGCACCATTGATTCTTTGACAAATCTGCAAATCATTCCCTCCGACTACGAAGCACACACGATTGCAACCAGATACGATGCTATGTATCTATTGGCAAGAGCAACTTCCGTAAACCGTTTTGCAGAGCAGGTCACCATTGAAGATATCCCAACTCAATATGCAGACATTCCAAAGGATTCTGCAATTCTTCCTGCACTCCATTGGGCAGATATGACCTTCTTCTGCGGAAAAGCAATGTCTGATGGCAGTATCGTTGCAGACCTAAACAGCCAACTAAGTAAAAAGGAAGCCATCGTGATGTGCCTTCGGGTAATTCTGTCAAAAGAAATATTCCAACTCAAGTCACAACACTGTGATAATACTGATGAATACTTGATTTTTGAAGCAACAAACTACGGACTCGTCAACTACTCTATCGGAGATAAAGTTGGCGTAGAAGTAACCGAGGCAAACTTAAATGAACCGATTTCATTTGCGGAGCTATGTGCAATGATTTACCAAACAATGCATGCACCGATTATCACAAATACATATGGCGGTTATCGTATTACATACATTATTGACGAGTATTTACCGGAAGTGACAAACCAATAAAAATACCATTCAAAAACACCTTAAAACTCTAAGGTGTTTTTTCTTGTTTTACAGAAAATAAAGTTTTTTTAAAAAAACTATATGCTTTTTATATTTTTTCTTCCAAAAGACTTGAATTTTTTATTTTTCTGCTATATAATAATATAGTTAAAAATGGTAAAAATTGATTGTAGGAGTACAACTGTTTTAACGCTTTACTCGCTTAAAATTATGTGAATATAAAAATGGAGGTCTTTCATCATGGCATTTATTGACAGAATCAAAGAAAGAGCAAGAGCGGACAAGAAGAAAATCATCCTGCCCGAATCTATGGACAGAAGAACCTGGGAAGCAGCTGCACAGGTTTTAGCAGAGGATATCGCTGATATCATCATCATCGGTACTCCCGAAGAAGTGGAAGCAAACAGCAAAGGCCTGGATGTTTCCAAAGCAACTGTCATCAACCCCTTTACCTACGAAAAAACCGAGGAATATATCAACTTGTTTGTAGAGCTGAGAAAATCCAAAGGTTTAACCTATGAAGAAGCAAAGAAAACCGCTTTGGGTGACTATATGTACTATGCGTGCTTAATGGTGAAAGCAGGCGATGCAGACGGTGTGGTTTCCGGTGCTTGTCACTCCACTGCCAACACCTTACGCCCCAGCTTACAGATTATTAAAACCAAACCCGGTGTAAAGCTGGTTTCCGCATTCTTCTTAATGGTAGTTCCCAACTGCGAATACGGTGCAAACGGAACCTTCATTTTTGCAGACAGCGGTCTGGAACAGAATCCCGACCCGGAAAAATTAGCAGCCATCGCAGCTTGCTCTGCAGAATCCTTTGAGCTGTTATGTGAAAAAGAAGCCATCGTTGCAATGCTGTCTCACTCCACCAAAGGCAGTGCAAAACACGCCGATGTGGACAAGGTGGTAGAAGCAACCAGAATTTGTAAAGAATTAAACCCCGGCTTAAAAGTTGACGGTGAACTTCAGCTGGATGCTGCTATTGTACCAGAAGTTGGTTCTTCCAAAGCACCCGACAGCGATGTTGCCGGAAAAGCGAATGTACTGTGCTTCCCCGACCTGGATGCCGGAAACATTGGCTACAAATTAGTTCAAAGGCTGGCAAAAGCAGAAGCTTACGGCCCTGTAACTCAGGGAATTGCCGCTCCCATCAACGACCTGTCCCGCGGATGCAGTGCAGAAGATATTGTTGGTGTGGTTGCCATCACTTGTGTTCAGGCTCAGGCAAAGAAATAATTTTTAGAGAATAAGAAAGGAACTGATGTTATGAAAATTTTAGTAATCAATGCAGGTAGTTCTTCTTTGAAATACCAGCTTATCAATATGGACGACCAGTCCGTTATGGCAAAAGGTCTTTGCGAAAGAATCGGCATTGACGGCAGACTGACCCACTCCAAAGACGGTGAAAAATTCCAGAAGGAATTACCCTTAAACGACCACGGCGATGCAATTCAAGCAGTTTTAGATTCTTTAACCGATAAAGATATGGGCGTAATTGCCTCTATGGATGAAATCAACGCTGTTGGTCACCGTGTGGTTCACGGCGGCGAAGCATTCTCCGGCTCTGCTCTGATTACCGAAGCAGTAATGAAAGCATTAAACGACTGTATCGAGCTTGCACCCTTACACAATCCCCCCAACATTACCGGAATTGAAGCCTGTGCAAAAATTATGCCCGGTGTACCCCAGGTTGGGGTGTTTGATACCGCATTCCATCAGACTATGCCGAAAAAATCTTATTTGTATGCAATTCCGTACAAATTCTACGAAGACTACAAAATCAGAAGATACGGATTCCACGGCACCAGCCACAAATATGTCAGCATGAAAGCTGCGGAATATCTGGGCAAGCCGATTGAAGAATTAAAAATTGTAACCTGTCACTTAGGAAACGGTTCCTCTATCACTGCTGTTGACGGTGGAAAATCTATTGACACCTCTATGGGCTTCACCCCCTTAGCAGGAATTATGATGGGTACCCGTTCCGGTGACATTGACCCTGCAATTGTTGAATTTATTGCAAACAAAGAAAACATTCCCGTAAGCAAGGTGCTGAGCATCTTAAATAAAGAATCCGGTGCTCTGGGTATTTCCGGCATTTCCTCCGACTTCAGAGATTTGAGCAAGGCAGCAGACGAAGGCAACGAAAGAGCGCAGATTGCTCTGGATATTTTTGCTTACGGTGTGCAGAAATATATTGGCACTTATGCAGCTGCAATGGGCGGTATCGATGCACTGGTATTCACTGCAGGCATCGGAGAAAACGATGCAGAGTTAAGAGAAAAGGTTGCTTCCAAATTAGGCTTTATGGGCATCGAAATCAACAAAGACAAAAATAACACCCGCGGCACTGTAGATATCACTGCAGACGGAGCAAAAGTAAAAACTTTGGTTATCCCCACAAACGAAGAATTGATGATTGCTCTGGAAACCCAAAAATTAGTATAAAAATTCCCGAATTTTTTTGGTTTTTTTAAAAAAACATCTTGACAAATTGCCAAAGATTATGTATTATATTATATGATTGTCCGAAATTATGGTAATTTGTCAGGATTTCGGGCGGTTTGCAAGGTGTTCAGAACCATATATCTGAAAAGGGAGGTCTTATCTATGACAGAACAACCAGAATTGATGATTGACCTATCCGGCATTGTGAAGTCCGAAGGAATGGAATTAGCGGTTTCCAAAGAATATCCCAAAGAAGCTTTTTTGGAGTTTGACCAAAGCCTTTCCTTAGAAACACCAGTTACGTTAACGGGAACTATCACAAATCACGCAGGCAACTCATTTTTAAAAGGAACTCTTTCCTTTACCTTAAATTTAAGCTGCGACCGTTGCCTGGAGCCTTTTTCCAAAGCGTTCACCATCCCGATGGAGGACACCATTGCCCGGGAGGATTCTGGCTTAGAGGCTGATGAATTTATCCCCTATCAACATAACACTGTGCTATTGACTGAAGCAATCTACAAATGCATTTTTGCCGTTACCTTGGACCAACAGCTTTGTAAATCCGATTGCAAGGGTCTTTGCAGCGTTTGCGGCTGTAACCGCAACGAAACAAACTGTAACTGTGACGACACGGAGATTGATCCCAGATTACTGAAATTAAAGGAATTATTAAAGTAATCCGCAGTTGCAACTAACATTGTAAAAATATTCAAAAATAGAGTAAAACTCGCAGGAGGTGTGAAACATGGCTGTACCAAAGAGAAAAGTCTCCCATGCTAGAAAAAACAAAAGAAGAGCAAACTGGAAATTAAGCGCTCCGGGTCTTGTGAAATGTCCCAACTGTCAGGAACTGACACTGCCGCACAGAGTATGCAAATCTTGCGGTTTCTACAAAGGTGTAGAAGTAATTAAAATGGGTTAATGCCTTATAAGAAGCGGGGAGCTTTATGCCCCCGCTTTTTTTAAAACCGGAAGCTTTCGTGCTCCTATGAAGTTTTTAGCAGAAAAATTTGTAGGAATGTGAAAACTCAAGTCAGAAAAAGTCGAGGAATTTGTTATGTATTATGTGGACGGTGTAAAAGAAAACAGCCCGGCAAAAGCCGCCGGACTTCTGCCCGGGGATATCATTACCCATATCAACGGCGAAGAAGTGACAGACGGGTTGATGTATGGCTTTTTAATTTGTAACGAGCAGGTTACGGTAACTTATATAAGAAACTGCCAAACTAAAACCGTTACAGTTTGCAATCAATACGAGGACTTAGGCATCATCAACGACCGTCCCTTTATCGAGAATCCCAAAAGCTGTCGGAATAAATGCATTTTTTGCTTTATTGACCAGCTTCCGAAAGGAATGAGAAAGCCTCTTTATTTTAAGGATGACGATTCCCGTCTTTCTTTCTTAACGGGAAATTACGTTACCTTAACCAATATGAAAAAGGAAGAAATTGAAAACATCGTAAGAATGCGCCTTTCTCCCGTCAATATTTCAGTCCATACCACAAATGACGATTTGCGAATCAAAATGCTCCACAATAAAAATGCCGGTGGAATTTTGGAAAAAATCTGTTATCTTTTGGATAACGGCATCACAGTAAACGCGCAGATTGTGCTTTGTAAAGGCTGGAATGACGGTGAGGAGCTGGACAAGTCCCTTGCCGATTTATACGATGCGGGAGTCAACAGCGTGTCGGTTGTACCCATCGGATTAACCCAATTTCGTGAGGGATTAACCCAGATTGAACCCTTTACCAAAGAGGATTGTGAAAAAGTAATCAAGCAGATTCATAAAATTTCAAACCGTGCATACCGGGAAATCGGAACCCGCTTTGTCTATCCGGCAGACGAATTTTTTGTAAAAGGAGAAATTCCGCTCCCCTCTGCCGCATATTATGACGATTTTCCCCAAATTGAAAACGGAGTGGGGCTTCTTTCCTCCTTTGTAAAGGAATTTAACCTTTCCTTCGCAAAACGGAAACCAAAAGCGGTACTTCCGAAAACGGTTGCAGTCTCAGTTGCCGCACATCCCACCCTGTCCCGTCTGGTAGAACGGTTCAACGAAAAATTTAAAGCAGATTTGGAAGTTATCCCGATTAAAAACAAATTTTTCGGGAATAAAATCACAGTAGCCGGGTTACTGACTGCAAGCGATATTATCGGTCAGCTCAAAGGAAAGAAGATGGAATATCTGATGCTCCCCTCCTCTATTTTGCGCGCGGAGGGAGACCTGACCTTAGATGATAAAACAATTTCCGATATAGAAAAGGCACTGGGGTGCGAAGTCATTCTCAACGAAAATGACGGTAAAAGCTTTTTAGATGCACTCTGCCTGTAAACGCCAATAGAAATGAGGTAGATAAATATGGCAAAACCTATTGTTGCAATTGTAGGGCGTCCCAATGTGGGAAAATCACAGTTGTTTAACCGAATCACCGGAAAAAGAATTTCCATTGTAGAGGATACTCCCGGAGTAACCCGTGACCGTATTATCAGCGAAGCAGATTGGCTGAGCTACAGCTTTCTGCTCATTGACACCGGTGGGATTGAGCCGGATTCCGAGGATGAAATCACTGCTATGATGAAACGGCAGGCAGAAGCGGCAATCGAAACCGCAGATGTGCTGATTTTCTTAACCGATGTAAGATGCGGAGTTACCGCTACCGATTATGAAGTGGCAGCTATGCTGATGCGCTCCAAGAAACCCATCATTTTAGCTTGTAACAAATGCGACACCCCCGGAGACCCCCCGATGGAGTTTTACGAATTTTATAATCTGGGCTTGGGTGACCCGGTAGCAATTTCGGCGATTCAGGGAATGGGCATTGGAGACTTGTTGGATTTGGTAGTAGAGAACTTCCCGAAAGCTGACGAATCCGACGAGGAAGAAGATGTATTAAAAATTGCAGTCATTGGAAAACCCAATGCAGGAAAATCTTCTCTCATTAACCGCCTGTTAGGTGAAGAACGGTTGATTGTGAGCAACGTTCCCGGTACCACCCGTGATGCCATTGATACGTATGTGGAAAAAGACGGTCAGAAATATCTGTTTATCGACACAGCAGGCATCCGAAAAAAAAGCAGGGTGAATGAAGCCGTGGAAAAATACTCAGTGCTTCGTTCTTATGCAGCCATTGAACGTGCAGATATCTGTCTGATTATGTTAGACGGCACCGAGGGTGTTACCGAACAGGATACCAAAATTGCCGGCTATGCCCACAACGAAGGAAAAGCCTCCATCTTTGTAATAAACAAATGGGATATTATTGATAAAGACGATAAAACCATGGACCGTATGAAGCTGGAAATCAAGGAAGGCTTCTCCTATATGATGTATGCTCCCACCCTCTTTATTTCGGCAAAAACCGGTCAGCGAATTGATACGATTTTCCCCATGTTAAAAACAGTAAACGAAAACAGAAACCGCCGTGTTACCACGGGTATGTTAAACGACCTGATTGCAGATGCAACCGCAAGAGTGCAGCCGCCAACCGACAAGGGCAGACGCTTAAAAATTCTGTATGGTGTGCAATCTGCTTCCAATCCGCCCCAGTTTGTTATTTTTGTCAACGATACCAGGCTGATGCACTTTTCTTATGAACGCTATCTGGAAAATCAACTGCGAAATGCTTTTGATTTCACCGGAACTCCCATCAAATTTTACATCCGTGAACGAAACGAAAAGAAAAAACTGTAAGGAATTTATGTCCAACATATCAGGAGGAGACTATGTTCAATATCGGATTCATCATTTTTGCCATTTTAGGCTACCTGCTGGGAAGTCTGAATTTTTCTATTATCATTGGCAAGCTGTTTTACAAAATTGATGTGCGAGAACACGGCAGTAAAAACGCCGGTACCACCAACACCCTGCGTGTTCTGGGAAAAGGTCCTGCTATTTTTGTCTTGCTGTTTGACACGTTTAAAGCTGTGATTGCTTACTGGGTTGTGCTTGGAATCACAAAAAATGCATCCATTTCCTATGTGGCAGCTGCCGCTGCAGTTGTGGGGCATAATTTCCCTGTCTTTTTCGGATTTAAAGGCGGAAAAGGGGTAGCCACCTCACTGGGTGCTTGCTTTTGCCTCAATCCCCTGCTCGGGCTGTTTGTGCTGATCATCGGAGTTTCCACCATTGCACTCACCCGTTATGTTTCGGTTGGGTCGCTGGCAGGGAGTACCTCCAGCATCATTCTCTTTTTATTCTTTGACCCCAACCCCTTAAAACTGGTGTTACTGGTAATATTGACGGCATCTATGTATATCCGTCATAAAGAAAATCTGAAACGGCTGGCAAACCACAGCGAAAATAAGATTTCATTTTCTAAAAAATCAACAGAAAAATAGGGTTAATTTATGGATTTTATTACAGTAAAAGGTCTCATTGTCAAGGAGACTGACTTTAACGAAGCCGATAAAATGCTCACGATTATGACTGATTCCATGGGTCTTTTAAATGCAAAGGCATCCGGAATCAAAAGTCTGAAACGGAAAGAGCTGTCGGGAGCAAAGCCCTTTTTATATTCCGAGTTTACCCTCTCCCAAAAAGGTGATTATTACAACCTTCGGGAGGCAAATATCATCCATTCCTTTTTGGATATCAAAAACGATTTGACCGATCTTGCACTTGGATTCTACATTTTAGATGTATTGGGCAACATTGCTATGGAGCATCAATCCAATGAACCGCTTTTGCGTCTCACGTTGAATACCCTCTTTGCCTTAAACAAAAAAACAGTTCCCGCCTCCCAGCTAAAAGGTGCTTATGAGCTGAAAATCTGTGACATTGAAGGCTTTACACCCCACACCTTTGAATGTATGGACTGCGGTGCAGAATTAGAGGAAGAACCCTATTGTTACTTTAATGTGTTAGACGGTGGTATCTTATGTAAAAAATGCTCCCCCGGTGAGGAACGGACTATTTTAAAAATTTCACCGGCAGCTTTAAATGCAATCAATTTCATTCTGGATTCAGACATCAAAAGCTTTTTGTCCTTCCGCTTGGATGCATCGGTGATAAACGAGTTTGGAAATGTCTGTGAACGGTACTTTCTGACCCAAAGCGACTTTCGCCCGAAAACCTTAGACTATTACAAAAAAGTGATATTTCAGCCTTAAGCATTTCCTTTGAGCAGTTGTTTTCGGTATACCACTTCTGTTTGTTGACTGAAATCCACTGAAAAAGCTCTAAGATTGGAAAAGATTTGCGCTACAATAGAACGATGTGCAAATAGAATCTGATTGGCAATTTTGTCAATCAGATTTTTTTGTTGCAATTCGGTTAAATTTTCATAAAGCTTTTGATAATAAAGACTGTTTTTTTGTGGCTTAGCTGTTGGTCTGATTAGCTTTTGAAGCATCAGAAGAAGCTTTGCTTCCTGAGAATGCGGAATATTTTTATCAACCCTTACTGAATGGAGCGATTTTCCGACATAGCTGGGAGCGGTTTTTCTTCCTCGTCTTTTAATAATCATAAAAATCACCTCCTTTTTTACTATTTTATGGATTTTTTTCAAAAAAGTGACTCTTATACTTTTTTGAAATTTTTCTCAAACTATAATAAAAAGGCGGTGTTTTTATGAAAAACTTTTCCAAAAAGGAATATCAGAGGATTGTATCTCAGCATGAAAAAAGCCCGTGGGTAAAAAACTTAATCTGGGCATTTACCGTTGGCGGACTCATTTGTGTGCTGGGGCAGTTCATCCTCACAACTGCAAAAGACATGGGGCTTTCTAAAGAAGATGCCGGCTGTGTCACCTCTATGACACTGATTTTTTTAAGCGGTCTCTTTACAGGATTGGGATTATTTGACAGATTGGCAAAACGAGCCGGTGCCGGAACCATTGTTCCCATCACGGGCTTTGCCAATGCCATTGTTTCCCCGGCAATGGAATTTAAAAATGAGGGATTTATCTTAGGTGTAGGAGCAAAAATGTTTGTCATTGCCGGACCTGTTATTGTATACGGCATTTCTTCCTCCATTATCTGCGGATTGATTTATTATCTCTTGAAAGGCGGTGCTCCCTTATGAGGAAACGAATCGGCAACAGAACGCTTTATTTTCCATCCCGCCCCTCGGTAAACGGATTTTACTCGGTGGTTGGTGAAAAAGAGAGTCAGGGGCCTTTGAAGGATTGGTTTGACTTATCCATCGGCGAAGGACATTTCGGAGAGGATTCCTGGGAAAAGGCAGAAAGCAAGCTGATTGAATCTGCCTCTTTGGGTGCAATTGAGCAGGCGGGTTTAAAAAATGAGCAAATTCAGTGTTTTTTTGGCGGTGATTTAATGAATCAGTGTATTTCTACAAACTATGCCTTAAGAACCCTTCAAATCCCATTTTTAGGACTTTACGGCGCTTGCTCCACTATGGCAGAAAGTCTGTTGATGGGGTCAGTCTGTGTAGACGGCGGTTTTTGTGACCATGCACTGTGTGCCACATCCAGCCATTTTTGCTCGGCAGAGCGCCAATTCCGTTTTCCGTTGGAATATGGCGGTCAGCGCCCTCCCACTGCACAGTGGACAGTGACAGGTTCCGGAGCTTGTGTCCTGTCTTTACAAGGGGATGGCCCTTATATCACCTATGCCACCCCCGGGAAAGTGGTGGATGCAGGGATTACAGACCTAAACAATATGGGTGCTGCTATGGCACCTGCTGCCTGCGATACCCTGCTGGCTTTTTTTGAAGATACCGGCACATCGCCCAGCAACTATGACATGATTCTCACGGGAGACTTGGGAAATGTAGGAAAAAAGCTTCTGCACGGCTTACTCAGGGACAACGGCATCGAAGCAATAGACAATTTAGAGGATTGCGGCTGTCTCATATTTGACGATGAAGCTCAGGATACTCATGCCGGAGGCTCCGGCTGCGGATGCAGTGCCTCGGTTTTAAACTCCTATATTTTCAAAAAAATGAGAAATAAAGAGCTGAAAAAGATTCTTTTTTTAGCCACGGGGGCGTTAATGTCGCCTACCAGCTCTCTGCAAGGAGAAACCATTCCCGCCATCGCCCATCTGTTACAAATTGAAGCAGAAAGGAGTCAACCACAATGATGCCATATCTGAATGCGTTTTTATTTGGCGGATTTTTATGTGCCGTTGCACAGCTTTTGATTGATTTTACCAAAATGACTCCGGCAAGAATTTTAGTACTTTATGTGACTACCGGTGTGGTACTGACCTTTTTAGGGCTTTACAATCCTTTGGTGGAATTGTTCGGCGCAGGGGCAACCGTACCCCTGACAGGCTTTGGCAATGCCCTTGCCAACGGTGTCATCAAAGGCATCGGTGAAAAAGGGCTTCTGGGAGTTATTTCCGGTGGATTAACTGCCTGCGCTGCCGGAATCAGTGCTGCAATTTTTTTCGGATACCTTTTCGCACTTCTTTTTTCCTCCAAGGAAAAGTAAAAAAAAATGCTGAATGCAAGGTGCATTCAGCATTTTTTAATTGTTATAAACCTAACAGTTCAACCAATTCTTCTTTGGAACGGTAGCCAACAAAGGAATCCCGAAGCTCTCCGTTTTCAAAAATCATCATAGTGGGAATCGTTACCACGCGGAACTGCTGTGCCAGCTCGGTTTCTTTGTCCACATTGATTTTTACAATTTTCAGCTTGTCACCAAATTCAGCTTCCAGCTCTTCCAGAACCGGTGCTACCATTTTGCAAGGCCCGCACCAATCTGCATAAAAGTCTACCAGTACGGGAAGGTTTGCCTCTAAAACATCTTCTTTAAAATTTTTCACTTCCATTTTGATAACCTTCTTTCTATCTTATAGTATGATTTAATTTTCCAAAAATTATAAATCATTTCTGATTAAATCTTCATAAGTTTCCCGCTTGACAATAAGCTTATCCTGACCGCCGGATACCATTACCACGGCCGGTCTGGGAATCCGATTATAGTTGGATGCCATGGAATAGTTATAAGCCCCCGTTGAAAGAACACATAGGGTATCTCCTACTTCGACCTTGGGAA
Organism: Clostridia bacterium; assembly: GCA_017936745.1. GTDB lineage: Bacteria > Bacillota > Clostridia > UMGS1840 > UMGS1840 > SIG452. Next base: position 97,486 of record JAGBEY010000006.1, read on the forward strand.
GCTTTGCCTGCTCGATTAAAATGTCTCCCGATTCACAGCATTTGCCTGCAACCGTGTAGGTACATTCTGCAGCTTCCCCGGCTTTATTGGCTAACACAGCAGAATATTCTGCTCCATACATAATATAACGAGGATTGTCCGCCATACCACCATCAACTGAAACATAGGTGCGAACATTGGGAATTTCTTTCACACATCCCACTTCATACACGGTAATACCGGCAGGTGCTACAACGGAGCGTCCCGGCTCCATCAGGATTTTAGGGATTTTCACGCCCAGCATTTCCGCTTGTGCCTTAACCTCCCTGGATACTGCCTTGATATATTTATCGTAAGCAATAGGGTCATCAGATTCTACATAGCGGATACCGAAGCCTCCGCCTAAATCCAGTTCTTCGGTGACAAGACCGGTTTTGTCTTTGATTTCCTTGATAAATGCCATCATTACTCTGGCAGCTTCACAAAACGGTTTTACATCAAAAATCTGAGAACCAATATGACAATGAAGTCCTTGATAACAAAGATGTTTCTTCTCTTTTACCAAAGAAACGGCAGAAAGCGCCTCCCCTGTCTCTAATGCAAAGCCAAATTTAGAATCAATTTGCCCCGTCATGATAAAATCGTGGGTATGGGCGTCAATACCGGGTTTGATTCGGAAAATCACATTCTGAATTTTCCCCATATCAGAGGCAATATGATTCACTTGTTCCAGCTCGTAGATATTGTCTATCACAATTGTCCCCACATTATGCCCGATGGCAAAGGTCAGCTCATCCTTGGTTTTGTTGTTGCCGTGGAAACAAATTTTATCTGCCGGGAAATTTGCCGAAAGTGCAGTATACAGCTCGCCGCCGGACACCACATCCAGCCCTAACCCCTCCTCTGCCACAAGATTGCACATATATTTGGTGCAAAAGGCTTTGGAAGCAAACTGGCAAAGTCCGTTCCCGTTGTAATAGGTATTCAGTGCCTCACGATAGGTACGAAGATGGGATCGAATCATATCCTCATCCATCACATAAAGGGGAGTACCGTATTTTTCTTTTAAATCCATTACATCTACTCCGCCCACGGTGAGATGCCCACGCTCATTCACTGCTAAGTTTTCTGAAACAAAATTCATAATGTTGCCTCGCTTTTTACAAAATTCAGCGGAAGGAATCTCCCTCCGCTGAATCATAGATTTTAAAAATTACAAGTTTGCGCCTGCTTCAATGGCTTTTTTATTTAAATCGTAAAGCTCCGGTTTCTTTGCAGGAACCAATCCTTTTAATGCTTCAAAAACCACATCCAGCTCAAATACTCCGGATTCTTTTAACACCTTACCGATTAAGAACATATTTGCCAATTTTCCCATGCCCATTTCGGTTGCTAATTTTGTTGCTTCCACACCAATATATTTGATGTCATCACGGGTGGGATTGGGCGTTACCAAGGAGCTGTCGTAATACATCGTTCCGCCCGGTGCCACACTTTTTTCAAATTTAACAAAAGAGGGGCCGTTCATTGCGATCACTTCGGTTGCTTCGGTTACTAAGGGAGAACCGATGGCATCATCGGAGATAATGACATTACAGCTTGCAGTACCGCCACGCATTTCCGGACCATACGACGGAAGCCAGGATACCTCGTAGTTATTTTTCATGCCGGTGTATGCCAGGAGCTTTCCGATGAAAAGAATTCCCTGACCGCCAAAGCCGGAAATAATAAATTCTTTTTGCATACTATTCGTCTCCTTTCGCTCCTTTATCTTTATAAACGCCCAAGGGATACTGAGGCATCATATTTTCTTCCATCCATTTTAAGGATTCCTGAGGAGAAAGACCCCAGTTGGTGGGACAAGTGGAAAGCACTTCTACAAAAGTGAATCCTTTTTTCTCGGTCTGATAGGTAAATGCTTTTTTGATTGCCGCTTTTGCTTCGCGGATATTTTTTACATTATTTACGGCAACTCTCTGTGCTAAAGCAGTCCCCTCCAGCTGAGACACCAGTTCACAACCGTTGATAGGCCAACCCTGAGTTTCAGTTTTTCTGCCATAGGGAGTGGTCTGAGTTACCTGACCAACCAGGGAGGTAGGAGCCATCTGACCGCCGGTCATCCCGTAAATACAGTTATTGATAAATACTACGGTGATATTTTCCCCTCTGGTTGCAGCATGAATGGTTTCTGCAGTACCGATTGCAAGCAAATCACCGTCACCCTGATAGGTGAATACCACTTTGTCGGGATTTGCACGTTTTACGCCGGTTGCAACGGCAGGAGCACGACCGTGTGCCGCCTGCACCATATCACATTCAAAATAATTGTAGGAGAAAACGGAGCAACCAACCGATGCAATGCCAACTGCTTCTCCTTCTAATTTTAATTCATCCAGCACTTCTGCCACCAGACGATGCACAATGCCATGGGTACAACCCGGGCAATAGTGAAAGCCCACATCAGACAGTGCGTGAGGTTTTTCAAATACAATACTCATCTTTCTTTCTCCTCCCTCTTACAGCTTTTTGGACATTTCAACAATTTTGTCCAGAATTTCCTGAGGCACGGGAACTACACCGCCGGTTCTGCCGTAAAATTCTACGGGGCATTTGCCGTTCACAGCCAGCTTCACGTCGTAAACCATCTGACCGGTGCTCATTTCCACGCTTAAGAAGCTCTTAGCAGTTTTCGCAACATTGGCAATTTCCTGTTCCGGGAACGGCCACAGAGTAATGGGACGGATCAAACCAGCCTTAATGCCCATTGCTCTTGCTTTTTTCACAGCATTCATTGCCACTCTGGCAATGGTGCCGTATGCAACCAGCACGATATCCGCATCTTCACAGAAGAAGCTTTCTGCACGGGTTTCTTTCTCGGTGATTAAATCGTAACGCTTCTGACGTTCCCAAACTAAATTTTCCAGTTCATCGGGATTGATATATAAAGAGTTAACGATATTTTTCTTACGCTTCATACCAGTGGTATTACAAGCCCAGGATTTATCAAAGGTCACAGAATCATCATGCGCGGGGAAAGAAACCGGCTCCATCATCTGACCCAGCATACCGTCCCCCATAATCATTACGGGAACACGATACTGGTCTGCAATATCAAATGCTTTATAGGTCAAATCCACACATTCCTGAATGGTGGAGGGTGCTAAAACAACTAAGTTATAATCCCCGTGACCGCCACCCTTGGTTGCCTGAAAATAATCAGACTGTGCCGGCTGAATTCCGCCAAGACCGGGGCCGCCACGCACAATATTGATAATAACACAAGGAAGATCTGCACCTGCTATGTAGGAAAGCCCTTCCTGTTTTAAGCTGATTCCGGGGCTGGAGGAAGAAGTCATCGCTCTGGCACCGGTTGCTGCTGCACCGTATACCATATTGATTGCCGCAACTTCACTTTCTGCCTGTAAATAGAGTCCATCCACCTGAGGCATTCTTTTGGACATATAAGCGGAAACCTCAGTCTGAGGAGTAATGGGATAACCGAAGAACAATTTACATCCGCTGCGGATTGCCGCTTCAGCAATGGCTTCGTTCCCTTTCATTAACACTTTTTCACTCATTGGTAATCTACTTCCTTTCCTTCTTATTTTTCAACCGTAATCACCACATCAGGACACATGGTTGCACAGAATGCACAGCCAATACACTTGTCCTGCTCGGTAACTTCCACCGGGTTAAAGCCTTTTACATTCAGGCGGTCGGTGGCTTTTTTAATAATCTTTTTGGGACAAACATCCACACAAAGATAACAGCCTTTACAAGCATTTTCGTTAAATGTAACTTTTGCCATAGTAACTCTTTTCCTTTCTTCTCCGGTTGTTTCAACCGGGCTTTTATCAAAAAAACAAATTTTTACAAAATAGTTATAATTCCCAGGGCTTTTTGTGGAACAACTCCACGCTGATTGCCTTTTCTTTCAATGCTTCGGGCAAATGATTTGTAAGCTTACTCCAAACAAAGGTATACCGATTGGGAAGATTGGTTTCCTCTGCTACCTCATTTACAATTTCCTCTCCCTCCAGGATATCCGAAACAGTAGTTTCATAAGACAAATTGGTGGCATTCACCAGGGCGGTAAACTGCATACGGGAAGCCCGTTCAATATCATCTTTATATATTATAATACTTTCTTTATCCTTCGTCAAGGGTCTTTTTGTATTAACCACCAGAAAAAAATCGTAATCTTCTTGTGAAAACTCTACAAAAAAACGACTTAGCACAACTGCACCGTCATCATCCCCTGCCGCATCGAATACCACATAGGTGTCTTTCTTACTGAATGCTGCCATCACCTGCGCCGGAACAGAAGGCGTTTCAATATTGGTGTTGGCATAGGTTGGTGATATTACGGATATCCCAAGGGCATCCAGTTCATCCTGTGCATCCTTGGTGCGATAATAGGGATTGATTAAATCAATATCCACAATCATAACTTTTTCGTGTTGTTCTCTTAATTTTTTGGCATAGGCAACTGCAGCGGTGGTTTTTCCGCTTCCGTAATGCCCTGCAAATACAGTCATTCGTTTCATCATATTCCTCACAATTTCTCTGCTTTTGGTATTTTCAACTTCCGCATCCCAAGCACAATCGCCAAAAAGGATATCACTCCTATGAGAACTGCTCCCAAAGAGGAGGCTGATTCCCCAATCCAGCGATGTAACAAAAGATAGCTTGCCACAATCACCATAAGAGGCAATAAAAACACCAAAAAGGATAATAAAAAGTAACGGTTGGAGGACATTTCAATGCTAACCCGGTCTCCAACCTCCACCGGTTCGGTACACCGTGCCATAATCTGAGACTGATTTCCCGTGCAGCTGCCACAGCTGTGACAATTACCGCCACAAGCAGATGTCCTGATAATTTCCACTAAAATTTTATGGTCGTCCAAGCGCTTTACAACACTTCCCGTTACTTTCATTCTAACACTCCTGTTTTAAAGTTTTGTGCCAGAGTCAAAATTTCTTTTGCATTCTGACGGGTTAATTCTGTTACCGCCACACCGCTAATCATACGAGCCAGTTCTTCGGCTCTTTCTTCGCCCAAAATAGGGCTGACTGTGGTTTGTGTATCATTTTTGGTTTCTTCTTTTGACACCAGAAAATGGTTGTCTGCCATTGCCGCAATCTGTGGCAAATGGGTCACACACAGCACTTGAGAATCCCGTGCAATGGTATACATTTTTTCTCCGGTTTTTTGTGCCGCTCTGCCGCTTAAGCCTGTATCAATTTCGTCAAAAACAAAGGCACAGGCAGGGTCGATTCCGCGAAGCACTGATTTCAACGCTAAATTCACACGGGAAATTTCACCACCGGAGGCAATTTTAGACAGTGGTGCTGCCTCCATTCCCGCATTGGCGGAAAATAGAAATTCTACCTGCTCCGCTCCGTATGAGCGAAACTCAACTTCAGGGTTTAACCGAATGGAAAAGACAGCATTGGGCATCATCAGTTCGTGAAGCTCCTCCTCCAGGCGGCAGGAAAGCTCTCCTGCGGCTTGTTGACGGCTTTGGGTGAGCAGTTGAGCCAAACGGGTTAATTCCCGATGGATTTCTCCTTTTTTTCCGGTTAATTCTTCTATCCGACTCTCTCTATGCTCGATAAAGGAGAGTTCTGCCTTTGCTTTTTCCAAATAAGAAAAAATGCCATCAAAAGTACCGCCGTATTTTTGTTTCAAACGGTAAATTTCTGCTAATCTATCTTCAATTTCATCGAGATTCTGGTATTCTCCCTCAAAATCCTGTGCTTTTTTACGAATGGATTCCGAGATTTCGTAAATTTCGTTTTTCATGGTTTCCAAACGGTCGGCAAGTTCTTCCATCCCGTCCATTTGCGCGGTTGCTTCCAAGGCTACCGACACATAGTAATATGCGCTTTGCTCATTTTCATAGAGTGCACAAGTTGCACTTTCTTTATTTTTCTGATTTTTTTCTTTGTTTTTCAGTGACGCCTTTCCCTGCTTCAGAGTTTCTTCCTCGTCGGGCAAAAGCTTTGCATTTTCAATGTCGGAAATCACAAATTTCAAGTAATCAATCCGCCCGTTATCTTGCTCCTCTTTGGACTGAAGCTGTGCCATTTCCGCTGAAATTTTTTGGTATGCTTCATAACATTCGCTGTATTTTTGAAACAATTCTCCGTTTTTTGCATAGGAGTCGAGAAAACGGTAATGAAGCTCTTTCTGGAATAAAATCTGATTATCATTTTGAGAATGGATGCTGATTAAATAGGCAGAGATTCCCCGAAGCATTGCCGTGTTGGAAAGATTGCCGTTTATTTTCACGGTGTTTCTGCCATCACGAAAAATTTCCCGGGACAAAACTAAGGAACCGTCCTCCAGATAAGGGAAAAGACCGGAGGAAACTGCTTTTTCCTCTGGAAAATAAAAGGCTGCCTGCACCAGAGCGGATTTTTCGCCGCTACGGATACTGTCCTTGGATACACGACCACCCATAATTGCCTGAAGTGCATCCATCAGAATGGATTTTCCGGCACCGGTTTCCCCGGTCAACACAGTGAGTCCACCCTCAAAGGAAACCTCTATCTCTCGGATAACCGCTAAATTTTTAATGAGTAAAGTGGTGAGCATAGCCTTGTTCCGATGCGCCAAAAGGCATCCCTTTCCAAAAAATTCTACAAGTGTGTTTTTAAATAATCTGCCACAGACTTACTTTCTTCTGCACTGCGGCACACCACCATAATGGTATCATCCCCGGCAATTGTTCCTAATATATCGGCTCTTCCCAACCGGTCAATGGAAGCGGCAATTCCCTGCGCCATTCCTGCTGCTGTATGAATGACAATCATATTGAGAGAAACCGCTACCGAATGTACCAGGCTTTTGAAAAAGCCGAAATGTGTGCCTCCCTGACCTGCCGAAAAATCCGACTTTGGCATACAGTAGCACATATCCCCGTTTTCATCAGTGGTTTTTATGATTTTCAGCTCTTTTATATCACGGGAAACCGTTGCCTGTGTCACAGGATATCCCAATTGAGATAACCGTTCGGTTAACTCCTCCTGGGTTCTGATTTTTTCGTTATGAATGAGTGAAACTAAATCGTCTTGTCGTCTTTTCTTCATTGAAATATCCTCATATTACAATTTATCTTTCAATACCGAATAGAAGTTTCGGTTTGCAATGCGAATGAGTTTTGTTTTTTTCTCCGCAATGCGGATGTTGATTTCCATTCCCGGTGAAATTACCACAGCTTCATTTCCGTCACAGGAGAGATACGACACGTTTTCTGCCTCCTTACTCTGACGGATACAGATGGTGCGGTTTTTCCAGATAATCATGGGACGGATATTCAGTGTGTGGGGACAAATGGGAGTAACCGCAAACACCTCCGCAGAGGGGTCTACTACCGCACCACCGGCGGATAAAGAATATGCCGTAGAGCCGCTGGGGGTTGCCACAATCAATCCGTCTGCACGAATGGGAGTGCAAAGCCCGTTATCCACGTAGAGGTCCATTTCCAGCATTTTGGAAAAATTACCACGGGACAGTGCAATTTCATTGAGTGCTGAAAACCGATATTTTTCTTCCCCGTTTTCGGTGACGGAGGCAGTGAGCATCATCCGCTCGTCCAAGGTGTATTCCCCCGAAAAAATGCAGGAAATTTCGTTCAAATCGCCTTTCTCCAAATCGGTCAGAAAGCCTACTCTCCCGAAATTGATACCTAAAATGGGAAGCCCGTAATCGGAGGCTGTCTGTGCCACCCGAAGCATAGTGCCATCGCCCCCCAGCACAATCACCAGCTCTACCGTCTGGTAAAACAGAGGAAGCGGAAGATAGGTTCCCTCCTCGCCTCCCGGTTGACCGCAAGGGAAATACACCTCTGCATGATGGGAATGCAAAAGCGTAATCAACTGTTTGGTTAAATCGGGATTCCGATTGGGGGTTCGACTCACAATTCCAATTTTCATACTACACCTTAATCCAACGTCGTATGCGACTGTTCTGTAATTTCTTTTGCCTTGGCAAGATAATCCATAGACGGCTCCTGCCGTTTTGTCATATATAATAAATATTCGATATTGCCCTCAGGTCCTTTAATGGGAGAAAAGTCCAAATCTATGAGGGAAAGTCCCTTTGCCATCATCTGCTCGCAGACACGAACGATTACATCGTGATGAACTTTCTTATCTTTGACAACACCTTTTTTTCCCACAAATTCTCTGCCTGCTTCAAATTGTGGCTTAATCAGCACCATCAGCTCGGCAGTCTCAGAAAGCAAATCCACTACTGTGGCAAGTGCCGTATTTAAGGAAATAAATGCCACATCAGCAGATAAAAAGTCCGGTCTTTCCGGAATTTCTTTCTCAGTTAAATAACGGGCATTGGTGCGTTCCAGCACCACAACTCTATCATCACTGCGAAGCTTCCAGTCCAGTTGCCCGTAGCCCACATCCACAGCATACACTTTTTTTGCACCGTTTTGCAGCATACAATCGGTAAAGCCACCGGTGGAAGCGCCGATATCTACACAAATTTTATCTTTTAAATCAATGCCGAATACCTTGACTCCTTTATCCAGCTTATAGCCGCCGCGGGACACAAAGGGAAACTCCTCTTTCACGGTGATGGTCTGATGTTCTTCCACGGTTTCTCCTGCTTTATAAGCTTTCTGCCCGTCTACATACACCTGACCTGCCATAATGAGTGCTTTTGCTTTTTCCCGTGAGGGAGCAAGATTTCGTTCGGTTAATGCTACATCCAATCGTAATTTCAACGGAAAAATTCCTCCATAATTTTTTGTGCTACACTCTCTCCATCCATACCAAGCAGTTCCAAAAGCTGAGAAACCTTCCCCTGAGGAACATAACAATCCGGCACAGAAACTGAATAAAGCGGCACATCGGTATACCCGCATAATGCGGAATGAACACTGCCGTATCGGGTGGCATTTTCCATTACTACGCCTCGTTTGGTTTTCTTAAGAGAGGAGTAAATGGTATCTAAATCCAAAGGCTTCAAATAGCGCAAATTAACAAGCTCAGCAGAAACTCCCCATTCTTTTAAACGGCGAACTGCTTTTAACCCCTCAAAAACCATAGACCCCTCACAAAGGATAGACACGTCCTTCCCTTGGGATAAAATCTGTGCTTTTCCCCTTTCATAAGGCTGCTCCAGCTCACAGATTTCACTGTTTTCCTGTCCTTTGGGATAACGGATGGCACAAGGAGAATGCATATCCTCCACTGCCTCACGAAGCATTTCTTTTAAATCCTGATAAGTTGCCGGAGAATACACCGTCATATTGGGCATGGAGGTCAGATAAGAAATATCAAAAACACCCTGATGGGTTTCCCCATCCTCCCCTACAATACCTGCACGGTCAACTGCAAACACGCAATGTAAATTCATACCGCAGACATCGGTCACAAGCTGGTCATACGCTCTTTGCAAAAACGAGGAATATACGGCGAACACAGGCACCATTCCGGAAATCGCAAGTCCGGCGGATAACCCTGCGGCGTGAGCCTCTGCAATGGCAACGTCGTAATACCGCCGGGGAAACTGTTTGGAAAACTTCGTAAGCCCTGTACCGTCCGGCATGGCAGCAGTAATAGCCACCAAATTCGGATTGGTTTCGGCAAGCTCGGTCATCGCATCACCAAAGGCTTGGGAAAAATTCATTCCTCCATTCGGAGTCTGCCCGGTGGCAATATCAAACCCTTTTACCCCGTGGAAGATTGACGGTTGCTCCTCTGCCGGAGTATACCCCTTACCTTTTTTTGTCATCACGTGGATAACCATAGGCTTATCAATATCTTTTAACTGGTCAAACACCTTGCAAAGACCTTTTAAATTATGCCCGTCAAAGGGACCTGCATAATAAAAACCAAGTTCTTCAAAAATGTTGTCCCCGATAATCATATTGCGAAATGCTGCTTTAAAAGCAGAAATTGCTTTATATAAGCCCTTTCCCACAACGGGAAGCCTGGAAAAGAAGGTGGACACCGTTCCTTTGGTTCTTAAGTAGATGGGGCTTGTCCGCATTTTCGCCAGGTGCCTTGCAATGCTTCCCACATTTTCGGAAATACTCATTTCGTTGTCGTTTAATACAACAATAATATTATTTTTTTCTCTGCCGGCATCATTCATTGCTTCAATCGCCATACCACCGGTTAACGCGCCATCTCCAATCATAGCAATCACATGGGAGTGGTTCCCCTGATGCTCCATTCCACGCTTTAAACCCAAGGCTACGGAAATAGAGTTGGAGCTGTGCCCGGAATGAAACACGTCAAATTCACTTTCCGTGCTTTTGGGAAAGCCCGACAAGCCATTTAATTTGCGAAGATTTTCAAATTCGTTTTTTCTGCCGGTAAGAATTTTATGAACATAGCTCTGATGTCCCACATCAAACACAATTTTATCTTCCGGAAACGAAAAGGCATGGTGCAGTGCCACTGTCAACTCTACTGCCCCTAAGTTAGATGCCAGATGCCCTCCGGTTTTCGACACACTTTCGATTAAAAATTCACGAATTTCAGAACATAACACTTCCAACTCTGCCATAGACAGAGCTTTAAAATCCTGATAGGTTTCAAGAGTTGAAAGTATGTTCCGATTTTCCACGATAATATTCTACCTTTCCTGATGTTTTAATATTTTCGTTTGAAAACTGATTTCAAATTTTTGAAAAAATGCTGTATTTTTCCAACTAAATATACAATTTTTGCCGCATTTTTCATAGCATATCGTTTTCCTGCGGCTTTTCCGCCAACGGTCAGCGCCGCAATCAATGCAGAAAGTAAGCTGAGAAGCAGAAACTCTCCCAGTTGGGCATTTCCCTTTTGCAAAAAGTCCTTCAGCATTGTTACCAAATACACCCCGATGGTGGCACCGGTAGCACCGCTGATGATACCGGAAATATCTCCGATAACATCGTTAAAAATGCTGGTTGCTTTTTCCGCATTCTGCAAAAATCCAAGCGCTTCCTTTGCACCGCTCATTTTTCGTGCCGCCATAGCATTGATGGTTCTTTCATCTGCAGTGGCAATGGCAATCCCTGCCATATCGGCAATAATCCCCACCAAAATGATAAGAATGAGTACCAAAAGAGAGGGCAAAAAGCTCAGATTTTTAGACAAAACATCTGCGAACATTCCCATAAAAAATGCAATGAAAAATGTGATAATAGTTATTTTGACTGCCCAGTTCAGCGGCTTTCGCTTTCGGGCGGGCTTTTTTATTTCTTCCGTTTCCGGTTTATTTACTTCCATAATTTACTCCTGAACAGTAACCGTTTTTTCTTCCCGATATCGGCAAATCGTGCTGATTGTTCCACTGATAAAGAGGAAAACGGCAAACAAAATGAGACCATAAGTAATTCCAAAACCATACTCTAAAAGAGCCGGAAACCGCCACAAATAAATGCCAAACAAAACGTCTAACACAAGCTCAGAAACACCATAGTGTAACAATAAATACAGTCTGCCTTTTGGAGAGCGGTTTTTGGGAAGGAGAGAAAACAAAATAAAATACAAAGCGATACAGCCAATCCATAGCAGCATCCAGATTCCCATTCCCTGAAGAGAGCCAAGTAATAAAAAGGAATAAATGGCGGTAATCATTGCTTGTTTCCTCCTGTTTCTTTTTTTATTCACGGTTTGCCGAAGACGACGAACCTTTCATTTTCTACTTTATTTTCTAAAATTTTGAAGTGAACTTTGTCATTTCATCACTTAAGCTAAGATGTCTACAAAAATTGTAAAATGAAGTTGGACATATAAGGTTCGCGATGGAATTTTTTATGTAAGAATGGTGAAAAGCGCAGAGAATACTTTGTGTATTCACGAGCAATTTCACACACAATCGCAACCACTCAAAACACCCGAACTATGATGTCCCCAAAATTATAAAATAAACTTTGTTATTCCATCGCTTAAGCTAAGATGTCTACAAAAATTGTAAAATAAAGTTGGACATATAAGGTTCGCGATGGAAATTTTTATGCAAGAATGGTGAAAAAACGGAGTGAATACTTGGTGTATTCACGAGTATTTTTGAACATTATGGCAAAAAATTAACTCGCGAAAATTGTATGGACAAATTCATTTTACAATTTATAATAAACAAGTGGCAGAATCGAAGTAAATTCTGCGGCTTAGGTCGAGTTGGATTTCCCGAAACGCTACTCCTTGTCGCCAATGGAGCGATTTCTCTTGAAAGCGATTCCAATAAAGTTGCCTGATTACTGCACTCGATCGCCACTGAGTCCGCACTGCAATCCTTCGATTCTATTCTGTCTAGTGGTTTTCCCATACAACATTTGTACTATTTAATCCTGTTTTGCAGAAAGAGTTTCAACCGGCAATAGCCCCATTGGAGAGGCCTACCCCAACAAGAGCCTGATCCGAATCTCCCCTCATGTCCACTCAAGGCAAGCTACTCTGCACACAGCAATCGAACTGAATCTCATACCGCAATTGCAGGTTTAATCCTGAACCGTAGAAGGCAGCTTGTGCCGATTAAGGCACAGAAATTGCCGACCACGAGGACAGGTCTCCACGGAAATAGGGTTTTTGCCACTATGCCATTAACGGCTGCCCCATAACCTTAACTCCCAGCATCCACCCCGGACTGGGCGTCCGAAGCAAACACAAGAAACTTCATCGATATGCTCTTTAACGGATTTTTAGGCCCGTCTTCAATAATACATAGTTGACTAGAATACAGCGCCACATATTTTATTGTAAATGATTATAAACTGAATAATATTCCAAGCAGAATCCCAAGAAGTGCACCTCCGAAAACCTCGGGCTTGGTGTGACCAATGAGTTCTTTTAGCTCCTGGTCTATGTGAAATTCCTGCTTTTCAAATTTTTTGATGATACGATTTAAAATTTTCGCTTGCTCTCCTGCTGCTTTTCGTACCCCTGCCGCATCATACATTACGATGATGGCAAACACAAACGAGATAGCAAACAAGGGGGTTGAAAACCCTTGCTGAAGCCCCACACAGGTTGCAAGGGTGCAAACAGAAGAAGAATGGGAGCTTGGCATTCCTCCAGACCCGATACAACGGGTGAAATCCCATTCCTTATGTTCCAGATAATGAAACGGGACTTTCAGGAGTTGTGCCAGCAAACAAGAAACAAAAGTTGCGCCCAGGATACCGTTTGAAAAAATTTCTCCGAATGGATGCAAAGCTATGTCCTCCTAAATTTAGTGATTTCGTTCTGCCATATAGACGGTGAGCTGCTTTAAAAACAAAACAGAACCGCTTATGTTAAGATTTTGTTCCAGTTCCTCCAGTATAGCCAGTGCTTCATTTTTATAGGTTTCGATGAGCTTGTTGCACTCCTCGATGCCGTACTGCGAAACAAAGGTAATTTTCTCATTTTTTTCATCACTCAAAACGGGTTTCCCCAGTGTGATTTCGTCAGCTGTAACATCCAGCACATCATCCTTTATCTGGAATATCAGACCGATTTTATCAGCAAATTGTTCCAGATATGCTATGGTAGCGGCAGTTGCACCTCCTAAAATTCCACCGGCTGCTACACTGGCTTTTAACAATGCGCCCGTTTTGCCGCGATACATTTTACAAAGACTTTGAAAATCAGAAACACTCTGCTCCATATCCGACATTTGCCCTGCACACATTCCTTTTGCACCGGCTGCTTTGGCGATATAAGACATTGCAGCAAGAGAGCGCTCCAAAGGAAAAGTATCCGCATATTTCAGCATAGTTTCAAAGCTCAGATTGAGAAGTGCATCCCCTGCTAAAATTGCACCAAATTCGGAAAATTGTTTATGACAAGTGGGTTTCCCCCGTCGCAAATCGTCATTATCCATGGCAGGCAAATCATCATGCACCAAAGAATAGGAATGTATCATTTCCAGTGCCGCGGCATAGGGCAATGCTTTTTTGAAATCCGGTTCAAAAAGTTCGTAGCTGCTGAGTAACAGCACCGGCCGAAGCCGTTTGCCGCCGTTTAACACGGCATATTCCATGATTTCATTCAGAGTTTCACTTTCGGAGCAGTGCTGCAGCTCTGAAATTAAAAAATCCTCTGTCAGTTTTGCCTTATTTTTCAGGTTTTCTTTCATATCAAACACCCGTTACTCTGCCGTTTCAAAATCCACAGCAGTAACTTCTCCGTTTTTTTCGGTAATCATTTTGATTTTGGATTCTGCATCATCTAAAATTTTCTGTAATTTTGCCGAAAGCTTCGTTCCTTCGGTGAAAAGCTCCATAGAATCCTCCAAAGCTACCGAGCCTTTTTCCAAGCCTAAGACAATTTCTTCCAAACGCTTCATACCTTCTTCAAAGGTCATTTTCTTTTCTTCCATTTTTTCTTCCTCTACTGTTTCTCTTCAATCTCTAAAATGTTACAGTTCAAAGCTCCGTCAGACATGGTGACTGTAACCGAATCGCCCACCCGGAATGCCGAAACACTGGATGCAGGATTCCCCTCACTGTCCGAAGCTACCGAATAGCCTCGTTCCAGTATCTTAAGAGGACTGAGTGCGTCCAGCTTTGCCACATTTCTCACGAATCGTTCTCGCTGGGAATGAATCAGCTTACGATAGGTATTTTCCATCTGCATCGAGTAAGAATCAATTTGCATCCGCTTCACATCGTAAACAGCCAACGGATTTTTCAGCACCTCTTTTTCCAAAAGCAGCTTCAGTTCTTTTTGAGAGGACTCCAGCTTGCCAACCAGGGCAGAATACAATCTTCCGTCTACTATTTTCAGAAATTTTCCAAGCTCCTGACCGGAGGGGACTGCAATTTCTGCCGCAGCCGACGGAGTGGGAACCCGTCTGTCTGCCACAAAATCGGCAATGGTAAAATCCGTTTCGTGTCCTACAGCGGAAATCACAGGCGTTTTCATAGAAAAAATCTGACGGGCAACAATTTCTTCATTGAATGCCCACAAATCTTCAATAGAACCGCCGCCTCTGCCGGTAATAACCGTGTCTACCCGACCGTCAAAAAAGCGAAGTCCTTTCACAATGGACTCTGCCGCTCCCTCACCCTGCACCAATGCAGGATATAAGTACACCTTTGTATAGGGAAACCGCCGCTTTAAAATATTTAAAATATCACGGATAGCAGCTCCCGTAGGCGAGGTTACAATACCTATCGTTTCAGGATATTTTGGAATTGGTTTTTTATACTGGGGAGAAAAAAGCCCCTCCTGCTCCAGTTGTGCTTTCAGCTGCTCATACGCCACATACAAAGCACCTACGCCATCGGGCATCATCTCTTCAATGTAAATCTGATACTGACCGTCACGCTCATAGACAGAGACCTTTCCGCTTACCACTACCTGCATCCCGTTTTCAGGACGGAAACGAAGCTTCTGGGCGCTGTAGCGGAACATCACGGCACGAATCACACCGCCGTCATCCTTTAAAGACAGATACATATGCCCTGAGGAATGATGCTTAAAATTGGAAATTTCTCCCTTTACGGTCACATTGGATAACAACTTGTCGGTCTCAATGATACCCTTGATATATAAATTCAGTTCTGTAATGGTTAAAACATCCATAAATAGCCCTTACTTTCCCCGGGAAACGGCACCTAACACACCGTTTACAAAGGCCTTTGATTTTTCGTCCTCATAGGTTGCCACAATTTCCATTGCTTCCGAAATGGCAACTCCGTCCGGAATTTCTTCATCAAACAAAATCTCTGCCACAGCAAGACGCATCACAGCAAGAGATACTTTGGAAATACGGTCAAAGGTATACCCTTTGATATTGTTTTGGATTGCTTCGTCAATAGCAGCTATGTTTTGGAACACTGCTTCTGTTTTTTTTGTAAGAGCCAGTGCATCCTTCCCTTTAATTTCATTGTCGGAAAGATAGTATTCCAGCCCTCCCTCAGGGAGAGCCCCATCACTGCCTGCAAAAATCAGTTTAAAGGCGTGTTCTCTTAATTCTCTTCTTTTCATACCAATTTTTCCCTTATTTGTCTGCTTCGGTAAAATCCACACCTGCCACAATAACATTCACTGTTTTGATGCGGAAGCCCAGCATATTTTCCAGTGCATCTTTGACTTTCAGCTGCACTTCTCTTGCAACTTCGTTGATATGATAACCATATTTTACAACGATGTTTAAGGTAACAGTAAGCTCATCATTTTTCACTTCAACAAAAATGCCGCGGGAAAGCATTTTTTTGGAATATACGGTGCTGTCCGAATCTTCCGCCAGTGCAGCAACTCCTTCAATTTCGTTCACAGCCATTCCGGAAATTACGGAAATAACCTGGTTGCTCACCTTGATTTCTCCGTTTTGATTGTTGGTTAAGATGTTTTCCTGCATACTAAAATCATCCTTTCTATTCCGTCTCATTTTTATGATTTCATAATTTTGGATACACGAGTGCATCCTATTTACATATTATAGCACACCTGTCAGTATAATTCAAATACTTTTTGAATATTTTTTCATTTTTTTCAAAAAAAAGCGGGTTTTTCTGATTTTTTATTTAGAAAAAGAGGTTCTATCGAAAATTTTTTTTGAAGAAACGGTTATAATAAATCCAAAACTGTGAAACATAAATACAGAAAACCATCGAATATTAAAAAAAGAGGCAGGTAACGATATGCAGACTCCGATCTTAAAAATGGAACATATCACAAAAGAATTTACCGGCGTTAAGGCGTTGAAGGATGCCAACCTGGACCTGTACGAGGGTGAAGTGCATGCACTGGTCGGCGAAAATGGTGCCGGAAAATCCACACTTATGAAAATTCTCACAGGTATTCATCAGAGAAGCGGCGGCAAAATTGAATTTATGGGCAAGGAATTGCACTTAAAAAATCCAAAGGAAGCACAAGATATGGGTATTATCATTGTGCATCAGGAGCTTAATATGATGAACCATTTAAGTGTTGCCGAAAACATTTTCATCGGACGGGAGGAAAAAAAGGCTGGCTTCTGGCTGGACGATGCTGCCATCAAAAAACAGTCACAATCACTTTTCCAAAAGCTTGGAATCTCTATCAATCCCTCCGAAACCATCGGCAATCTGACCGTGGGAAAACAGCAAATGGTGGAAATCGCTAAAGCAATTTCACACAATGCAAAAATCATTGTCTTTGATGAACCTACCGCAGCGCTTACCGAATCGGAAATCAACGAATTATTCCGTATGATTTCGGAGCTGAAGAAAAAAGGTGTGGCGATGATTTATATTTCCCATCGAATGGACGAAATCCAGCGGATTACCGACCGGGTTACCGTTATGAGAGACGGAGAATATATCGGCACAGTGAACACAAAAGACACCACGAAGGATGAAATCATCAATATGATGGTGGGCAGAGTCATCTACGAGGACCCAAAAACCGAAAGCACGGTAAAAGAGGATGCCGAAGTGGTGTTAAAGGCAGAGGGCATCACCATGTATCCCACTGTGAAAAACGCAAGCTTTTCCTTAAGAAAGGGAGAAATTCTCGGATTTGCAGGACTGATGGGAGCTGGAAGAACCGAGCTGGCAAGAGCCATCTTCGGAGCAGATAAAAAGGATAAGGGAACAATCTATATTCACGGAAAACGGGTGGAAATTTCCTCTCCGATGGATGCTGTGGCAAACGGAATCGGTTATCTTTCCGAAGACCGTAAACGGTTCGGGGTGGCTGTAGATTTGAGTGTAGCAGAAAATTCCGTGCTTTCCTCACTGAAAAAATTTTCTCATCTGGGATTTGTCAACTCTCATGCTGTCCATCGAATCTCCAAAGAATACTGCGAAAAACTAAAGACCAAAACGCCCTCTGTTCATCAGCTTGTCCGAAATTTATCAGGGGGAAATCAGCAAAAGGTAGTCATTGCCAAATGGCTCATTCAAAATTCCGACATTCTGATATTTGACGAACCTACCCGCGGGATTGACGTAGGAGCAAAAAGTGAAATCTACACCCTGATGAATGAACTGGCACAAATGGGAAAATCCATCATTATGATTTCCTCGGAGCTTACCGAGGTGCTTCGTATGAGTGACCGCATCATCGTGATGTGCGAGGGCAGAATTACCGGCGAGCTGGATATTAAAGATGCCAATCAGCAGGAAATTATGAAGCTGGCAACCAAACGGGAAGCAACCGGCTGATGACGTAATTTTTTTACTCAAATATCAAGAAAGGGGTTCATATTATGAACGATATCTTAGAAAATATCAAAACAAAAGGAATGCAAAAATTTATTGCACTGGGTGCATTGATTTTGCTGTATGCCGCTTTTTCCGTTTTTGGCAACAACTTTTTCACCGTGGATACCTTGGTAAGTATTTTTGATGCTTCCTATTACATCGGCTTTTTGGCGATCGGTGTCACCTTTGTTATCATTACCGGAGGAATTGACCTGTCCATCGGTACTGTTATGATGTGTTCTGCCATTGTGGGCGGCACACTTTACAACAATGCGGGTCTCCCCCTTTGGCTGTGTCTTTTCATTATCATTCTGGTGGGCGGTATCTTCGGTCTGGCAAACGGAATTATGGTTTCCCGCCTGAAGCTGCCGCCGTTTATTGCCACTTTGGGTACTATGATGGTAGCATCCGGTGTCGGTTCCATTGTATCCAATGTGCAATCCACAACCTTTCCCATGCGAAGCTCTCCCGACGGCTGGTATAAGGATATTTTCCGCACAGCAGACAACTTCCCCACCGGAATTTTTGTTCTGATTGCATTTACGGTCATTGCCGTGATTTTACTCAATAAAACCGTAATCGGACGATACACCTTTGCCATCGGCAGCAACAAAGAGGCTGCCCGTCTCTCCGGTGTAAACGTGAACAAGTGGGAAACTGTAGTTTATATGATTTCCGGATTATTTGCAGGTCTTGCCGGGATTGCTTACGCCGCAACCTACACCACAATTTTACCCGGTGCCGGTCAGGGCTTTGAGCTTCAGGCAATTGCCGGTGTGGTTGTGGGCGGCACCTCTCTTTCCGGAGGGGTTGGCTCTGTAATCGGAACATTTATCGGGGTATTTATTATGAGTGTGTTAAAAATCGGACTTCCCTATGTGGATTTACAGCCGCATTATCAAACACTGATTACGGGTATTGTTGTAATTGGCGCGGTGCTTTTAGATATTTACCGCAGTAAAAAAGAAAAAAGTGTTAAAATAAAATCATAAGAAAGGATTCTCGTTATGCGAAATAAAAAAATGATAACTTCCCTCCTGGCAGTATTTATTTTAGCAGGAATACTCACGGGATGCGGAGGTAACACGATGACTTCCCAAAAAACAGTAGAAATCATTGCAAAAGGCTTTCAGCACGACTTCTGGAAAGCCGTAAAAAAAGGAGCTGACCAGGCAGGAAAAGACCTGGGCGTCAAAATCAATTTTGTTGGCCCTGAGGGTGAAGGTGCAATTGCGGCACAGGTGGAAATGATTAACAACGCAATTAACAAAAAGCCGGATGCCATCTGTATTGCAGCCTTAGATACCACAGCTTCTTTAGATGCAGTCAACAAGGCGAAATCCAACAACATTCCCGTTATCGGATTTGACTCCGGTGTTCCAGGCGCTCCCGAAGGCACCATTTTTGCAAATGCCTCCACCGACAACTACAAAGCCGGTGAGCTTGCCGCTCAAAAAATGTTTGAAGCCATTCAGGGAAAACTCGCTACTGGAAACCCAAGAATCGGTGTGGTTTCCCAGGAGGCAAACTCCCAGTCTATCAGTATGAGAACTCAGGGCTTCTTAGATAAAATGGAAAGCCTGATTAAGTCCACCGGAAAAAGTGTTTCTATCGTGGGACACACCAAGTTTGCAAACGGTGTATCCGGCGGCGATGTAACCATTGATATTGCAATTCCCCCTGAAATCAACGATACTCAAGGACAAACCTCCGCACAAACTCTGCTGAATAAAGATGACCTGATTGCCATATACGGCTCCAACGAATTTGCAGCAAAAGCCATTATCAATGCAGATTCTGCCATTTCCGGCGGCAGAATCGGAAACGATAAGGTGGTTGCCGTCGGATTTGATTCCGGTGCTTTACAGATTGACGCCATCCGCAACCGTAAGTTTTTAGGTTCTGTCACACAGGACCCCATTTCTATCGGCTATCGCGCTGTAGAACTGGCGGTAAAAGCCATGAATGGTGAATCAGCGGAGGATGTGGATACCGGTTCTCAGTGGTACACTGCCGACAACATTGATTCCGACACCATCAAGCCCCTGTTATATCAGTAAGAAAAAAGGTTCTGTGACATTAGTCACAGAACCTTTTTAAAATATCCGCTGTCCGAAAAAATCCTGAAATCCCGATAGGTTTTATAAGTATTCTCCGGTAACATTCCGGCTTTTTCCATTGCATGTAAAATAACAGAAATGCAGATGTATCTTCGTCCTTTTCCACGGCATTTCTTCCCAAAGCCAATGCACAGTGCTTCTTTCCAGTCGTATCCCAGAGCTGTAGCCTTTTGAAGCTCTTCCACGATGATTGACTCCTGTAAGGAAGAAATTTCCCATTGGTAACGAAAAATATCAATATCCCCTCTACGGTAACCAAAGGGATGGATATTGGCAGGACGGGATAAATCAGTTCCAAAGGTAAGCCAGGTGTCTACCACATATTCACTGTGAAGATATTCCGACCGTAAAAATTTCTTGACCACAGCTCCCCAAAAGGATTTTGATTTTTTTACCAATATGACATCACGATACGGAATCAGCTCCATGTCTTTCATCTGCCTTTCACACCCATTGTATGAAAGAAAGGCAACGATTATGCTTCTTCTTTTACCTGTTTTTTACATTCCTCACAGAATGAAAAATAAGCTTGAAATTCCTCCGGTTTGGTGTCTCTCTGGCGCTGAATTGCCAGTTCCTCGTCCAGTGAATACCGCTGACGGATGAGAAGTGACACCTGTTCTTCATAAGAAATCTTATCCATAAGACATTCAATCTGGTTTTCGGTTTCTTTCACAAGATATACTCCGTTGTCTAAAGTCAGCATCCTATTTCACCTCCGATATTCTGATAAAGCTTCCGTTTCGGATGACTCCGCCTTTGGCAGAATCATTGGAATAAAATATCACGCCGGTAACACAAGTCTGAGAATCCAAGCCATTACCATACCCGAATACCTGGGTTGTTTTTACTTTGTTGGAGGAATATTTAATAACCGAATCCCTCCTTAGCGAAAAATACCCCTTGCCGTTACGTGAAATGGTGCAGTTGTCATAGATTCGGTTTTTGCCATAAACTGTTCCACCAAGCGGTGAATACGGAACAATCTGCTTCCCTGCACTCTGTTGGAACGCAGTCGTACCATTGGTGGAATGATACGCCTCTACATTTTTGTCTGTTTCATACTGACAAAGGAAATATCCTGTGGCATTTCTCTGAATAAATTCCCCGTGAACCGTAATTTGGAGACATCCCGCATTCTCTTCTAAATTCCAGTTAGGAACGGCGTAAGATACAGAGGTCACTCCCGCATCCCGCAGCTGCAGCTCACCGGTAAATTCAACGGGAACATTCTCAGCTAACGTATCCATCCCGGTGTTCAGATTGTTAAGGGTAAATCTCGGAGAATATACTGTGGCAGTATCTTCAAAGGAATCTTTCAGCATAAAGGTTCCCTGTGGCAAGGGATTTTTGTCTGCATCATTCAGGGTAACATAATAATAGCTGCCAGGCTGAAAAACGGAAACATCTCCCGAAACAGAGGGCTGGTTTTCCCACACCGGTGTGTCAACAACTCCCTCGTACAATACGGTTGCTTCCATTTTATGGGATAATTCTTCCGTTACTTCTTCACGAAAGCGTTGCATCTCCTCCACGTTTTGCTGTTTGGACAGCAAATCGGAAACCTCCTCCTTGGTATAGGCATCGGTGATTCCGTAGCCTGAAAGGGTAGTTGCTTTTTCAGCCTTTTGGGAAAGCTCCCTTGTCAGGGCTTCTGTTATAGAAGTTAATTCGTCTTTTGAGGTGAAATCATCTATCTTTTTTTGCAAATCCGGATTCAGCTTCTTGTATGAAACCGCAAAATCCTGAATGTTTTGCTCCCCGATTCCGCCTTTTTGCTCTCCGCCTAAAATATCTGCCTCAGGATCAAACATTGCGTGGATATTGTCGATATCGTCTGCAATGGCGAAAGGCCCATAAAGCCCCGTTGCTACCTTAGACTCGTCTGCAATAAACCGCCTCACCGGCAAATGCTTTTCCTTGGAAAAAGAATCTGTTTTCATAACATCACTCCTTTTTCCCTTTTTTCACAAACCGTTACTCTTATATTGTAACAAAAAAAATGACACATGCAAGAAAACAGCCGGAGATTGCAAAAAATCCGACTGTTTTCTGAAAAATGTTTATCCCTTTTGCCACTTGAACAACACCACACCGGCAATCATCAGCAAAAGGCCTGCATATTTATTCCAGGTAAAGGGTATCTGTTCGCTGCCAAACCACCCAAACGCATCAATGAGTGCTGCCACCAACAGCTGAGAAATTAAAATAATGGAAATGGCGTGAGTGGGGCTTAAATCCTTAATGGAAAGCATCACCGTCACAGTAATCACAATCCCTAAAATGCCGCCCAGCCAATACAGCTTCGGGGTGTTGGTCAGTTCTCGCAGATTGCCCTTTCCAAACAGAAACATTGCAAAAAGCCCCAGCAAAAAAGCTGTTCCCTGCACGATGGTGTTTGCCTCAAGCAAGCCGATTTTCTGAGAAAGCCGGGTATTCCACACTCCTTGCACACTCATAGAAGCTCCTGCCAATATGCTCATCAGAATTCCTATCATATCTGTCACCTCAAAAAAAGCATTGCCCAAGAGTTGGAAAAATATACAAAAAAAAGGAATCTGCCCTTTAGCGACAGCCACATAAGGAAGTTTTTTATGGAGTAGTTCCAAAATCAAGGAGCTACTCCATTTTCCTTGTTATCCGACTTTATACATCTGCGGATTTTCTTGGATTTTGTTTATTATATCCAATATTTCTTTTTCATCAGGAATATCAATCATTCCAACAGCGGTAAAATAAATATCAACCTTTACATGACAATGACCGTCATACTTATCGTTGTTATGAACTTCTATCCGTTGTATCAAAGAATTAACTATTGTTGGTGTAAGCTCCCTGAAATCAGTTAGCTCTCGTAGTGTTTTTAAAAGAAGTCGCATATCAATATTCTGTTGCTCCGCCTTTTCCAATTCCTTTTCACTACTCGTTATTGTTTCAATAAGCTCCCTTTGTTCTTTCTCATACATAGAAGCCATACGGGAATATCTGTCATCACTTAATTTGCCCAAGATATTATCTTCGTAGATTCGGGATATAATCAAATCGAGTTCGGATATTCTTCTCTTTCCGCTTTCAACTTTGGTTTTAAGTTTTTGAAGCTCACTTTTCCTTGCGGTTTGATTTTTTGTTGCCATAAGATACAAAAACACCGGTTCGTAGCATCTTACAAAATCAGCCAAGTTGCTTATTGCTTCAAAAACAATTCTTTCAAGAACAATATCTCTTATAAAGTGTATTTGACACTCGCCACGACCACTCTTGTAATTTGAACATCTGAAATGCTCCTGCTGTCGTGTCATACTTTTAGCGGCTGCAAAATGTAATTTTGCTCCGCAATCAGGGCAATATACCAATCCTGAAAACAAACTTGTTCTGCCCGTTGATGTTGGTCTTCTTTTATGCTGACGAAGCTCCTGAACTCTGAGCCATAAATCTTCAGTTATTATTGCATCTTGTGTGTTAGGGATAATTTGTTGCTCATCTTCTGATTTATGGATAACCTTATGTACCTTGTAGCTTACAGTTGTTGTCTTAAAGTTCACAGTACATCCCGTGTATTGTCTGTTGTCGATAATTCCTGCAACAGTTGATGAATCCCAATAATATGGGTTTTCAGGATATTTATGAGTGGTTGATAATCCTTTTTCTATCTTGTATGCGGTAGGAATAAGGATTTTTTCTTGCTCTAACTGACGGGCAATTTGTGCAATTCCACGACCTGCAAGCGATAATGAAAATATCCTTCTTACAACCTCTGCGGCTTCTTCATCAATTATCCATTTTTCTTTATCTTCGGATGATTTCATATATCCATAAGGAACTGTTGAACTTATACGCTTTCCGCTTGCAGCTTTCATCTGCCATACTGCACGAATTTTTTTGCTTGTCTGTGCGGCATACCATTCGTTGAATATATTGTTGAACGGCATCATTTCTGTTCCCGTGTTACTCATTGTGTCAACATTTTCCTGAATGGCTATAAACCTTATACCAAGTGTTGGATATGTAATTTCAAGATATTTGCCTACTTCAAGATAATTTCTGCCAAAACGGGATAAATCTTTTACTACAATGGTTTTTACAATTCCAGCTTCTGCGAGTGCTTGCATTTCCTTAAAACCGCTTCTTTCAAAGGTAGTCCCCGAAATGCCGTCATCAATAAAAAATCTTGGATTTTTCAATCCGTGGTCTTTTGCATATTTCATCAAAATTTCTTTTTGATTGGAAATACTGTTGCTTTCGCCCTCTAAACCATCATCTTGCGATAATCTTCCGTATAATGCTGTTATTTCTTCTGTTGTTTGCCCTATAATATTTTGAGTTGTCATAATTCATTTCTCCTTCCCGACAACCGGGCATAGCAAAGGATTTGAAATCATTTTACTATGCCCTGCAAAAATTGTCGAATATACTAAATTAAATTTTGTGATAAAATAATGTTTTTAAATTGCTCCAATACGCTTTGCTTGCCTTCAATATTAAAATGGGAATGTACCTCGTATGTTGTACCGCCGATTTTAATTTCAAAATTTAAGTTATCTTTATCAAAGGTTGGAGTTAAGACTTCAATAGGAATATTCACTTGTTTTAACATATAAATTCACCTTACCTTTCGGGAGTATTCTTTCTGTGTTGTCTTTTGTAGTAGCTCTCACAAAGGCGGATAATGGTTTCCTCAATTTGTGAGTTTGTAAAATCCTTTGGGAAGAATTTTCGTACACGCTCTGTTGGTATTTTTATCCGTTCCTTTTGGTTTGCTTTTTCCTCTGACATAATTTCAAGGATTTTATCGTCATCAAGCAAGCCTTGCTGACTTAACTTTTTCATACGCACAGCCTGAGATAATGAAGGAGTGCAATCCTCACTCTCAATGGTTTGTATCAAGTCTTGTTGCTCAATGTCATTGAGATATGAAAGCTCAACGGCAGGAGTGAAAGCAATTCGCCCTTCGTCCACATATTCCAAAAGCTTCGGCAAAAGGTTAGTCAAGCGTATGTATCGTTTTACAGTGTCCTTGCTTATATTTTCACTTTCGCCAATAATCTCTGCACTCAACTTCGGTGCAACTTGCTCCAAAGTTAAATCTGTGCGTTTGCCCTGATGCGATAATGCTTCCATTTTCATTTTGTAAGCAAATGCCCGTTCACTCGGCAAAACATTATCTCTGTGCAGGTTACTGTCAACTAATGCAATAACGGCAGCATCTCTATCCATTTCATAAATTAAGGCAGGAACTTTATCCATTCCTGCCTTAATGCCTGCGTGTAATCTTCGGTGTCCCGAAATTACCTCATATTCGTTATTTTCAATCGGTCTTACAATAAGCGGAGAAAGTATTCCGTTCTCCTTTATGCTTTGTGTTAAATTCATCATTTCATCATCGTCCTTTACATAGTATGGGTGGTTTTCAAAAGGTTTTAATTTTTCAACTTCTATATATGTAACATTTCTCATCGTAACTTTTCCTCCTTTTTCTTGTCTTTAATTCTGATTTTGCTTTCCATATTCCGTTCAACATCAAGTAGCTGTTGTACTTTCGGTACAGTTTCCAAAGTAGCTTTAGCGATTTTGAGCCTATCCCGTATAGGCTTTATCTGTGCGGATATACCTCTGATTTCAGCATAATATGCTTTTGTTTCCTCATCGGTTTTTGCTCGCCTGCGTTTGTTATCCGTTTTTGAGCGTTCTTCCTCAAGCTCAGATATCTGCATTGATAATTTGCCTATAAATGCTTCAAGCTCCGGCACGGTATTGATATTCTCATCGTGCAAGAGCCTGAATTGTTTTTGATATTGTTCAATTTTTCGTATCTCCTGACGAATTTCGGGAGATAGAGGCGGTGTGTAGTTTGGTTTTGGTGTACTTGGCTTTAAGAGTTCCATAAATAAATAGAACAGAGCTTCAAGTGTATCCATATGTTTTACACGCCGTAGTTGATACTCAAGCTCTTGCAGCGGTGTTTGACGATATTTAGCTCTCGTTTTCTTGTAGGGCTCGCTGAATTGATTGAAATGAGCACGGTTACCAGTTTGAAAAATCCTCTCTAAAATTCTGTCCTTTTTGTATTCATCACCCAATTTGTCAAAACGAATTGCTCTTTCCCAAGTAGGTGCCTTAACGGATGGATGGTCTGTCATTTCAGACCTCGAAAAAATATATCCTTTATTTTTCATAAGAGCGACAAACTCCATATAGTTAGCCGAATTATTTATTGCATCATCAACATCTTCACGGAGAATATCTCTGCGAGTTTTACCGCCGTGTTTATGTACCCAATATGCATTTTTCTCGGCATTATAAAATTTCGCACCTTCTATTACCGATTTTCCGTACTCCTTACATACTGCATCGGATATTTCTCTCAGGCGTATATGGTCTGAAATATGGTTTTCAAATTTTAATCCCGTTTTGAAGGATACAGAATTTATAACAATGTGATTATGGATGTTATCTGTATTAAGGTGTGTTGTAACTACTATCTCATAATTTTTTCCCCACATACGCCGCGCAGTTTCAATTCCTATGTCGTGAGCTTCTTTAGGTGTAATTTCGCCTGACTTGAAACTCTGATAACCATGATATGCCACATTACCGCCCGCTTTTCCAAAATGACGTTTTGTTATCATCATCTGCTCATAAGCTCGTACTGCCAAGCAGTTGATACCACTTACAAACATTTTCATATCTGTTTTATCATCGTTTTCAGCATATTTGAGCACAGCAGCCAAGTCATCATCAAGATACTTTGGATTAGTGGTCTTGTCGGGATTGTCTGCATATTTTATAACATCCCTTAATGAGCCTTTTATTGGCCAAAATCCTGTTGTTGCCATTATTCATCAATCTCCTTTCTTTCGGGTGTGAGTAGTTTTAACTGAATTTCATCAATCAGAGATAAAATTCTTTCTTCAAGTTCGGTACTGTACCCCTTATCAATTTGTTCATATAAATCGCTGAGCTTACCCGAAAACTCATAAAAGCTTTCGGGTAAGATAGCTTTTGGAGAATAGCCTAAAGCTCGTTTTCTTAAATATTCTGAAATTGTCAAGCCGCATTTGTCGGCTTTGTTTTTTATGCGTATTTTCTCTTTTTCGGTAACACGCACATAAATTGAATTTGCTCTTTCTTTCATTAAAATCAACTCCTATTTAAAATGTAATTTTCAGGGGGATTGGGGAACTCCCCAAAGAGAAAAGGCAGGATTCCCATTAGGAAGTCCCGCCTTTTATGGAATTTGTGCAATACAAGTTCCCTGCTCGTTACAGTACCGGACAATTATTCTGTTACTATAAAGTCAGGTTTCTTATAACCTTCTAAATATCCGGGATATGTACTTAATTCATATATCCAATATGGCAATGTATGTGGCTTATGCCATTGCTTTTGGATGATACAGAAGTATATTGGCTCACCTTTCTTTAAATCTCCTTCGAGAACCTTGTTAGCATCTCGAAGGCTTACATTCAGCCATAATTTACTGCCTGATACAGATACAATAAGGCAGTTGAAACTGCGTGTTTTCCACTCCCATATTACTTCCTTTATCCACCCAAGCTCTTGCCCCGTAAAATAAGGCTCTGCATATATTTCGCCTTTATAGGTAATAACTCTGTGGACATTTCCGTCCGCTGATGTTCTGACTGTGATAAATTCGTCTAATGTTTGATAAAAAGTTCTCATAATAAAAATCCTCCGTTTTTTCATTTTAATAATGTTTTTGACACCGCAATTTTCAAAGGGATGTCAGTTGTATAAAAATAACGGCACCAACCATTGAAAATATGATTTCAACAGTAAATGTGCCGTTATCTTTGCTTTGTTTATGACACCGTAGAAGTGCCATTTTTTATTAAATTGTTGCATCAGTTGTTGCCGAACACAAAATCTAAAGCCGATTTTTCATCAGCAGTAGAATTTTTGTTTTCTTCCGGCGGTTGAATTATCTGCATAGGCTGATTAAGAATTTTTAAAAGATTTAATCCTGCTGACTCACGAAGCTCTGTTCGAATTGCGGATATAACCTTGTCTATAAACTCGGTTTGCTCCTGCTCGGTGGCGAACTGATTTATATATCCGTCAATGCACATAAGGATAAATTTGTTTATGGATTTATGCTGTTCCAAATTCAGGTCTTGCAGAAACTCCCATATCCTTAAATCATATTCCTTGTTGAGATTAAAGCGGATGCCGATTCTTTTAACCATTTTTCTCTGCCTCCTTTTTAAGCTTCAGTTCGGACAGATACTCATAGCCCTTTGCAGTAGCGTGAATATCTCCGTTGATGATAACCCTATTTTTATTGTAGTCAGCAAAGTTCCTGATAAGGCAACCTCCACCGCCGACAATATAGAGCTTCATAACAGTTGGATTATATTCGTACTCTTTGAGCCTTTGGAAAATCTCTGCCGTATATTCTCTCGCTGTGTCGGATATGGTCTTTAAAATATCTGCATCAAGATTTGATTGGTTGTAGGTCAATATCTTATGTATGCTTTCTTCAGGCAAGGTAAGATGATGTTTTTTCATAAGGTTTTCCCTGATTCTCAATACACATTGATTTGTGCCGAACTTTTCTGAAAAACATTTTTGCGGATTGGGGATTTTGTCATTGATATACATAACATTCATCGTGCCGTTGCCGATGTCGCACAGCATATTGATACCTCGAAACTCGAACAACTTATTTGCAATCGCCGAGAAGCCTTGGGAAAATATATCTGTACCGACAATGCGGATATGATATTCTGTGCCTTTATAGGTAAAATCAACAATTTCATTTTGCATAAGATATTGCCTGAATTCTTTATGCTGCTCTTCTACCCAAGTAAGCGGAAGTCCTGCGGCTATATGCACATCAGCGTTGGTGACACCCAAATCCTGAAGCTCCATGGCAATAGCGGCAAGCGTCATGACATAATAGTCCACATCTGAGAACTTGTCTGCCGTAAATGGCTTGTGTCCTATGCCGATAAGATAATACTTCCCGTTATAGACAAGCAGGTTATTATCTATTGCCGGATATTCATCATAACACTTAACTCCGCTTGGGAATATATGCTGTTCTGTCTTGACATTGCCAAAGCCGTGATCAATCCCGATAATAATTGTGTTTTCAAATTTCTTCATAGTAAAATCATTCCTTCCTGCCGTATGGCAAATAAATTTTTGTTTTGTTCTTTACCTTGATGCAATCATAGGCATCACCTCCGTTCTGAAACAGGAAAAAGGGCTTGTTTTACCCTTTCTACTATATAGAATATGAGGATTTTTAAATAGGCAAAGTATTGCATAACACATTAAAAACAAAAAACGCAACACATTAAAACCCTTGTATTTATGCGGTTTGTGATTTGTTTTAATCTATACATCTTGTATTTCGTAACAAAATATGATATAATTTTCTCAGGTGGTGATAAAGATGCCTGATAAAATTAAATTTTTTACTGCCGATTACAGAGATAAGTTCGTATATATCAAAAATAATAAATTCCCCATCGGCAGTTTTGTGGTAGATTTTCTTAATCAGTATGAAGAAAATGACAATGGAGCAAGAATAGCATCAATGCGTTATGATAATTGGATGTTATCCTCTACAATGGATAGAGGATATATAAACGATTATGAATTTGTAAAAGCAGGAAAAGAAATATTGAACATCCTCGATGTTCTTCCGTGCATCAGTCCATTTCAGTATTTAGATATTGAAGCCGAGAAAAAGTTGATAGCAGAAACCTTTACAAAAGAAAATGCAAATTATATTTTGGAATATTATCAGCAGAGAGCAAAGGTTTCTTTGCAAGACGAAGGTGCGATGTCACTTGATATACTTCCTGAAGGATATGCAGAGTTATCCAAAGAAGCAAACAAACTTCTTACAAGAGTCAAACTGCTCTTACAGTTTTATGAAAATATCGGAAACGATGTGATAAAGGCTTTTGATAAACTAACAGAGTTTGTGTGGGGGTTGGAGGATTTATCAGAGCATTATGACGAGAATGAACTTATAACCCATGCATATGAAACATTCGGCGTTGACAGATTCAGCATAGCAGCGGAATATGCCATTATGGCAAAAGGCAAAAAGAAAATGATTGTGAAAAGGCTTCATTTCAGAAACTTTTATAGCTTCATACTTACAGACTTTTTTGAAGGCCTTTCATTTGGACATTATCCTCGTCATTGCGAAGTGTGTGAAACATACTTCCTTATGGAAAATCTCAGGAAACAAAAATACTGTACGGGATTTGCTCCACTTGAACTTACAGAAGGAAAGGAACTCACTTGCAGACAATATGCGGCTATGGTAGGGAGAAAAGAACTTGCAGAAAATGATCCGGTAAAAGATATTTATACCAAACGTTGTGCCTGCATCCGTTCTGAAGTTTCAAGAGGAAAAATAAGTGAAAAGTTTGCAGAGGCAGCAAAAGAATTAGCAAAAGAACTTAAAACCCGTTACGATTATGACAAAAAATATACCTTTAAGGAGTATCAGAAGGATATGGGAAGAGATAATTTATATCAAGAAGTAAATAACAGAATCAAAAAAGAGTAACACGGCGAATGGAGGTGAGTGCCGTGAAAAATTGGGAACAGGATTTATACATTTATCAGATACATCCGGTGCCACCTAAAAAAGAAGATTTGCAGGAATATATTGATTTATATATTGCTGAGCAGGATGACAAATATTTAATGTGGTTTCTCCACTACTATGAATCCGTATTGAACGATACTGCAATAGAAGCCATTGAACGTTATTCAATGAAAGGTCATTTTGTTGATATAAAGCAGGCGTGTGTAACAGGAATTTTCAAAGCATTACAAAGCTATGATAAAGATACGCACGGTAACTTTATAACCTATAAGGTGCGTATAATGTGGAATGAAATTCACGAATACATACGGCAAATGCGTACCGGGTTGACAGTTCCGAGCGAAAACAAATATCGTACTCTCCGTCAGATTATGAGATTGTACGGAGAATATGGCTATTCAACCGAAGCTATTCGTAAAATATCCAAAGAGGTTAATTTGTCGGTAAAGAATGTAAAGGAAATTCTTTTAAGCGGCATCGAGAATATGAATATTGCGGATTTCTATGTAAGCTATGCCGATGAAGAAGGCGAAGAAACACTTACTGATATAACGAGCGATACCGATTTCGAGCCGCTACGGGTGCTATTGGCAACAGAAAGATTTAACTATGTGAAGGAAGCCTTTGAAAAACTTGATTACAGAGAAAGATTGGTTGTTTCGGAATACTTGGCGTTTTGCCCCGATTGCTTCAAGCTGAAGCTTAAAAAGGTAAAGCTGTCGGATATGGCGATAAAGCTCTGTCTTACACCTGATGCGATAGAAAATGTATATAAAAAAGCAATAAAGAAAATGAGAAAATATTTAGAAGAAAAATTGCTCTAAAAACAGAAAAAGCCCGAATATACAAGCAAAATTCAGCTTGCATATTCGGGCTTGATTTGTATCTTTAAATTCGCACATTTGTCAAAACATCGCTTATAAAATAGACTTTTAGTGGAGATTTGTGTAAATGCTAAAATTCATTGATGACTTCTAAATAGTTTGTTTATGTAAGTGGTAGAATACATAAAGGAAAGGAAGTTGATTTGAATGAGAAAAATCACAAATGAGCTTATAGAAAGCTTTAAAAATAATTTAATCGAGGAGGAAAAAAGCGAAAACACCATAGAAAAATATGTCCGTGATATTACCTTCTTTATGGCTTGGCTGTGTGGTCAGGAAGTAACAAAGATATTGGCTTTGGAATATAAAAAGGAACTATGTGAAAAGTATGCTCCTGCAAGTGTTAATGCGGCAATATCTTCCCTTAACAGCTTCTTTGCATTTATTGAATGGCATGATATACGGATAAAGGCACTAAAAATCCAAAGGCAGATATTTTCAAGCAAAGACAAGGAACTGACAAAAGCGGAATATGAAAGATTGCTCACAGCGGCAAATGACAAGAAAAATCAAAGGCTTTATTACTTGATACAAACCATAGCAAGTACGGGGATAAGAGTTTCAGAACTTCGTTACATTACCACATCTGCCGTACATTCAGGACAAGCGGTAATAAACTGTAAAGGAAAAATGCGTATTGTTATCTTACCAAAAGAGCTTTGCAAAATGCTAAAAGGATATATCCGAGAGAACAATATAAAAAATGGCTCCGTGTTTGTGAGCCGTAATGGTAAGCCTTTAGACAGAAGCCATATATGGAAAATGTTAAAAGCGTTATGTGAAACCGCCGGAGTTTCAAAGGATAAGGTGTACCCACACAGTTTTCGACATCTTTTTGCGAGAACTTATTATAGCCTGCAAAAAGACATTGTAAGACTTGCCGATATTTTAGGGCATTCATCTGTAAACACCACAAGAATTTATACAATGAGTACGGGTGAGGTACACCGCAGGCAAATACAAAAGCTTGGACTTTTGCGGTGTTAAAATAAAAAAAGCCACATAATTGCGATTATGTGGAACGCTCATACAAACAAACTTATTACATATGGATTTAATTATAACATATCCGACTAAAAAAATCAATAATTTTAGTAAAAATTACAAAAAATCTCCGAAATGCACAAAAATAGGCATCAAAAGTTGACCGATGAAAAATTGTTGCCTAACATCGGTCTTGTTTTTGTGCCTTAAATTACAAATATGGGACACTTTATATTAAGTTTTTTGCCACATAATCGCAATTATGTGGAGTCTTAAACATTAAACTTGAGTTTGGTTATCCGAAAAGAGGTGAATTGATGAGGGAGAAAATATACTATTTCAATAAAGGAACAAAAACGCTACATATAAAAGGTTTTTGTAAAAATTCTGATCCATATGAACGAATTGAGTATTATACGGAACAAGATGCAGTTAAGGATAACGGAAGGTTTATTCATATGTGTGAAGAATGTGAAAAAGAGAAAGAAAAAATTATTTACAACGAAGTGAAAGGAAGGTCTGAAAAATGAAAAGATCAAGAAGAATTTTAAGTATGATGATAACCATTTTATTTTGCATATCATTATTTGCAACAACTGTATCTGCCGCAAGTCGTCCGTCTATGTTCCCTGAGGAGTATGAATATAATGTTACTCAAGGTGAGACAGTAAAAATTAAATTTACAGTTTTTCATGAATTTAAAAGTGAAGAGGCCCATATACGAGTACACAAGGGAGATGGGAATGGAAGTATAGTAGCGAGTTCGGATAGAACATTTTCTAATTACAGCAATCCTATGACTGAATATACGGTGAATTGGGATACTGATGACATAGAACCGGGCAAATACGTAGTAGAATACTGGGTATCATTTTATACAATGTATGAATGGCATGAACCACCAACTCATAACAATCATCTTTTGACAATCAATGTTAAAGCAGCACCGTGTAAAAACGGACACACTTTTGATGACGGAAAGATTACAAAATCTTCCACCTGCAAAGCAACTGGAGTTAATACAAAGACATGTACTGTTTGTGGAACAGAGGAAACATCTGCAATACCAAAGACAGAACATCAATGGGACGAAGGAACAATAAAGGTTGCGGCTTCTGCAACTGCTTCTGGCAATAAAGTTTATACTTGCAAAACCTGCAAAGAAACAAAAACAGAAGAAGTTCCTGCAAAGTTTAATGATGTCGATTCAAATGGATACTATGCTCCTGCAATTGATTGGGCTTTTGACAAAGATGTAACAAGCGGAACAACTGATAGTACATTCTCTCCTAATGATGAGTGTACAAGAGGACATGTTCTTACTTTCTTGTGGCGTGCAATGGGTAGTCCAAATCCTACAACATCTGAAAATCCTTTCAAAGATGTGAGCTCTAATCAATATTACTATAAAGCTATTTTATGGGGTGTAGAACAAGGTATTACCAGTGGCACAAGTCCGACAACATTTTCTCCCGAAGAAACATGTAGCTATGCTCATATTCTTACTTTCATTTGGCGTTCACAGGATAAACCTGATTACACAGGACTCGGAGAATGGTATGAAGATGCACTTTCTTGGGCATCTGATAACGGTATTTTAGAAGAAACAAGTGCAACAAATAGCGTTGAATCAGCATGTCCTAGAAAAGACGTTGTAACATATCTTTATAGAATATTAGCTGAAGAAGGTGGTAAAGCACTTCACCATAAGGTTGGTGAATGAAATTTTTTATTTCAAATAAAAGGGATGATGTAAACAACAAGACTAAAAAACATAAAAAGGAAAAAGAAAAAAATTATTTTTAACGAAACGAAAGGAAGGATTACAAAATGAAAACCAAAAGATTTTTAAGTTTAATTTTAAGTGTGTGCGTATTAATTACATTGTTTATGATGCCTCAAGTATCAGCTGCAGCCCCATATATGACAGGAAAATGCGGAGACAATCTAAGTTGGGCATTTTATTTAACTGAAAATAAATTGACAATAACAGGTAGCGGTGATATGTATTCCTACACTGCTGCCGACACTGTTTGGCACAGTGGAGCATCTCAAATTTGGAAAAATGTACCTCCTACTATATTGCGTCATGTTGAAATAGGCGATGGTGTGACTAGTATCGGAGACCATGCTTTTGGTGGCCTTTCATATTTGGAAACAGTGACTATGGCTGATTCTGTAATCCGTATAGGCGAATGGGCATTCAGAGATTGCACAAAATTAAAGAGTATTGATATTTCCAAAAATATAACTTCTATCTCTGATTTTGCATTTAGTGGCTGCAAAGCTCTTGACAAAATAAATATTTCTGATTTGTCATCTTGGTGTAAAATCAGTATGGAAAGCTATGATTCTTCTCCGGCATATAGTTCAAAAGGAAGTTTGTATATAAATGATACAGCAGTTACAGCCTTGATAATTCCTAACACAGTAACAGGGATTAAACAAGAGGTATTTAATGGATTTTCTAACATATATGAAGTGACAATTCCATCAAGTGTAAGAAAAATAGAACAGAGAGCCTTTGCAAATTGCAGTAGCTTGAATACAGTCAATTTGTCAGAAGGGCTTGAAACAATAGGATTTTGTGCCTTTGCCCTTTGCCCTAAACTAACAACAATTCATATACCCAAAAGTGTAACAAGCATAGATGCTAAAGCATTTTTAAAAGCAGATAACTCTAAAATACATCTATATGTATATCCTAATTCAGCGGGCTTAAAATATGCACAAGATAACTCATATCCATATACTTTGATTCAAAACAAAGATTTCACAGGTCTTTCTTTTGAAAATGCTGCTTATAATTATGACGGAACAGAAAAAAGCATTTCTGTGAACGGTAATTTACCCGAGGGTGCAACAGTTAACTACACAAACAACAAAGGCACAAATGCTGGAACATATAATGCAACGGCAACAGTTACTTGCAAGGGATATAATGATTTGACACTGAATGCGACACTCAAAATCAATCCTGCTGAGCTTTCTGTCACGGCAAATAACAAGCAGATGAAGAAAGGCGGCACAATTCCGACTCTCGATTATGCCAAAACAGGTGATTTATTCGGTGATGACACAATAACAGGCGAATTAAAAGTAGATACAGACGGAAAAACAGTTGGTAATTTTGACATTAAACAGGGAACATTAACCGCAGGAAGCAACTACAAAATTAACTTTACAAAAGGCGTTTTATCTGTAGTTGACAAGGACGCACAAAATGTTGAGGTTTCGGCAATTTCCGACAAAACCTATGGTGATGAAGACTTTAAGGTTAGTGTGACTAAAGACGATGTTTCATCTCTCGGCGAGTTCACATTTGAAAGCTCCAATCCGACTGTAGCAGAAATTGACAACACTGGAAAGGTTACAATTAAAAATGCGGGCGAAACAAACATCATTGTTAAAAGAGCTGGTAATGAAACTTATGCAGATTTCGAAAAATCGCAGAAATTGGTTGTAAAGAAAGTAGCTATTACCGTTACTGCTGATGCAAAATCAAAACGTATTGGAACAGATGATCCTGAACTTACTTATACATACACCGGAACTCTCATAGGAACAGATGCATTTACAGGCGAACTTTCAAGAAAACCCGGCGAAGAAATCGGTACATACGATATTCTTCAGGGAACATTAGCTTTAAGTGATAATTATAACATCACATATAATAAAGCAACATTTGAAATTCTTGATAAGACTCCTCAGAATATTGTTATAGCTGACATTGATACAAAGACTTATGGAGATACTTCATTTGCTATTACTGTAACTCCTGACACAACAGCAAATCTTTCAAACTTCACATATGATTCGAGCGATAAAAATGTTGCCACAATCGATGAAAGCGGTAATGTTACTATTGTAGGTGCAGGAGAAACAACCATTAGTGCTACAGAAGCAGGTAATGAAGATTATGCAAAAACAACAGTTACTAAGAAATTAACTGTTAATAAGAAAGCATTAGAGATTAAAGTTGACAATGTTACAATCACTTATGGTGATGCAATAAGCACAAATATTACTTATACAGGATTTATTGATGGCGAAAATGAAAGCGTATTGACAAAGGCTGTTGAAGTTGGCGGATATTCTGCGAAACCTGATGCTGGTGAGTATGACATCGTTTTAAGCGGAGCTGAAGCGGCAAACTATGAAATCAGTTATGTAAATGCAAAACTTACAGTAAATAAAAAGGATGTAACTGTTACACAGTTAAAAGTATTTGACAAAGTTGCAGACACAACAACTGATGCTACAATCAACACATCAAGCTTAGTGATTGATAGTATGATTTTGGGTGATGATGTTACTATCAACTTTGGAAATGCAGTTGCTACATTTGCAACTGCAGAAGTGGGTACAGATATTGCTGTAACTATTACTGCATTGGAACTCGTTGGAACTCACGCAGAAAATTATAATTTGACAAATACTGAAATTACAACAACTGCATCAATCAAAGAAACAATTACTGCTTCTGATATTGCTGCACAGATAACTGCTCTTATCGTTGTTAAAGATTCTACAGAGATTACATTACCTAATGTTCCTACTGGATACAAGGTAACAGTAAAATCATCGGATAATGAAAATGTAGTAAAAGATGATGGCAGTATTGCTCCTGTTGAAAATGACACGCAGGTTGGCTTGACATTTACAGTTACAAATGAAGCAGACGAAACTGATGTTGCTGATACAGCTGTAATTAATGTTACTATTCCTACTTCAACAAAGATAAATGTTGCTGTAACAGCAGAAGCAAATGGTACAGTTACAGGCAGTGGTGAATATCTTAAGAACGCTGATGTAACTGTTGTTGCTACACCTGATAGTGGTTACAAGTTTAGCGGTTGGTATAATGGAGAAAGTTCAGTATCTACAAATGCTTCTTATACATTCAAGGCAGTAAGCGATATTGCTCTCGTAGCTAAATTTGCTAAGAAGACTTCATCTGGTGGTGGCGGAGGTGGTGTTTCAAAATACACCGTAAAGTTTGAAACTAATGGCGGTAGTACAGTTAAGGCTGTTAGTGTAAACAAAAACGCCTTGGCAACAGAACCCGCTGCACCTACTAAGGATGGCTTTAATTTCGATGGATGGTACACGGACAAGGAACTTACAAAGGCTTATGACTTCTCATCTAAAGTAACAAAGGGCTTTACCCTTTATGCAAAGTGGACTGAAATTGAAAAAGAACCTGTTGTTGATGAACCAGATACAACAATCGCATTTGCCGATGTTAAGGAAAATGATTGGTTCTATGAAAATGTTCAGTATGTGGTAGAGAATAAGCTTATGAATGGCGTTGCGGAAGATAAGTTCGCACCTAATGAAACCCTTACAAGAGCAATGCTTGTAACTGTTCTTTATCGTAACGAAGGTGAACCTGCTGTAAATAAGAGCATCCCATTCGCTGATGTGGATATGAGTGCTTGGTATGCAAATGCTGTTGTATGGGCAAAACAGAATGGTATTGTAAATGGTGTGACAGAAAACGAATTTGCGCCTGATGAAAATATCACTCGTGAACAGATTGCAGCTATTATGTTCAGATATGCACAGTACAAGGGTATGGATGCTGTAACATTAGAAGAAAATCTCCACTTTGCAGATGCTGACGAGATTTCTGAATACGCAGTTTCCGCAATGAATTGGGCAGTTGGAACAGGTCTTATGAAGGGCAAATCAACTACTACAATCAATCCTAAAGATAATGCTACAAGAGCTGAAATAGCAGCTATTTTGCAGAGGTTTATCGAAAACAATAAATAATATAGACTAAAAAATAGTGCGCCCCTTGCCATTAAGGACAAGGGGCGTATTGCTATTCTAAAATCAATTTTCTTGCTATTATAAATAAACTATTATCTACCGATGGAATATCTCTGTATATCGGGTCTTTCATATATTCCACATCGGGATTGAAATTAGGATTCACAGATTGGTAAATCTTTACACGGGCATCAAATTCCGCTTCTGCATAAGTGATTTTGCCGGATTTATAATCCTCAATTACGGGAGCAATAATAGTTCTGACTTTTTCAAGATTATTTGTGTAAAAATCAGGTCGTAAGTACATATCCCGATATTGCCATATTGCATTGTTGGCTATATTCACAAGCTCGCCGTAGCTATAACCATTTGTCTGACCGTTCAGCCAAGCATTAAAGAATATACGATTTGATTTTGCTCTTGCATCGGCATATCCCAAGCCGTTCTGCACTTCGGTTAAAATATCTCCAATAAAATTTTCAACCACAATAATTGCTTCGTTTGTAGCATTGCAGGGTGCCGACTCTCTCGGCACCTCTGCTGCACTAACAGAAAAAGAACTTAATAAAATTGATATGATTGATATGATGGATATGATGGATATGATTGACTTTTTCATTTTGAAAAACCTCCTGCATAAACTATGTCCTCAAATACAAATTCTTCTGCTGTATGTTTAACCTGTTCCATAGCAGAAACCCACGCCATTTGGTCTTTTGCTTTGAGGTCTTCCGTGATACCTTGCTTTGCAACCATATCTTTTATAAGCCTATCAACCATTTCTTTTGCGGTTGTGTCAATTTCTTCAAGATATGCAAGCCAAGTTCCGTCCATCATTTTCATTGAGTAAAAGCAAGGTCTGTTCTCTTTGATGAATTTTGCGTGCATCCTGCCGTATTTACCGATGTTATACACCTTATCATCGGGTACAGTTAGGTTTGGAATGTAGTAATCACCATTTCTTACATACTCAATTCCGTTTTCGATAAATTTTTCTTTCATAGCGTTAACGCCTCCTTTAAATTTGGTATCTTCATTTTATCAGAAGGCATTTATTTTGACGAATGTACGGATAAAAAGAAAAAGCCGAAAACCCATTTTACTGAGTTTTCAGCTTCAACTTTTGCCTTTGCTATGCCAATTCAGCTAAATTTTTAATCTTTTCAAAATTACTTCCTTATCTGGTCTTGACATTTGAGACAGATTCCTTTTTTGTTATTCAACTTCAAAAATTTTCTTTGCCAGTGCCATTTCTTCTTCTGTAGGAACCGGAACATCAAGCAATTTATAAGGATGCCCTAACTGCTCCCATTTATATTCCCCTAATTTATGAAAGGGCAATAGCTCTACTTTCTGGATGCAACTGTATTTTTTTAAGTATGCAGCCAGCTTTTTCATCCGTTCTTCCACTAAGGTATATCCCGGAACCAACACATGACGAATCCATACCGGCTTCCCGATTTCTTCACAAAAATCCAATGTTTCAAGATTGTTATGAATGGTTTGTCCGGTCAGCTCAGGATACAGTGCTTCATCCAGTGTTTTGATATCCAGAAGCAGCATATCCGCCTCCGAAATAATAGAACGGGAAATTTCCAAAGGGATGGAGCCGGCAGTATCAATAGCAGTATGCAGCCCGTGCTTTTTACATTTACGGATGAGAGACAGTAAAAATGTGGGCTGTGCCAGCGGTTCTCCGCCGGAAAAGGTCACACCGCCTCGCTTGATAAAGCTTTTGTACTCCAGAATATCGGAAAGAAGTTCGGTATCTGTTTTCTTTTCCCCCTCTGCCATTTTCCAGGAGTCCGGATTATGGCAATACAGGCATCGCAGCGGACATCCCTGAAAAAACACCACATAACGAAGTCCGGGACCGTCTACAGCACCAAAGGTTTCTACCGAATGAATATATCCTTCCATTTTGCTTACATTCCCTTTCGGCTTATTTTTCTAATTAGAAACGGGTATGGAATGTTCTGTTAATAACATCCATCTGCTGTTCTCTGGTCAGTTTAATGAAGTTTACAGCATAGCCGGATACACGAATGGTCAGCTGAGGATATTTTTCCGGATGATCCATTGCATCTAAGAGAACTTCTTTATTGATTACGTTTACGTTGATGTGGTGACCGGTATCACCGAAGTAACCATCCAGAAGAGAAACCAGATTTTCCACTTTTTCGGGATCAGTTTTACCCAATGCAGCCGGAATAATGGAGAAGGTATAGGAAATACCGTCTTCGGAATAGTCGTAAGGCAGTTTTGCAACAGATTTCATAGAAGCAATACAGCCTTTGGAATCTCTGCCGTGCATCGGATTTGCACCGGGTGCAAAGGGTTCGCCTGCTTTTCTTCCGTCAGGAGTAGAACCGGTTTTCTTACCGTATACTACGTTGGAAGTAATGGTTAAGATAGACATAGTGGGTTTAGAACCACGGTAAGTAGTATGACCGGAAAGCTTTTTCATAAAGTTTTCTACAATTGCCACAGCAATGTCGTCTGCTCTGGAATCGTTATTTCCGTATTTGGGATAATCGCCTTCGATTTCAAAATCTACAGCAATACCCTGTTCATTGCGGATGGGTTTTACTTTGGCATATTTGATTGCAGATAAGCTGTCTGCCACAACAGAAAGACCTGCCATACCGCAAGCAGAGGTTCTTACAATCTGCTCATCGTGCAGTGCCATTTCCAGTTTTTCGTAGCAATATTTATCGTGCATATAGTGAATGATGTTTAATGTGTTGATATACAGCTCTGCCAGCCAGTCACAAATGCCGTCGAATTTTTCCATTACTTCATCGTAATCCAGATATTCGCCGGTAAGCGCGCCTACCTTCGGGCCAACCTGTTCAAAGTAACGTTCATCTTTCCCGTCGTTTATAGCGTAAAGCAGTGCTTTTGCCAGGTTTGCTCTTGCACCGAAGAACTGCATCTGTTTCCCGATTTTCATTGCGGATACACAGCAAGCGATACCATAGTCGTCGCCGAATTTTTCGCGCATTAAATCATCGTTTTCATACTGAATAGAAGAAGTGTTGATAGAAATCTTCGCACAGAATTTTTTGAATGCTTCAGGCAGCTGTTCGCTCCAGAGAACAGTCAGGTTCGGCTCGGGAGCAGGACCTAAGTTAGTCAGAGTGTGCAGGAATCTGTAAGACATTTTGGTAACCAGACTCTTGCCGTCAGATGCCATACCGCCGATTGCTTCGGTAATCCAGGTGGGGTCACCGGAGAAGAGTTCATCATAAGCGGGTGTTCTTAAGAAACGAACAATTCTGAGCTTCATAATGAAGTGATCAACAAATTCCTGAATTTCAGATTCAGTAAAGGTGCCTTCTGCCAGGTCTTTTTCTGCATAGCAATCTAAGAAGGTGGAAACTCTTCCCAAAGACATTGCTGCGCCGTTTTGTTCTTTTACTGCACCCAGATATGCAAAATATACCCACTGAATTGCTTCTTTTACGTTGGTTGCAGGACGGGAAATATCATATCCGTAGCTTTCTGCCATCACTTTCAGTTCTTTCAAAGAACGAATCTGCTCGGAAATTTCTTCTCTCAAGCGGATGTGAGGACTATCCATAATTACGGGATTGATTTTCTTCTTCGCAATTTCTTTCTGCTCGATTAAATAATCCACACCGTAGAGTGCAACACGGCGGTAATCGCCGATGATTCTTCCTCTGCCGTATGCATCGGGCAAACCGGTAATAATCCCGGTATGACGAGCTTTTTTCATTTCGTCGGTGTAAGCATCAAACACACCGTCGTTGTGAGTTTTGCGGTATTTGAAAATGGTTGCAACATCGGGGTCCATCTTTTTGCCATATGCTTCTAACGAATTGTACACCAGACGAATGCCGCCGAAGGGCATAATTGCTCTTTTTAAGGGTTCATCAGTCTGAACGCCCACAATCTGTTCCAGCGCTTCGTCAATAAAGCCGGGTTTGTGAGAAGATACGGTAGAAATGGTTTTCTCATCTATATCGTAAACGCCGCCGCGTTCTCTCTCTACTTTCAAGCGTTCGCACAGCTCATCCCATAATGCAGTGGTACGTTCGGTGGCTCCTTCCAGGAAGCTTTCATCACCGGTATACTCTGTGTAGTTGTTTAAGATAAAGTCTCTGACATCGATTTCACCCTGCCAGATTCCTTGTTTGAATTCCATAACAACATTCCTCCCTGATTTATAAAATTTATTCCTACAGCTTTTTAAAAAAAGCTGTGGTTTTTTTACTGATTTTGGAGCAGAATTTTTGATATAGCTTTCCACTCTCGTAACAGTATACAACATTTTTCTTTGTTTGTCAACCTAACTTTTACACAAGATTATAAATTTTTTCGGCTTATTTTTTGCTGTTTTTCACAGATTTTTTCCCGTTTCGTTCTTTTTTCTGAAAAAAGGTGACTCCGTTGCTATCCGCATACAGACAAAGCACTTCCTTCCGTGAAGTAACGCCCCTTTTTCTCAGGTATTTTTCGATAAACTGCAAATCCTGCTTCGCCCGTTTTAAATTGTCTTCAAACAGCTTCCCGTCCACGATTACTGCAAAGTCCTGAGGGCATTCTGTTACCCCAATTCCCAGGTCCCGACGGGTAACCCCGGCAGAATCCCTGGTTGGAATAATACTTAGCTGTCCGTTATTTTCAATAATCGCCATGTAAACATCCGAAATATTGATGTTTTTCATCCGCAGCTCCTCGTTCAGCTCGGTGATGGTAAGACGGTTTTTCAAAAGCTCTTTTTCCAAAATTCTGCCGTTTTCAATAATCACCGTGGGACGTCCCTGTGTCAGCACCATAAAAAAAGGCCATTTTATGCTGAGATAAGAATACAAAAATTCCATCACCACCAACACAAAAATACCTATTACAGAATTCCACAGGGAAACGCTCGGGTCTCCGATGGGAGCAGCTGCCACCTCTGAAATTAAAAATGCCACAATTACTTCGGAGGTAGAGAGTTCTCCCACCTGCCGTTTTCCCATACAGCGCATTGCAATATTTACCACAACATATAAAAGAGCTGTCTTACCCACTAATAAAAGCATCTTTTTTTACTCCTTACAAATTTTTATTTATTATTGACAAACTGCTGTTGTTTTAGTTATAATAAATGGGAATTTTCTGAAACTTTTTGGGGAAATATTTCGTCAAATAAGACGATAAAGATAACAAAACGGAGGAATGAAACTATGAAAAAAATAACAGCTTACATACTGTGCATCGTGCTTATTCTCGGGAATATGTACTCTGCTTTTGCATACTCTGATATTACCGAAGACTACAGTTGGGCATCCGATGCCATCCGGGCTTTAACTGAAAACCGCACCATAAGCGGTTATCCGGACGGTCGCTTTTTACCGGAACAAAACGTAACCCGTGCCGAGCTTTGCAAAATGATTTGCGTTTTGTTCGGTGCGAAAGATGAAGTCGCCTATCCGGATGTCACCACAGAGGACTGGTACTACGAATTTGTAGCAAAAAGCGGCGGATATTTTCTCACAGACGGTGCGTTTTACCCAAATCAGCCTGCCACCCGCGAAGAAGTCGCTTATGCGGTTTACACCGGAATGCAGATTT
This sequence comes from Clostridia bacterium, assembly GCA_017936745.1. Lineage (GTDB taxonomy): Bacteria > Bacillota > Clostridia > UMGS1840 > UMGS1840 > SIG452. The sequence continues at coordinate 141,547 of JAGBEY010000006.1, forward strand.
CAGAATCTGTTACCGATAAAAGTATCTCCTTCCGGGACCAGGCGGACATTTCCACCGATTATCTGGAGGCTGTAAAAAAGCTGAACAAAATTGGCGTCATCACCGGCTATCCTGATGATACCTTCCGCCCAAAAGCGAATATCACCCGTGCGGAAACCGCTGCTGTGTTGTACCGCGGCTATCAGCATAAAACAACACTCCCCGAAGACGAAACAAAAGAAGAATCCAAAGAAGAAACCGCACCCGATTATCACTCCAACAACTACTTTTTTGTAGTAACAAACGTGGCAACCGTTCTTGGTGAAAAAGGAGAAGCTGTTACCAAGGTAACCGGTTATCAGGAGGGTGAGCTTCAGGAGCTTCTGATTTCCGATTCCGTTACCATTTCTCACAGTGCGATTTCGGCAGGAGTGTCCATCCAGAAAGGGGATATTCTGTCCTATATGCGGGATGCATTCGGTAATATCATCAGCGTCAGTGTTGGTGTGAATTTATCACTGCTGCCCCGCTCATTCGGAATAGATTTACTCACAATCGGCAACACTGCAAAAAGAAGGGTAATATACGGAACTGTAGTGAAGCGGTACAAAGACAAAGGGATTGAAATCCTCTCCCGAGACACAGCTACGCAAACACTCTATACACTGGATGCCGAACCCATTGTATACCTCTTTCAAAACAACAAATTAAGCCTCTCTGACCTGAACGAAATTACAGACAGTCAATATGAAACCGGCGATATCGTACTTGCCTACTGTGTAGAGGATACCCTTTCAGAAATCATTATCGTAAAGGAGTAGTTTTACTATGGCAAGACTCTTTGGCACAGACGGTGTTAGAGGAATTGCAAATAAGGAGCTTACCTGCTCCCTGGCCTACCGCATCGGGAAAGCAGCCACGCAGGTATTGTCCACGGGAAAGCAGAAAAAACCGCTATTTTTAATTGGATTAGACTCCCGGATTTCCGGGGATATGCTGCAATCGGCAATCACAGCAGGTATCTTATCCGAGGGCGGCGATGTTATGCAGCTTGGGGTGCTTCCCACTCCCAGCGTTGCCTATCTGGTAAGAAAATACAATGCTGCTGCCGGCATTATGATATCTGCCTCCCATAATCCTGCAGAATATAACGGCATTAAAATTTTCAGCGGAAACGGATTTAAGCTGCCGGATGAAACTGAGGATGAAATTGAACGGCTGACCAACAGCACTATGCTTCCCACCTCTTCCCGAATCGGCATCATTCGTCCGTCGGGCAATGCAGTGCGAAATTATATAGACTTTTTAAAGTCAACTGTCCCCCGGGACTTCCAAGGTATCAGCATTGCATTAGACTGTGCCAACGGCGCCACTTCTCACATTGCAGAAGCCGTGTTTGCAGAATTAGGTGCAACAGTCTGTGTCACAGCCAATGAGCCGAATGGATTAAACATCAATCACAACTGCGGTTCCACCCATCCGGAAACTATTTGTGAATTTACCAAAAAATCAGGCTCTCATATTGGGATTTCCTTTGACGGAGACGGTGACCGGGTTTTATTTTCGGATGAAACAGGCACTCCGGTTGACGGCGACCAGATTCTTGCCATTCTGGCAAAAAATATGCAGAAAAACGGCACACTCAAACGTAACACTGTTGTCAGCACCGTAATGAGCAACTTCGGACTGACCTTATTTGGAGAACAAAACGGTATCCACATCAAACAAACCAATGTGGGCGACCGTTATGTGCTGGAAAAAATGCTTCAATCCGGTTACAATCTGGGTGGCGAGCAATCGGGGCATATTATTCTTCTGGACCACAACACCACAGGAGACGGCATTCTGACCGCTTTGCAGGTGGTAACTACCCTGATGCAAACCGCCACTCCCCTGTCCACTCTTGCCCGCACACTCACCAAGCTTCCGCAGGTGTTAATCAATGCCCGCGTCAAAAACGAAAACAAAGAGCTGGTACTGAAGAACGAAGCTGTTTTGGAGCTGGTGGAAAACATCACCATCAAGCTGTTCCGAAAAGGCAGAGTGCTGGTTCGCCCCTCGGGAACAGAACCGTTGTTCCGTGTTATGATTGAAGGGGAAAACCCCGAAGAAATCCAGCAATATGCCAAGCAAATTGCAACTCTTATAGAAGAAACCTTTTCCTAAAATATAACGAAAAACCTCTGTAAAATTCGTATAGAAATGTGGTTACAAACATTTTCTATGCTGTCACAGAGGTTATTTTTTTCCAAAAAGACAAAAAAATTCTGCCCGTTATATCATAAATTTCAAAGAAGCTCCAATACTATAACAAGAACGAAAGAAAAACGGAGGTATTTCTTATGTGTGGAATTGTTGGATATGTGGGCAAAAGCAACGCAGTACCAATTCTATTGGAGGGGCTTTCTGCTCTGGAATACAGAGGATATGACTCCGCCGGAATTTGTGTGATGAAAAACGGTACTCCCACTACAATAAAGGAAAAAGGCAGGCTTTCCGATTTAAAACAAGCGATTGCAGCAACTCCCGCCATTTCTTCTGCTTTGGGAATCGGACACACCCGTTGGGCAACTCATGGTGCTCCCTCTGCTCACAATGCACATCCCCATAGCTCGGAAAACGATTTCTATACTGTGGTGCATAACGGAATTATTGAAAATTACATTTCTTTAAAAGAAATGCTTCTGGAGCAAGGGGTACGGTTTCAATCGGAAACCGACACAGAAGTGATTGCCCATCTTTTGAACCATAACCACACGGGAAATCCTATGGAAACCATTTTCAAAACCATCAGGCAATTAGAGGGAAGCTATGCACTGGGAATTATTTGCAAGGCAGAACCCGACACCCTCTACGCTATCCGCTGCGAAAGTCCGCTCATTGTGGGAAAATGCTCCCACGGCACACTGCTTGCATCGGATATTACTGCACTGCTGCCACATACCAGTCAGGCTTATTTATTGGAAAACCATCAGCTTTGTGTGATGAACGAAAGGGACTTTTTTGTATATTCCGAAGAACAGGAACAAATAACACCTACTCCCTTTCCTGTTGACTGGACAGTAGAATCTGCCCAAAAACAAGGCTACGACCATTTTATGTTAAAAGAAATATACGAGCAGGCAACAGCTGTAAAACAAACGGTTCAGTGCCGTCTTTTTGAGGAAGGAATCTGTTTCAATGAGCTGCCCCAATCAAATCAATGGCTCATGGGCTTCCGTTCTATTCAGATAGCTGCTTGCGGCTCTGCTTACCATGTTGCTCTTTTGGGAAAAGATATGCTGGAAACCTATGTCCGTCTCCCCGTCTCAGCGGAAATCGCCTCCGAATATCGCTATCGGAACACTCTGACCAATCCACAAACCTTATTTATCGCAATCAGCCAATCAGGAGAAACCGCAGATACCCTTGCAGCACTCAGGAAAGCAAAAAAGAACGGTGCCTGCTGTGTTGCCATCTGCAACGTTATGGGAAGCTCTCTTGCAAGAGAAGCAGACTACGTGCTTTACACCTACGCCGGTCCGGAAATCTCGGTTGCTACCACAAAGGCATACTCCGCACAGCTTGCTCTGCTTTACCTGCTGACTCTTTCCTTTTCTCACCGTCTGGGACATCTCGGACAAGAAGAATGGGAAGAAATTTTGGAGCAGTTGAAAGCATTGCCGAAACAGATTTCCCGTGTTATCGCCGACACTCCCCGTTGGGTAAGCTATGCCGAGCAATTTCACAACGCCAAGCAGTTTTTCTTTTTGGGAAGAGGGATGGATTGCTTCACGGGAATGGAGGGGGCATTAAAACTAAAAGAAATCTCTTATTTACCGGCAGAATCCTATCCGGCAGGAGAGCTGAAGCACGGGCCGATTTCCCTCATTGAAGAGGGTACTCCCGTCATTGTTTTATCAACTGATAAGCGGTTATTCCCCAAGGTGCTTTCCAATCTCAGAGAGGTGCAATCCAGAGGTGCACAGGTGCTTCTGATTACCAATTATCCCATCGGAGAAACGGATATTGCCGGTGAAGTGTATCTTTTGCCTGACCTTCATCCGCTTCTGATGCCGTCTGTATCTGTTTTACCGCTTCAGGCAATCGCCTATCATATTGCGAAAGTGCGGGGCTGTGATATTGATAAACCGCGTAACCTCGCAAAATCTGTCACCGTAGAATAAGTTTTCCATTGACTTTTCTCATACCTTTATGCTATACTGTAGAAAACAAAAAAAGGAGATGACACGAAATGGAAAAAATAATTCGGATAGATGGCATGAGCTGTTCTCATTGTTCTGCCAGAGTGGAAAAGGCACTGAACGCCATTGACGGCGTATCGGCAACCGTAAATTTAGAAGAAAAAACCGCAACTCTCACCATGGAAACAGAGATAGCGGATTCCGTGATTTCCGAAGCCGTGGAGGATGCAGGCTTCACAGTTGTAAAATAACGGCTATGGAACTGATTATCACCACATTATTCGGAATGGAAGCCTTGGTTTCCAAAGAAGTGAAAAAATTAGGCTACACAGTCACCGAAGTCACCGACGGCAGAGTAACCTTTATAGGAGACGAATCAGCGATTGCCCGTTGCAACCTATGGGTGCGGTGCGGAGAGCGGCTTCTCATTAAAATGGGAGAAGCAACCGTTACCACCTTTGACGAGTTGTTTGAATTTACCCGGCAATTGCCCTGGGAGGACTGGATTGAAAAGGAGGACGCCTTCCCCGTAAAGGGATATTCGTTAAAATCCACCCTGTTCAGTGTCCCGGGTTGTCAATCAATCATCAAAAAAGCCGTAGTAAGTGCACTGGAGGAAACCTATGGGCAAAAATGGTTTCCGGAAACAGGCACATTGTACCAGATTGAATTCAGTCTGATTAAAGATAAGCTGACCCTGATGATAGACACCTCCGGTCAGCCCTTACATAAGCGGGGCTACCGAAGAAATTCCAACCGTGCCCCGTTGAAAGAAACCATTGCCGCAGCCATTGTTACCCTCACCCGTTTTCGGTATGACGGCGTGTTTGCTGATCCGTTCTGCGGCTCCGGAACCATTCCTATTGAGGCAGGGCTGATTGCAAAAAATATCGCCCCGGGCATCCATCGGGACTTTGCCGCTATGCGGTTTCCGCAAATTTCTGACAAAATCTGGAAAAATGCCAAAGAAGAAGCAAACAGCCTCATACGACAAGATTCCAGGTTGAAAATTTTAGCCTCAGATATTGACCCCGAAGCCATTCGTCTGACCACCCACAATGCGAAAGTAGCAGGGGTTTCCGACATGATGGAAATTACCGAAAAACCCATGCAGGAGTTCTTCCCAAGCGAAGCCGTGGGCACAATCTGCTCCAATCCTCCTTACGGAGAGCGACTTCTGGATGAAACTGCCTGTCGGCTTTTATACAAGGAAATGGGGCGACATTTCAGAACAGATTTGCCCGGCTGGTCGGTATTTGTGCTGACACCGGAAGAAAAATTTGAGGACTATTACGGAAAATTCTGCGACAAAAAGCGAAAACTTTATAACGGTATGATAAAATGCAATTTATTTCAGTATTTCGGGGAGAAAATAATAAAAGGTGGATTCTGATTCAGAATCCACCTTTTTTCTGTCTAATTTGAAAGCTGTCTGCGGTTTTCCTTGGCTTCCTCCAATTCAGCAAACAAAAATCTTGCAACAGCAACTAAAGGAACTCCCACAATCATCCCCAGCACACCCCAAAGCTCTCCGAAAACCAAAACGGCAAACACCACCCAAAAGGGTGTAATTCCTACCGAATGGCTGATAATTCGCGGTTGAAGAATATGGGAGTCCAGTTGTCCCAGAACAATTTGAAACACTAAAATCCAGAGTGCTTTCACCGGTCCAACCGATAGCAAACAAACCATAAAAATCAAAACCGCAGCAAAAATCGGTCCGAAAAGCGGAATCAGATTGCAAATTCCAATCAATGCACCGAATAAAAAGGCATAAGGCACGCGAAACAAATAGAAGAACGGCACTGCAATCAAGCCAACCACAACAGCATCCAGACTCAATCCCGCAAAGTATGAATAAAAGAGATTTCCAGCCTTGGTAAAATAGGAAATCACCTGTTGCTGCTGCTTCTCTTTCACCAACAAGCGAACCAGACGCCGGAACACGTTCATAAGCATTTCCCGCTCCAAAAGCACATAAACCGAAACAACAATTCCGACAAAGATATCCACCACAGAGCTTGCAAACCCCGAAAGATATCCAAAATATTTGCTCAGGGAATCTGCTGAAAACACTGTTTCCAGTACTGTCTTCAATCGTTCCAACAGAGCAGGCTCACTTAACAGATTATATTCCTCCAAAAGCTTCATCGAACGATTATAATAGTATGGAATTTCCAGTATCAGCTGCTCTACATTCCGATAAACCGCAGGCCAGATTACCTTTACCACAAGAAACACAATGGCAACCAGAGCCAGATACACTGCCGCAATCCCAACTCCTCGCGCAGCTTTCTTAAGAAACTGATTTTTCTGGGATAAAAGCTTTTTCTCTAAATAATGTGAAGGCTTATACAGAATGAATGCCAGAAGCCCTCCCACAAAAAAAGGACGGAGTAAATCAATCAGTTTTCCGAAAATTCCATAAAAACCGCTGACGTTATTCAAAAGCTTATTCACAAGAATCAGCCCTACTCCAACCAGAAACAGTTTCAACCATACACTTTGTAGCCGTTTCATGCCGTATCCTCCTTACGACTTTTTCTTCTGAAGATAATAAAGAATCCGAATGAGCAGCTTTTCCGGAAGAAAGCGGGAAAAGAATTTGCCCATTTTCATAGAAACTCCGGGAATAATCACCGTTTTTTTCCGAAACATTTTTTTCAGAGCATAATCTGCCACAAATCCGGATTCCAACCCTTTCAAGCTGAATTTCACATTTGCCACTCGGTCAAATTCCGTTTTCACAGGTCCGGGACATAAAACACTCACCGAAACCTTGCTTTTTTTTCGTCTCAATTCTTCATAAATTCCCAAAGTCAAACGATAAACATAAGCTTTGGTAGCATAATATGCCGCCAGCATCGGACCGGGATAAAAAGCAGCGGATGACGCCACATTGAGAAGATAACCGTAATTTTGTTCGTCAAACTTTTGTAAAATCAGCTTGGTTAAGATGTGCACTGCCGTTACATTGGTAGAGAGCATTCCCAGCTCATCCTCCAAGGAATTTTCTAAAAAAGTTCCAAACACACCATATCCTGCATTATTGATAAAAACCTGAATATTTTCCTTTTCAATCTCATGATAAAACGCCATCACCTGCTCCGGCTTGGATAAATCATAGCAAAAAATTTTGACTCGGGTAGGAAGCTTCAGTTCCTCCAACCGTTCCCGTCTCCGGGCAACCAAAATCAAATCGTAGCCCTGATTAGACAGACTTACTGCCATATCTCTGCCGATGCCGGAGCTTGCACCGGTAATTACTGCCTGCATAATTTCCCCTCCAAATCTTTCTGATATCTCATACTATACGTTTCTTTTGTGAAACGAGTGTGAAGTTTTTTTAATTTTCTTTGCCTCATCGTTTCTCCCAAAATGGACGGAATGCGGCTGGCAGAGCATACTTCTCTTTGATGGTTGCTTCGGTTTCCCAAACATAGTCGGGCAGCTTTTCTGCTATTATTATGCGGTAACATTCCATTTCCCATTCGATATGCGTGAAAATGTGACGGTAAGAACCGATTTTTTCCGCCAAAAGCACATTAGAAAACAAAGAAGCTATCTGTTTTTCAGTAAAAATCCCCTCGCAATTGGGAAGCTCCCACATCCCGGAAAGAAGCCCTTTTTCCGTTCGTTTCCGAAGCGCATATTCCTCTCCGCACTGAAGCAGAAACACTGTTTTTTTCTGTGTTTTCCGTTTCGCTTTTTCCGTTTTTACCGGCAACTGCTCTACTGTGCCTTCCTGTTTTGCACGGCAGCAATCCGTAAGAGGACATTCTTCACATTTTGGCTGACCGTTGGGAATACACACCATTGCTCCCAGCTCCATGAGACTTTGTGTCACATCTCCACACTGCTTTTGAGGGTATACCAAGCTTAACAGAGCGGTCATATCCTTTTTTGTTTTCGTGAGTGTAATATCAGAAAAATCGTTTAACACACGGCTCATCACCCGAAGCACATTGCCATCGACCGCAGGAGTTGGCAAATCAAAAGCAATAGATGAAATTGAGCCTGCTGTATAATCGCCAATTCCGGAAAGCTTACGGATGGCATCAAAATTTCTCGGAAACTCTCCGTTATGTTCTGATATAATCTGCTGTGCTGCCTTTTTTAAATTCCGGGCGCGGCTATAGTAACCAAGCCCCTCCCAAAGCTTCAGCACGGTCTCCTCGGAAGCCTCAGCCAGATGTGAAACAGTGGGAAGCACCTTTAAAAAACGATGGTAATATTCCTTCACCGCTTCCACCCTGGTTTGCTGAAGCATAATTTCTGATATCCAGATGCAATACGGGTCTTTTGTTTTTCGCCAGGGCAAATCCCGTCTGGCAGACTGATACCACAAAAGCAGCTTTTGAAGAACCTCCTCCGTCAGCTCCAAATCTTCTTTGGAATAGGCAGTGATATCTTTTTCTTTGGTTTGTTTCATTCCCGCCTCACCTCTTTCTGTGATAAAAAAAGAACTGCCGGATTTCTCCGACAGTATCCTTTTTTCATACATAATGTATTAACGGTCGTCTCTTATCTGACTCTTCTTGCAGTGTAATAATTATTGTTATAATATCCGCTGTTAAGAGTCTCAATTCTGACTGTTTTACCCGGTTTGGGTGCGTGTATAAAGTTACCGTCAGAAACGTAAATTCCCACATGGTGAACATTTCCGGCACTGCCGAAGAAAACCAAATCTCCCGGCTGCAGGTCTGCTCTTGCCACATAAGAACCTTCGTTCACCTGACTATAACTGGTTCTTGTCAGTGTTACGCCAAAATTACTGTAAACATACTTTACAAATCCGGAGCAATCGAAACCGCTCGGAGTGCTGCCGCCATAAACATAGGGAGTACCAATGAACCGCTTCGCATATTCTACCACAGACTGCCCCTGGCTTACCGGTCTTTTTCCGCTACGAGAGCCTAAACGCACAACTGCTGCTTCACGGGACACTGCAAGATATTCTCTTGCAACATAACCGTAACGCTCACCGATACGAACCTTTGCCCAATTAGCATCTGTTACTTCCACCAGGTCCAATTCATCCCCGCACACTACCTTACCGATAACGTTACTTTCGGTGGATGCTTCCTGTCTGATGTTCAATACGCTGGCAGTAACAAATCTGGAATCTGCAAATGCAGTTACAGTAAACAAAAATAAGAAGGTTAATGTACCCACAAATGTTACTAATCCTTTACGCAATCCAGCATTCCCTCCTTTCTTCATATTGTATCAAAAACCGGACTGAAATATGAATGACAACAGTTTTCTCTGTATCATGAAAAAACCGAAAAACAAATCGCTCTCCCTCACAGCTTTTTCGGGAAAACTAATTTGCTCAAGCCGTGTCCGAATTTTTCATACGAATTTTACGACCTTAATCATTGTAACACATTTGTAACATATTGTCAAGTAAAAAAGGGCATTTTTCTTAATTTTTCATAAAATCCATGTATATTGTTCGTTTGTTTTGCATAAAATATATGCTATTTACGCGAGCAATCAAAAAAACTGCCGGTTTGTAACCGACAGTTTTCGTATGAATCAGCTCCAGAGCTTTTTGGGATAAGTACCTGCATTCACCATTGCAGCAATCGCATCCATAACCGGCTGCTTATCTTCCTTATAAGTAACGCCGTACCATTTTTCCTGGCATGGCACTACTTTTACATCTGCTTTCTTTTCCTGAATGAGAGCATCCACAACAGAGGGCAGAAAATACTCTGCTTTCAATATGTTATCCTGGCTGTTTTTCAAAAATTCGGGCAATCTTTTTTCCAATTCATCAAAAATACTTACAGTAAAGCCCCAGGTATTCATAGAAACAAAGCTTCCCTCAGGGATAGGAGTCCAGATGCCATTTTCTTCAAATTTGGTAGCATCAGGGAACTTCTGAATTTTGGTTCTTTCGGTAATCTTCTGCAAAAGGCCGTCTTTGGAAACTTCGCAGATGCCCCTTGCAACCGAACCATTATCAGTTAACGTGTTTTCCAGCACAAAGCCCATCATTGCATACTGATAACGCTCGTTATCTTCCACAGAGCACAAAAAATCCTGCAAACCGGTAAAGGTGCTTCTGCCATAAAAATCATCTGCATTGATAACAGCAAAGGGAGTTTTCACATAGGGCTTGGCTGCCAAAACTGCATGACCGGTCCCCCATGGCTTTTCTCTTCCGTAAATGTTGCCGCCGGGAATATCGTTTACATCCTGAAAAGCATAATCTACATCCACAATGTTTTCCAGCTTGTTGCCGATTACTTCACGGAACACTGCTTCGTTTTCCTTTTTTATAATGAAAACCACTTTGGAAAAGCCTGCTTTTACTGCATCGAATACAGAATAATCAATAATAATTTCTCCGCTGGGACCAATCGGGTCTATCTGTTTTAACCCGCCGTAACGGCTGCCAAGACCTGCAGCCATAACTACCAATGTTGTCTGATTCATAAGTTACCTCCAAAATGCAAATAATTTTTCATTATCATCAGTATATCGCATTCTCCCCTTTTTGTATTTGTAAAATCGGACAAAGAATTTGTTTTTTTGGTTACACCTTTCATTCTCGTTCGTTTCCCTGCATAGTTTTTATGTTCCCGGGTAAAGCTATTAGAAATGATTGTTTTTCAAAGGAAAAAGAAAGGCCGGATGTATCACATGAAAGGAATCATACTTGCAAGAAATTGCAGAGAAGCGTTTCTGCCGCTGACCGAAACCTGCTCCCATCTGATGATCCATTTTTTCAACCAACCAGTAATTGATTTTCAGCTTCAACTGCTTCACCGATGGGGGATTACCGATATCTGTGTGGTTGCAGAAGAAGACAATAAAGAGCTGAAAACCTATCTGGAAGCGGAACATAAGGCACAGTTTATTCTACTTGGGATGAACGGTATCTCACTCTCTGAGCTTGCCCATCCTCACAAAAGCTGCCTGTTTTTACCCCAACTGACTCTGACTGATTTCACCGTCAACGATTTCGTTTCCGAACACGGCAGTGTTACCGCAGTGTTTTCTTCGCGGGATGAGCTATGTCAGAAGGGGCTTTTTTTCTTTGGAAAAGAAACTTATCACTTTCATCTTCAAAAAGGCAAGGACATTCTATCCGCTCTTGCAGAACAAAAAATCCCTACAAATATCCACTTTCAACCGGACTTTTTCCGTGCTGTAACCAACCTGACAGAATACAAAAACGCCTTGGAAGAATGCTTAGACCATCCGGAGCTTTTTTCACAATGCCATCATTCCGGCGGAGTCATTCACGAGGGAAACACCTTCATCGAGGTGGGAGCAAAAATCAAACCTCCCGTCTACCTGGGAAATCACGTCACCATAGCCAAAAATGCCGAAATTCTGCCCTACTCTGTTATATGCAGTCAGTCGGCTGTGTGTGAAAATGCAAAAATTTCCCATTCTGTTCTGTTACCGCAGTGTAGCATTGAACCCTCTGCCTCTGTTTCCGGTTCTATTTTGGATTGGGGTGTCACTGTAACACAATGCACCGCAACCAAAGAAGGATCCATTTACGGAAAAAACGTTATCATCTCCGCACAAAATCAATCGGCTGTGTCATCCGATAATCCCACAGAGCATTCTGCCTCCTTTGGTGAATACGGACTCCGCCTCCCAAAGGAAAACGTCAGCGCCTTTTTGCAAAAGCTGGGCAACATCTGCGGAGCTCTGTTTGAAAGCGGTATTCTTGGTATATTTCAGGATGACACGGTACAAGCACAATTTTTATCCCATAGCCTCTGCTCCGGGCTACAATCCTCGGGAGCGGCAATCTATGCATTTCCCCCGTGTACCTTGGCAATGTGCCGAAGTGCCTGTCCTTTTTACCGCCTGAATGCAGGCTTTTATCTGTATAAAAAAGACCAGGATAATTACCTTATGCTTCTGGATGCAAACGGGTATTCAATTTCCCCCGCTATGGAAGAAAAAATTTGTACAGCTCTCCACCAAAAAACATCCGCAAGGATTCCCGGTGCTTTGAAAAAAATTGTTGAAACCACGCCATATCAAATCTATTATTATTCAGATATTACCCGCAGACTGGGCACAGATGCCGCAGAATGTAAACTGTGGACAGATATTTCCTCTCCTATGGTGTGGGAATATTTAGAGCGAATTGCAAACTGCCACAAAATCACCTTATCCAGAGAACCGGTTCACGGTGTGATAGGGTTTTCCTGCAATGCATCAGCAACCGAATTCACCCTATATGATGAAAGTCAAACTCCCCTGACTCCCCGACAGTGCGAAACCCTCATTGCCGCACTGGCAGCGGAAAAAAAGGAAAGCGAATTTGTCATCACGCCACACACCTCTCATGCACTGTGCAGCTATCTGACAGAAAAGCATATCACGCCCATAAAGGCAGACTCCCATCCGCACTTTATGGAAACAAAGCTGGGAAAGCTCCCCTTTCAGGCATATCTCACACGAGACCCTGTTTATTTCATAATCACACTGTTGCTCCAACTTCATCGTCAACAGAATACCCTTTCCCAATGGATGGCAACCTTGCCAAAATCTTTTTTAATTGAAAAAAACATCACCACCGGAAAACACCTGACCGAAACACTGAAGCGTCTTCTCACGCTGGCACAGGAGGATGAGCAAAAAGCGAACAATCAATATCAGTTTCACTCGAAAAAAGGCATCACCACGGTAACTGTAACCGATAACAACCTAAAAATTATCTCTGAAAGTGCAAAAGAAGAATATGCAAAGGAACTGACCGACTTCTATGTGAAGCAATGCTCTTTGGAGATATACTGAATCTCCACCCTGTAAACGGTAGTAACAAAAAACTCAAAAAACCGGTGGCTTTCGTAAAAAAAATGTCTGCGACAATGATGCGGTTCACCATTGTCACAGACTTTTTTGTATCTTATTTTGCGTAATCCACTACGCGGGTTTCACGAATCAGGTTGACTCTTACCTGACCGGGATATTCCATTTCGTTCTCAATTTTTTTGGCAATTTCTCTACCAATCAGAACCATAGCTTCATCATTCACATCTTCCGGTTTTACCATAATGCGAACTTCACGACCTGCGGAAATAGCAAATGCTTTATCCACACCTTTGAAGGAAGTTGCAATTTCTTCCAACTGCTGGAGACGTTTGATGTAGTTTTCGATGTTTTCTCTTCTCGCACCGGGTCTTGCTGCAGAAATAGCATCTGCCGCTGCCACGATACAAGCGATGGTGCTGTCCGGCTCCACATCACCGTGATGCGCCATAATGGCATTGACAATGATGGGGTCTTCCTTGTATTTTTTCGCAACATCTGCACCAATCTGAATGTGAGAACCTTCCACTTCGTGGTCAATAGATTTACCGATATCATGAAGCAGACCGGCACGTTTTGCCATAGCAACATCCACGCCAAGCTCCCCTGCAATCAAACCGGAAATCTGCGCTACTTCAATGGAATGCTGCAGCACGTTCTGACCGTAACTGGTTCTGTATTTCAGACGGCCCAGGAGACGAACCACTTCGGGATGAATGTGGTGAACACCGGTGTCAAAGGTTGCCGCTTCGCCGGCTTTTTTAATGATATTTTCCACTTCCTTAGTGGATTTTGCAAGCATTTCTTCAATTCTTGCCGGATGAATTCTTCCATCCTGAATCAGTTTTTCCAGGGTCAGGCGGGCAATTTCACGGCGAACCGGGTCAAACCCGCTCAAAATAACTGCTTCGGGGGTATCATCAATGATAAAGTCAATACCGGTTTTCTGCTCTAAGGTACGGATATTTCTGCCTTCTCTGCCGATAATTCTTCCCTTCATATCCTCGCTGGGCAGTGCCACAACGGAAACGGTAACCTCGGAAACATGGTCGGAAGCACATCTCTGAATTGCACCGGAAATGATTTCCCTTGCTTTTTCGTCGCAAATTTCTTTGGTTTGTTCTTCAATTTCCTTGATTTTCAGTGCTGCATCCACACGAACCTCATCTTCAATATTTTTGATGAGATATTCTTTTGCTTCTTCTTTGGTAAGCCCTGAAATTTTTTCCAAAATTTCCAGCTGGCGCTTCTGAATTTCGTTGGTCTGCTGAACTTTTTCTTCCAGCTGTTTTTCTCTGAGCTTTAAATTTTCATCCTTTTTCTCAAGATTTTCCAGCTTTTTATCCAGCTGTTCTTCCTTCTGGATGTAACGCTTTTCCATCTTCTGGACTTCTGCTCTGCGTTCTTTGATTTCCTTGTCTGCTTCTGCTCTTGTTTTTAAAATTTCTTCTTTCGCCTCAATGTGTGCTTCTTTTTTCTTTGCTTCCGAAGTTTTGATTGCATCATTCAGGATTTTTTTTGCCTGTTCTTCGGCACTGCCAATCTCAGCCTCTGCAATTTTTTTACGGTATATAATACCCAATCGGAATGCAATGATAAAAGCAACCAGTGCTGCTCCCAAAGAAATTGCTGTTACAACTAATGGATTCATTTTTTTGCAATCTCCGTTTCTATATAGAACGATTTGTCTGAAAAAAACATAATCAGATTTCACAAAAAAAGCTCCTTTTCTCCTGAAACAAGCGGAAAAAAGAAGCAATCACTATGTAGCGTTTATCCATATACCGCTCCCTTTTTTGCGGCTTATGGATATAACTACCCCACCATACTAATCCTTAATGTATGCAAATCTGATGATAGCAAAACGGTGGTAATCAATAGCATCTGTTATATCTTAAAATGTATAAAACAAATCAAAATGATTCAAACAGCTCTTGTAAAATTCAAAAAAAGCTTCTTTTCTTCAAAATCTTCTATATCAATTTAATTTCGGTTACAACTAACCTTTTATATTTTACACATTTTTTCCCCGTCTGTCAAGCATTTTTTATAATATTTTTTTGAAGATTCTCCCACTTTTTGGAAAAGAAACGGGAAAAATAGGAATTTTATGAAAAATGGCTTTACAAATACTGGGAAAAATGGTATACTTTATTGTAACCTTATTTTTAGAGAAAGAAGGTTTGCAATATGGAACAAATGGTGAAAAATTTTATCCGTTTCCTGAAAAAACAACGAAATTTAAAGGAAAATACCATATTGTCTTATCAGAGAGACATTGATGCCTTTTTGGAATTTGCCAGAAAAAACGGACAAACCGAAATGCAGGCAATCTGTATGGAATTTGACAATTATCTGGAAGACCTGCACGCCAAAAAGCGTTCTCGTTCCACAGTTTCCAGAAATATCGCTTCCCTTCGGTGCCTGTTCCGCTATATGACCGCAAATAAACTGCTGGAGGCAGATCCGTCCAAAGGGAAAAAATATGAAACTGGCACTGAGTCTGCACGGGAGTATCAGGATTTGCTCACCATAGAAGAAATTGACCGTCTCATCAATGCGGCAAAAACGGAGGATGTAAAAGGCTATCGCGACACCGCAATGCTGGAAACTCTCTATGCCACCGGCTTGAAAGTAACCGATTTTTTGAATATCAGGCTAAGTGATTTGCATTTAAAAGAAGGCTACCTCACTGTAGAGACAGACGGACACACCCGCTATGTACCGCTGTATAAAGGAGCAACCAAAGCCATTCGTGCTTACTTGAATCAGGGGCGTAAATACTTGGAAGCCTCTCCTAAAACCGATGTGTTGTTTCTCAACCTGAACGGTCAGCCTTTTTCCCGGCAGGGCTTATGGAAATTCTTAAAAACCTATGGGCAGAAAGCCGGCATCCAAAAGGAGCTGACTCCTCAGCTGTTCCGCCGCAGTATGGCAGTACATTTAGCGGAAAACGGTGCAGATGTTACGGTGCTGCAGGAGCTTTTAGGGCATAAAAACATTGCACTGACCAAACAATATATCAAAGGATTCAAGCCGAAAATCATATCCGACTATAAAAAATATCACCCCCGTTCACAGCAGTCGTGAATCCAACTTCTAAAATCCGCTGAAATACATAAAATAGAATCAAAAAGAAAATCCGGGAAAGGACTTTTTATGATGAATGTTTTGAAACGAACGATATGCAGCCTTCTTTGCACAGTTTTGTTGCTGTCTGCAATTTCTGTATCTGCAGAAGAAGCAGTTACCCTGGATGCCACTTCTTATCTTCTGATGGAGGGCTCAACAGGAACAGTGCTCACCGCAAAAAATGAAACGGAGCAACGCTCCATGGCAAGCATTACCAAGCTGATGACCATTCTTCTCATTCTGGAAGAACTGGATAAAGGCAATCTTTCTCTTACCGACACGGTAACTGCCAGTGCCAACGCCAGTGCAATGGGCGGCTCTCAGATTTATCTGAAGGAAAACGAAGTAATGGACGTTGATACTTTGTTAAAATCCATTTTCGTTGCTTCTGCCAACGATTCCTGTATTGCAATGGCAGAGCATATTGCAGGCTCAGAGGCAGCATTTGTGGAACGGATGAATGAACGTGCCGGAGAGCTTGGTTTAACCTCCACTGTTTATAAAAATCCTCATGGATTGGACGAGGAGGGGCATCATTCCTCAGCAAAAGATATTGCAACACTCTCCCGTGAGGTAATGAAACACGACATCACCACCAATTACACCACCATCTGGCAGGAACGAATCCGTAACGGCACCTTCGAGCTGACCAACACCAACAAGCTGATTCGTTTTTATGACGGAGCAACGGGCTTGAAAACCGGCTCCACCACCGATGCCGGCTGTTGTCTTTCTGCCACAGCAAAAAGAAACGGAATGGAACTAATCGCCGTGGTGCTGAATTCCCCCACCGACGCAATCCGTTTCCGGGATGCAAAAACACTTTTGGACTACGGATTTAAAAACTATACATTGACGACGCTTGCCGCAACCGATGAAAGCTTTGGCGAAATTCCGGTAAAATACGGAAAAAAAGAAACTGTTTTGGTCTATCCGAAGGAAGCATTGACCCTTCTTTCCAAAAAAACAGAACAAGTCAATGCAGAACCGAAAATTGAGCTTTACACCGCAAAAGCACCGTTAAATGCCGGTGATGTATGCGGAAAGCTGACCTTTGAAGCAAACGGAGAAATAGTAAAAGAAACCGAGCTGATTGTAACGGAAGCTGTTGTCAAACAATCCTTCTGGCAAACTGTGAAGGAATTTCTGAAGGTGATATAATGCAGAAAAAAATATCCGGGTTTTTCTATCGGAAAACAACGGTAATTGTGCTTTTAATTCTGCTGCAGCTGGCAGTGCTGGTACTATCGGTATGGCGAATGGCGAATTTTTTCCCTTATGTTTACCTGATATTGCTGCTTCTGAGTCTGGCTGTTTTGGTCTGGCTTATCAACTCAGATATCAACCCCTCCTACAAGCTGGCGTGGGCAATTCCGATTCTGGTTCTGCCCATTTTCGGCGGTGTGTTCTATTTACTGTTCGGCACTTCAAAAGTCAGCTCCCGTCTGAAAAAAAGCAGAGAACATCAGCAGAAATTTAAAACAAAATATCTCTCGCAGGAGAACGCCCTGTGGGAGGAAGCACAAAAAGAACCATCCCATATCGTAACACAAATGACCTATCTGAAGCAGGCAGGCTACCCCGTTTACCAAGACGAGGGTAGTCTGTATTTTCCATTGGGAGATTTAAAATTCCCCAAAATGCTGGAGGAGCTGAAGCAGGCAAAAGAATACATTTTTTTAGAATATTTTATTATCTCAGACGGTGTTATGTGGCAGTCAATTCTCTCTGTTCTGAAAGAAAAAGCCAAAGAGGGCGTAGAAGTCCGCGTGATATTTGATGACTGTGGTTCTTTGGGTCTGTTGCCGGAGCATTATGAAAGAGAACTGAACGATGCCGGCATCCACTGCCGTGTCTTTAACCCCTTGCGGCCCAGTCTTACCATTACAATGAACAACCGTGACCACAGAAAAATCCTGATTATTGACGGCAAGGTAGCCTTTACGGGCGGTGTGAATATCGGAGATGAATACATCAACAAACTTCCCGTACACGGACACTGGAAAGATTCCGCCCTGATGCTGCGGGGACAAGCCGTCAACACCCTGCTCAGTCTGTTTTTTGAAATGTGGAATTTAATTTATCCCGATGATACGGAGGTGTCATCCTACTACAGGAAGCATAACAAAGCAACGGAAAAAACGGGATATATCCAGCCCTATGGCTCCGACCCCTTTGGAACGGACACCGTGGGAGAAAATGTGTATCTGAATCTGATTACCAAAGCGTCCAAAGAAATTTTTATTCTGACTCCCTACCTGATTGTAGACAACGAACTGACCACTGCACTGTGCTTAGCGGCAAAAAACGGGGTTGATGTAACTATTGTCACCCCACATGTTGCAGACAAATGGTATGTCCATCTGATGACCGTTTCTTCCTATCCTCAGTTGATAAAAGCAGGGGTAAATATTTACGAATACACGCCCGGCTTCTTACACAGTAAGGTGTTTTCGGTGGATGGAGAAATTGCAACGGTAGGCACAATCAATATGGATTTTCGCAGCCTCTATCTGCATTTTGAATGCGGAGTTGTGCTTTACTGCACCGAAACAGCAAAAAGCATCCGTGAGGATTGCAGAAAAACAATGGAGCTGTCACAAAAAATCACCTTGGAGGATTGCAAAAAAATACGCTGGTATCACCGCTTATTTCAACGGCTGATACGGGTATTTTCTCCTTTGATGTAACCAATATGCAAGGCAGGTGTTAAAAATATGAATTTATGCATCATAGCAGGAGAACGAACGGAAGAAATCTGCACATATCTGCAGACCAATTACCGCGATAAGGTTTCCCTTTCGATTTGGTTTCCCAAAGAAAAACGTTCTCTTGAAACAACAGATATTGTGCTGTTTGAAAAGGAAAACTCCGCCTTACTGTCTCAAATTCTTTCCATGGAAGAACCTCCTTTGATTGTAATTTTAAAGGAAGGAATCTCCACAAAGAACATCCGCTATGTTACCGAGCTTTCCGGGGAGCTTCCGGACATTTTTGCATCCGTTTCAGAAAAAGAACCTGTGGTTTCCCTGGTTACCGGCAAGGAAACCTATGTTTATCCTCAAAAGGATGTGGTATCTGTTTTGAGTGACGGAATGCTTCAGCTTACCCTTCGCACCGGAAGAAAAGTGGTTTTGCGCCACGGCTTCCGCAGACTTTTAGAAAGCTTGTCACCGGTTTACTTCTTTCGTGTGGGTGACAAAGCTCTTGTAAATGTGCTGTATGTGGCAAAATTTCAAGACGACGGGGTTCTTATGGAAAACGGGGATTTGATTTCCTGCACACCGGAGCAATTAAAACGGGCGGAAAATGCTTTTTTCAAGCTCAAGCTCTGCCAAAATTTGCTGAAAAAAGAGTCCTGATTCCCGTTAATTTGTGCAAATACCCAAAAATAGAAAAAAATTTGAAAAATTTCTTGCAATCACTTGAAAACTGTGTTATAATTTTTTTATTGTCGATATATTATGGCTATACTTGGGAAAGGGAGCGTTTTTCAGTATGAACGTACTGGTAAGAATGAAAGAACAATATCCTGCGTTCAGCAAAAGTCAAAGGCTGATTGCAGATTATATTCTCAACAATTATTCCCAAGCTGCCAATATGACTGCTTCCAAGCTGGCGGAAACCGTTTCGGTCTCCGAATCAACAGTGGTCCGTTTCGCAACCGAGCTGGGTTATTTAGGGTATCCCGAGCTGACAGCAGCCCTGCTGGAATACCTAAGAAGCGAATCCTCCATGCTTAGAAGAGTGGAAGCCATCTCCTCCGCTTTGGAAAATCAGGATATTCTCACCAAGGTGGTAAACTCGGATATCGACAATTTAAAAACCTCTTTGCAAAAAATGGATAAAAAGGAATTTTCAAACGCCATTGATGCAGTAATTCAAGCAAAGAATATTTACATTATCGGCTTCCGAAGCTCTGCCTGTCTGGCAAGCTTTTTAAGTTTTTACTGCAATCTGTTGTTTTCCAATGTGCGGCTCATTCAAACCAATTCCGTTTCGGAGCTGTTTGAGCAGATTTTGAGAGTGGAAAAAGGGGACGTTATGTTTGGCATCAGCTTCCCCCGTTATTCCAGAAGAACAGTGAAAGCAATGGAATTTGCAAAATCCAAAGGTGCAACCATCATTGCACTGACGGACAGTGAAAAATCTCCCATTGCACCGTTTTCCGACTATCTGCTCACGGCAAAAAGCGAAATGGTTTCCTGTGTGGATTCTCTGGTTGCGCCGTTTTCCGTGCTGAATGCCTTTATTGTCAGCTTGGTGCTGAAAAAGCAGAGCGAGGTAGCCTCTGCATTTGAGGAGCTGGAAAGCATCTGGGAGGAATATGAAGTGTACGATAAGCTGGAGCTGCCTACAGACAGTTCTCCCCATTTGTAATCTACCAAGAAAGAAGTTTTGGCTATGAGTAAAAAAGTCGCAGTCATCGGCGGCGGTCCTGCCGGCGTACTGGCAGCAGCATTTTCCTCCAAAAACGGCAACGATACCCTGCTTCTGGAAAAAAATGAAAAACTGCTGAAGAAGCTTTATATCACCGGAAAAGGCAGATGCAATATCACCAACCGATGCGATATTTCCGATTTTTTTGCCAATATTCCGGTCAATGCCGAATTTCTTTACAGTGCATTATACTCTTTCACAAATGAAGATATTATAAATCTTTTGGATTCAGTTGGAGTTGCCGTAAAAACCGAACGGGGAAACCGTGTGTTTCCCGTAACCGATCAGGCTGCAACCGTTTGTGACGGCTTGCGGAGGTTTTTAAAAGAAAGCGGTGCAAAAGTCCGGCTGAACACCACGGTGCAAAAGCTCACCAAACAAGGCGAAACCTTTGATATTGTTACCGATAACGGCACTATCAAAGGATTCCACAGAATCATTCTTGCCACCGGCGGAATGTCCTATCCCACCACAGGCTCAACAGGAGACGGTTACCGCTTTGCCAAAAGCTTCGGGCATACCATAACTCCGTTGGAGGGAAATCTTGTTCCCTTAGAAACCGAGGAAGAGTTTGTTTCTTCCCTTTCAGGCTTGTCCCTTCGTAATGTAAGCCTGAAATTGAAAAACGAAAAAGGAAAGCTTCTCTATGAAGATTTCGGAGAAATGATGTTTACCCACTTCGGCATTACCGGTCCGCTGGTAATTTCCGCAAGCTCCCATTTAAAGGGGAGCAGCTGTACCGTTCATCTGGATTTAAAGCCGGCACTGGACGAAAAGCAGCTGGATGAACGTCTGCTTCGGGATTTTACAAAATTTCAAAACAAAGCATTTCACAATTCGTTAGACGAGTTGCTTCCGAAAAGCCTCATTCCCGTTGTGGTGGAACTAAGCGGTATTGACCCGAAAAAGCAATGCAACGCCATCACCAAAGAAGAACGGCGCAGGCTGTTGTCACTTTTGAAAAATTTCACCTTACATATTCGGGGCAAGCGCCCCATCAAAGAAGCCATCATCACCTCCGGCGGAGTGGATGTCAGAGAAATCAATCCCTCCACCATGGAATCCAAGCGGGTTCCCGGGTTGTATTTTTCCGGAGAGCTGATTGATACCGATGCTTACACCGGTGGCTTCAACTTACAAATTGCTTATTCAACCGGTTATCTTGCCGGAACCAATGTATAGAAAGGATTGTGTCCGCTATGTCCAAACCCTATATCGTGGCGATTGACGGCCCTGCCGGCGCAGGAAAATCAACCCTGGCAAAGCAGCTGGCAAAAGCACTTGACATTGCCTATATTGACACCGGTGCTATGTACCGTGCCTGTGCTCTTTACGCCATAGAATCGGGCATCAATCCGAAAATTGACTCTCCCAAGCTCCGCGAGCTTCTGGATACAGCGGAAATTGATTTCCGCCCTGTAGGAGACGAACAGCACATTTTCTTAAATGATGTGGATGTTTCCAGAGAAATCCGCGAGCCTCACATTTCCACAGGCGCATCGGATATTTCCGCACTCCCCTTTGTCCGCGATTTATTGGTTACTATGCAGCGGAATATGGCAAAAGGCAAATCCGTTCTTATGGACGGCAGAGACATTGGCACCAATGTGTTTCCCCATGCAGATGTGAAAATTTACTTAACTGCCGACGTAAAAGAGCGGGCAAACCGCCGATACTTAGAGCTTCAGGCAAAGGGAGATTCCTCTACCTACGAAACTGTTTTAGAGGAAATGATTTCCCGGGACGAGCAGGATAAAAACCGTGCTTATGCCCCGTTGAAACAGGCGGAGGACGCCAAGCTGATTGACACTACCAAGCTTTCTTTGGAGGAATCCTTTGAAGCTTTGTATCAATACACCAGGGAAGTCTTGCAGTAACCATTTTCCCTGTAAACACGAGGTGGCAGTTATGTTATATCAATTTGTGAGAGCTGTCTTGAAAGCTGTATACCTGATTCCCTTCCGGTTCCGGTTTACCGGTACCGAAAATATTCCAAAAAGCGGCGGCATTATTTTCTGTCCCAATCATATCAGCAATCACGACCCCATCACCATCACCATTGCACAAAAGAGACCCTTGAGCTTTATGGGGAAGGATTCCTTGTTCCGCATTCCCATTTTGGGCTGGATTATCAGAAAAATCGGTGCTTTTCCCGTAAAACGGGGAGCGGGTGATATTGGTGCGGTAAAAAAAGCCATTGAAATTATTGCAAACGGAAATGCTTTGGTTATGTTCCCGGAGGGCACCAGAAACAAATCTGAAGAGCTGCTTCTGGAATTTAAAAGCGGAGCAGCACTGGTTGCCAAAAAAGGCGGCGGAACAATTGTTCCCGTTGCCATTATCGGAAAATACCGGTTGTTCTCCCCCATCACTGTTGCATTTGGCACTCCCGTATCGCCGGAATCCTTTGGGGAAAAACCGGATTTGAACGCAATGATGGCAGAAGTAAAGCATCAGGTTAAAAAAATGATGGAAAACGGAGGCTGTCTCTAAAGGATGCTGTCATTCTGTGAGACAAAAGCAATGGATATGAATGTTCAACTTGCAAAATCAGCCGGGTTCTGCTTTGGTGTAAAGCGTGCCTGTGATGCAGTGTATCGTGCATTGGAGGAAGGCAAACAGCTGTATCTGTTAGGAGAACTCATTCACAACAGCCGCGTTATGTCAGATATTGAACAAAAAGGCGGCAAAACAGTGGAAACCGTTTCGCAGATTCCCGCCGGCGGAATTGCTGTAATCCGTGCACACGGAGTCCCACTTTGCGTAACGGAAGAACTGAAAGAAAAAAATATTTCCTATATTGATATGACCTGCCCTTTTGTAAAGAAAATTCACAACATTGTGGCAGAAGAATCCAAAAAAGGACAAAAAATTATTATCTACGGTAAAAAAGAACACCCCGAAGTGATTGGAATATCCGGCTATTGCGACAATCCGCTGGTCACAATGGACTATGATGAAATCAAAGATTTCATTCATCCTGACGACCAAATCAGCGTAGTCGCTCAAACCACCGTAGAAAAAGACAAATTTTACAATTTTATTAAATTTTTGAAAAAAGGTTGTAATTTAGTATCAATATTTGATACAATATGCAGTGCAACCAATGAAAGACAAGCTGAGGCAGAGCATTTGGCAAAGGTGTCTGATGTGATGTTTGTCATCGGTGGTAAGAAGAGCTCCAACACCATTGAGCTGTATCAAAAATCAAAGGCGGTGTTAGAGCATACTTATTTAATCGAATCCAAAGAGGAGCTAATGCAGCTCTTCCGAAATCATCCCACGTTAAAAAATAATTTATATACAAATTTCAATGTAATAGGTGTTACAGCAGGAGCGTCTACGCCCGCTGTCAGCATCGAGGAGGTAATTGCAGTTATGGCAGAAGAAAAAATGATGACAAGTGAATTTGCGGAGCAGTTGGAAAACTATCTGGTTAGCCCTGTTCACATCAATAAAAGAGTTACTTGTACTGTAGAACAAATCACCGAAACCGAAGTTAGAGTAAGCATCCCCGGCTATAAGGGCTTAGGCTACATCCCCGCTGATGAGCTGACTGATGACTCCAGCTTGAAACCTGCAGATTTAGTGAAAATCGGTGACGAAATCAATGCAATCGTAATCAAACCCAACGATGTAGAAGGAACCTGTCTCTTATCCAAAAAGAGAGTGGATTCCGAACAGAATATGGTTGCAATCAAAGAAGCATTTGACAATCAGAGCATTTTGGAAGGTAAAGTAGTTGCTGTAATCAAAGGCGGCCTGCTTGTTTCCGTTAACAGTGTAAGAGTTTTTGTTCCTGCATCCCAGGCATCTCTGAGATACGTTCAGGATTTAAGCGCAATGATGAACACAACTGTTTCTTTAAAAATTATTGACTTTGATGAAAGAAGAAACAGAGCAACCGGTTCCGTTAAGGCAGTGCTGGCTGCAGAACAGAAAGCAAAAGAAGAAGCATTCTGGGCAACTGCAGAAGAAGGCAAAACCTATCAGGGTACTGTAAAATCCTTAACTACCTTTGGTGCATTTGTGGATATCGGCGGTGTTGACGGTCTGGTTCACATTACTGAACTGTCCTGGTCCAGAATCAAACATCCTTCCGAAGTAGTTAAAGTTGGTCAGGAAATTGAAGTTTATATCAAAGCATTAGATACCGAAAAGAAAAAAATCTCTTTGGGCTTCAAAAAAGAATGCGACAATCCCTGGAACAAATTTATGGATACCGTTAACTTAAACGATACCATTACTGTTAAAATTGTCCGCATTGTTCCCTTTGGTGCATTTGCAGAAATTCTGCCCGGTGTTGACGGCTTAATCCATATTTCTCAGATTGCAAACAAACACATTGCAAAACCCGAAGACGAGCTGTCTTTAGGTATGACAGTGGAAGTTAAAGTAATTGAAATTGATGCTGAAAAGAAAAAAGTAAGCTTAAGCATGAGAGAATTACTTGCTCCCTCTGAACAAAAAGGTGCTCAGGAAGCAGAAGAAGCTACCGAAGAAGCAGCACCGGAAGCTACTGAAGAATAATTTTTACTAAATGAAAAAAGCGAATATTTCCGCAGTGTTCACTGCGGAAATATTCACATAAAAAGAAGGTTTAAGGATGTCATACATAGAAAAATTAAAATTTAATGCAGACGGGTTGATTCCGGCGGTTGTTCAGGATTATGAGACCGAAGCCGTTTTAATGGTTGCTTACATGACCAAGGAAACTCTGAAAAAATCCTTAGAAACCGGCAAAACCGTGTTCTACTCCAGAAGCCGTCAGAAAGAATGGCTCAAAGGCGAAGAAAGCGGTAATTTCCAAAATATTGTGGAAATTTCTGCCGATTGTGATTTTGACACTTTGCTCGTTAAAGTACGTCAGGAAGGTAAAAAAGTAAGCTGTCATACCGGCGAATATTCTTGTTTTTTCAACAGACTGGAAAATGGGGATTTTGTTCATAAACCAAACGACAAGCTGATTCTCCAGAAAATTTACGATACGGTAATTGACCGTAGCGAGCATCCGGTTGAAGGTGCATACACAAACTATCTTCTGGAAAAAGGAATCGACAAAATCCTGAAAAAAGTTGGGGAGGAATCAGCTGAGGTGATTATCGCCTCCAAAAACAATGCCCCCGATGAAGTAATATACGAAACCGCCGATTTAATGTATCATCTTTCTGTAATGTTGTTCGACAGAGGGGTAACGTGGCAGGATATTTTTGAAGAACTAAAGAAAAGAAATAAGTAATTTCCTTCCCTTTTTACCAAAAAAAGATGTTTTTTTCTTGTTGTTCTTTACGAATTTCAAAAAAAGGTATTGACCTTTTTTCCGATGTGTGTTATTATCTAAATGTAAAAAACTGTTACTAACAGCGTTTTTCAGCATATACTATAGGTGTAACATACAAGAATACCAGCGCAAGCTTTGTCCGAATCAATTCTAAAATAAGGATGGTTATCAAGATGTTTGAAAAAGAAGTTATTGTTCAGAATCAGGTTGGTCTCCACGCAAGACCGGCTACCTTTTTTATCCAGAAAGCAAATGAATTTAAAAGCAATATCTGGGTAGAAAAAGAAGAAAGAAAGGTCAGCGCAAAAAGCTTACTGGGTGTGTTATCCTTAGGAATTACCAAGGGCACTACCATTAAAATTGTGGCAGATGGCTCTGATGCAGAAATTGCAGTGAACGCTCTGGTAGATTTAGTTAGCACTGATTTTGCTGAATAATAGTTCCAAAATGAAACAAAATACAAAAAAGATGGATTACCCAAAAGGATAATCCATCTTTTTTATTGTTCCGTTTGCTTGGTATAGAAATTATAATAAGCTCCCTGCTTCGCCATCAGCTCTTCATGAGTTCCCTCCTCTACCACATTGTAATCTCCCAACACCAGAATTCTGTCGGAATTTACAATTGTGGACAAGCGGTGAGCAATCATAAAGGCAGTTCTGCCCTCTGTCAAGCGATTGATTCCTTCCACAATCTGTCGCTCTGTTTCGGTATCAATACTTGCAGTTGCCTCGTCCAGCACTAAAATTTTCGGGTCCAGAAGCATAGTTCTTGCCAATGCAATCAGCTGCCGCTGCCCTTGTGACAAGCTGCCTCCCTTTTCGGATATCACAGTCTGATATCCGTCTTTTAATTTTAGGATAAAATCATGGGCATACACAGCCTTCGCCGCCGCTATCACTTCTTCATCGGTGGCCTTTAGGTTCCCGTAACGGATATTTTCCATCACCGTACCGGAAAAGAGAAAGCTTTCCTGCAGCATATATCCAATCTGCCCTCTTAAGGAAGAAAGGGTGACATTTCGGATATCGTGTCCATCCACTTGAATACTGCCGTTTTCTATTTCATAATAGCGGGACAAAAGATTTACAATTGTAGTCTTTCCAACCCCCGTCTGACCTACCAAAGCAATTTTTTCACCGGGCTTTATATGTAAATTCAAATCCTTTAAAACATATCCCTTTTCCTTATCATAGGAAAAATCCACACCGTTGAAATCTACTTGCCCCCTCACCGGTGGTAACGGATACGAATCAAGAGCATCTGTAATGTCCACAGGCTCGGATAAGGTTTCCAAAATACGCTCTAAATAGCTCATATTGGTAATAACCTGATTATAGAGATTTGCCAGATTGTTAATGGGATTCCATAAACGTCGGAGATAGTTGACTATGGCAATGGTGACCCCTACTGTAACGGGAGAACCAGACACCGTCATAATTGCCGCAAAATAGGTTGCACAAACTGCCAGCTCCGAAATCAGAGGCGTTGCCATAGGAATTAAAAATTCTACACCAACCGTTTTCATCCAGTGGCGATACACTTCTGTAGAAAGATGAAGATAGGTACGTTCGCTTTTTCTTCTATGCCCGAATGCCTGGGTGATTTTTACCCCGTTGATGCTTTCCATCAGATATGCTGTAAGATTGCTGTTTTTATCGTTAAAGGTTCGGCGGATTTTCTGCTGATACTTTTTCAATGCCGCCATAACCAGCCAAAGCACGGGAATCCCACACATAGCAACCAACGTCAGCTTTACATCAATGGCAAGCATAAACCCAACCACAGCAAGGAGCGACACAATATCCAACACGAAGTTTGCTAAAATGTTGGAAAACATATCGGCAACCGAATTTACGTAATTGGTCACCCGAATGAGTACCTTTCCTTGCGGACGGGTATCGAAATACACCAGTGGAAGCTTCTGCAGGTGAGCGAACAAATCACGGCGGATATCATAAATTACCGATTGCCCCACCTGAATCAGATGCTTCAAACGAAACCGAGATACGAACACACTGACCAAAACAGCAGCCAACAAGCCACCGCCGCAGAAAAAGAGTAACCGATAGTTTCCATTGGGAATGGCATCGTCAAACACAATTTTTAAAATGTAGGGAGACACAGTGGATGCCAGAACACCAAGTGCAATCACCAAAATGGTAAAGAAAAGCTCCCAGCCATACTTGGATACATACTTCCACAAAAGCTTCCATTCGGTTTTTCCGAAATTGATTTTCAGTTTTTCATCCTGATGATACTGATTGATTTTAGCCATTTATAACACCTCCGTACTGGTGTTTATAAACACTGTAATAATATCCGTTTTCATCGGAAATAAGCTCCTCGTGCGTACCGCTTTGAATGAGAGCACCGTCTCGCAATACCAGAATCCGGTCACAATCCTTCACCGAGGAAATTTTTTGGGAAATGATAAACAAGGTTTTCTCCTTGCATAATGTACGAAGATTTTCCTGAATCACCTTTTCTGTTTGGGCGTCCAACGCTGAGGTGGTATCGTCCAATACCAAAATAGAGGGTTGCTTCAAAATGGCTCTTGCTAACGACAATCGCTGTTTCTGCCCACCGGATAATGTAACTCCCCGCTCTCCGATGACCGTATTGTATCCCTCGGGAAGCTTTTCAATAAATTCATCTGCCATGGCACATTTTGCCGCAAATCGGATTTCATCCTCCGTTGCATTCGGATACCCATAGGAAATATTTGCCTTTACCGTATCGGAGAAAAGAAACACCTCCTGCAAAGAGGTTGCCACACTGTTACGAATAACCTCCAAATCAATATCCTTAATGTAATGGTCATCCAGGAACACGGCACCGGAATCCGGGTCGTAAAATCTGCCTAACAGATGGATAAGAGAGGATTTCCCCGAACCCGTCTGCCCGATGATACCGATTCTCATTCCCTGCTCTGCCACAAAGCTCACATCCCGAAGTGCCTGAGAATTGTGATATCTGAGACTGACATTTTTAAATTCTACCTTGCCCGAAATGGTTTCCAGCTTACGGCTGCGGTTTTTATCGGTGATTTTAGGGTTTACCTCCATTAAGTCCATCAGCTTCTCATAGGATGCAAACCCATTGATGGCTTCGTTGATTAACGCTCCGGCAAAGCTTAAGGGGCCGGTAATCATCCATATCATGCTATTGAACATCACCAGCTCGCCTAGCGTAATCATTCCATTTATTACAAAAATTCCGCCCACAATCACCAGATAAATCTGAATGATGCCGTGAATATTCTGAATAAACGGGAGATATTTCCGGGAGGTGTTGCTGATGTCCAGCTGCCCCTGACGGAACGCCTCGTTCACCTGCTCCATCCGCCGGTTTTCATACTCCTCACGAACAAAAGCTTTTACCACACGCTGCGCCCAGATGTTTTCGCTGACTACCGTATTCAAATCTGCATGTACCTGACGAAGGTGACGATAACGTCCCTTTTGTTCTTTTGCCAAAGAGGTGGTCAGAATTACCACAACGGGCATCACAAAAAACAGCATAGCAGACAATTTTGCATCAATGTAAAAAATAAGAATCAGAAGAGAGCCGAAAAACAGTGTAATATTCTCCAGGGAAGTATAAATAGTGTGTGCCAAAAACTGTCGCACCACATCAATATCCGTGGACATCTGTGTCATAATCTCTCCCGCTCCATGTCGGTCAAAATAGGAAAAATCCAGCTCCATCAGCTTGCGGAAGGTTTTTCTCCTAAGTCCCAACACGATTTTCTGTGTGATTTTTTCCAGATTCATCTGACAAATATAGCGGATGCCAAGCCGAAAAACGGTGGCAGATAAAATACACACAAGAACAGGAAGCAGCAAATTGTGTTTGCCATCAGTTATGATATCATCCACAATCGTTCGAGTAAAGAAAGGGTTTAACAGCCCCAAAAATGCCGCAACCGAAACAAACAGCTGAATGATGGCATATTTTATGTAGTTTCCCTTTAAAAGAGAGAAAATATTTCGCTTCACAGGTTCTCCCCTCCTCTCATAAAAGGAGTTGATTGCATGCAATCAACTCCAAAACCGTTATCAACGGCAAATTTACTTTTAGCTATTCCCAAATTTTTCGCATACCTCACGATAGGATTCATGCGTGCCGATATCGTAGCACTCTCCCACAAATTTATATGCATATATGGGTTTTCTTTGATATAACCAGGAGGGGAAGAAACCGGGTGCATCCGGATTGTTGCCCTCTTCTAAATACTGCTTGATTAGGGGGAGCGTTTCTTGTTTATAAATATAAGAAGCAAACACCGCACAGTTGGATTTCGGTTCCTGAGGTTTTTCTTCCATACCAATCACCTTATCCTCCGCATCCAAAATCGCATTTCCCATCCGGCGAAGGTCCTCCAACCGATCTAACTCAGATACCAGAATGGTGTCGCACTGCTTTTTGCGATAAAATTCCAGATAATCATTTAATGGGAAGGTGAAAAAGTTGTCACCCGCCACAATTAGAACATCCTCATCAATGTTGCCGTTCTGAATGGTAAACCAGATATCCCCGATTGCACCTAATTTATTGGAATCATCGGTAGTTCCGTCGTCTAACACGGTAATTTTCAAGTGTGTTTTCCGAACCTTTGCCCATTCTGAAAAATTGGGGAAAAACTTATGATTGGAAATAATAAATATTTCGTCAATTTCTGGAACAGTTTCAATCTGGTCTGTAATAAAATCCAGAATAGATTTATTTCCAATGGGCAAAAGACCTTTGGGAGTGTCCTTTGTTAACGGATATAACCGGGTGGCATACCCTGCCGATAATACGATTGCTTTCATAGCATGTCACATTCCTTTCTTACGATTACATCATTTATTTTATTTTCATCGGCATAAATTCCAGGTAGTCTGCCGAAATCAGCTCATAGGAAATGTTATTATATTCTCCCACAAATGCATTGTCAATCCCCTTTGCATGAAGATGCCCGTAAAAGCAGCGCTCTACTCCGTATTGCTCCAGCACACTGCGAATCGGGTTTTCCCGTTCAGGATTTTGACGATATATGGGAGGATAATGCAAAAATGCAAAAATTGGTAACTGGGGATGCTCTTTTCTTGCTGCCAGGATGGAAAGCTCCAGACGGGTTGCCTCACGGTTTACTAGCTTGATATCTTCCTCTCCCTGGCTTATGATATCCCAACCGCGGCTACCGCAAATCAGCAGGTTCTCAACCAAAAAGAAGTTGTTGTGCAAAATTTTTACAGACGAAAATCCCTCTTCAAAGAGAAACTGCTCCATTTTGGTCATCGTGGTATAAAAATAATCATGATTTCCTTTGGAAATAATCTTATTTCCCGGAAGCTTCTCTAAAAACTGAAAATCAGGAATGGACTCAGCAAGATAGGTTGCCCAGGAAAAATCCCCCGGCAAAATCACCGTATCTTCTTTGGAAACAACACTATTCCAGTTTTCATACAGCTTTTCAGTATAGCCCTCCCATGCACGCCCGAAGATGTTCATAGGCTTGTCTATGCCAAAGGGCAAATGTAAATCTGAAATTGCATAAATTGCCATAGTGTTACTCCAATTCTCAGAAAAATTATTGTTTCAGAAATTCAGTCACCACTTGTATCATTTCTTCTTTCTTACAATCATTTGTAAAACGCTTCTCCATTGTTTTCAATTCGGAAAGACTGTTTGGAATTTCCAAACCGGACAATTGTTTTAACGTTTCTAACCGCGCAAATTCATCGTTGGTTTCTTCCGTCACCCCAAGGGCTTTCAATACACTCTGATTAAATTTATATGGGCTTGCAGTGGATGCCACCACACAAACGTTGTTGTCTCCCGTTTCGTTTCTGTAAGCCTCCAGCACAGACGCCGCAACAGCGGTATGTGTATCCATCAGATATCCTTTTTCAGAAAAAGCCTTGGCAATCTGAGCAAGGGTTTCTTCCTCAGTTGCATAGCCGCCGTAAAAATCCGCCTTGATTGTTTCTTTCAGTTCGGGAGTGACCTCATAAATGCCGTCATTCTTTAACGCATCCATTAAGGTGGTGATATAACCATCGTCTTTTCCGCTGATATCATATAAATACCTCTCTAAATTTGAGGAAATGAGGATATCCATAGAGGGAGACATGGTAAGCACAAAGTCTCTTTTTCTATTATAGACACCGGTATTGATAAAATCTGTCAGCACATTATTCCGATTGGAAGCACAAATTAGCTTGCCAAGGGGAAGCCCCATTTTTTTTGCATAATATGCCGCTAAAATGTTGCCAAAATTGCCGGTAGGCACACAAACATTCACAGTGTCGCCCAGCTTGATTTTGTTTGCTTTTACCAAATCACAGTAGGCAGAAATATAATACACAACCTGAGGAACCAGTCTTCCCCAGTTGATGGAATTGGCAGAAGATAAGATAACGCCGTTTTCGTTTTGTTCTCTATTATATGCTTCATCGGTGAAAATGGTTTTTACGCCGGTCTGAGCATCGTCAAAATTACCATCCACCCCGCAGACCAATACATTGTCACCCTTTTGAGTAACCATCTGCAATCGCTGAATTTCAGAAACACCGCCTTTGGGATAAAACACGATAATTTTAGCTCCGTCCACACCGGAAAAACCGTCTAACGCTGCTTTACCCGTGTCACCGCTGGTGGCAACTAAAATGCAAACAGTTCTGTCATCCCCGGTTTTCTTCACAGATGCAGTCAGTAAATGAGGAAGCATCTGCAACGCCATATCCTTGAATGCACAAGTCGGCCCGTGCCACAGCTCCAAGAAAGCGGTTCTGTCATCGTAATGATACAACGGAGTGGGATTTTCTCCCCCGAATTTGTTATTGCCGTATGCTTTTACTGCATAGTTTTCCAATTCTTCCAAAGAGAAATCATCCAAAAATTTATTTAAAATATATGCCGTACGTTTGACATAAGTAGTGTTTATTAGATAATTGTAATCCATCTGCGTAAGCAAAGGAAAGCTTTCCGGCACATATAAGCCGCCCTCACGGGATAGTCCCTCTTTCATCGCAGATTGTGCCGTTACTTTTTGAGTATTATTTCTGGTGCTGTTGTATTGCATATTGTCCCTCCAACCAAAATTTAATCCGATATCTTACTATTTAATATTGTATACTATATTCCCCGATTTTGCAAGAAGTTTTTACAAAAAAAGTTTTGTTTTTTACGGAACAAAAAAGACGAAATTCATCATTTGAATTTCGTCTTTTCGATTCCCCATAAGGTAAGGTGCAGAAAAACTGTCGCAAAATTCGGAAATTGAATCAAGACAACGCCTTGATCAGCCCGAAGGCATACATTGGGTACGCCAAGTGGTGAGATTCACGAATTGTGTGCAGATGTTTCAAGCCACCGCAGTTATTTTACAACGATGTTTACTAATTTACCCGGAACAACAATTACTTTCACAATTGTTTTTCCGTCAATCATCGCTTTTACCACATCGGTTTCCATCACGGCTTTTTCAATTTCTTCTTTGGAAAGATTTGCCGCAATCACAAGCTTTTCCTTAATTTTACCATTCAACTGAATAACAATTTCACATTCGTTATCAACAGTTTTTGCTTCATCGTATTTGGGCCAGGAGGTCTGGTTCAGCATTCCATCAAAGCCTAAGAGCTGCCACATTTCTTCTGTTAAATGCGGTGCAAAGGGATTTAATAAGGTGATAAAAATTTTCAGTTCTTCTTTGGTTAATCCTCGGTTATCATAAATAGCATTTAACAAGCTCATCAGGCTTGCAATTCCGGTGTTGAATTTTAAGGATTCAATATCGGAAGATACCTTCTTGATGGTTTTATGCAGTTCTTTTTCCAGTTTTCCGGTGGAGGTTTCCTGAATCATATCTAACAGTGCATATACTCTTTCTAAGAATCTCACACAGCCCTTAATGCCCTGCTGACTCCAGGGAGCAGCCTTTTCAAAGTCACCGATGAACATTTCGTAAAGACGCATAGTATCAGCACCGTAATCTCTCACGATATCATCGGGATTGACTACATTTCCTCTGGATTTAGACATTTTTTCGCCATTTTCCCCTAAAATCATACCGTGAGAGGTACGTTTTGCATAGGGTTCTTTGGTGGGAACTACACCAATGTCATATAAGAATTTATGCCAGAAACGAGAGTAGAGCAAATGCAAGGTGGTATGCTCCATACCGCCGTTGTACCAATCTACCGGACCCCAGTATTCCAGTGCTTCCTTGGATGCCAGTGCATCGTTGTTGTGAGGATCCATATAACGCAGGAAGTACCAGGAAGAACCTGCCCATTGAGGCATAGTGTCGGTTTCTCTTTTTGCAGGACCGCCGCAGCAAGGACAAGTGGTATTGACCCAATCGGTCATATTTGCCAGGGGACTTTCCCCGTTGTCGGTGGGCTCGTAGCTGTCCACCTCAGGTAACAGCAGAGGCAGTTCACTTTCAGGAAGTGCTACCGCACCGCATTTTTCACAATGCACAATCGGGATAGGTTCGCCCCAATAACGCTGACGGGAGAACACCCAGTCACGAAGCTTGTAGTTAACCTTTGCTTCCCCTAATTTTTCTTTTTCTAAGTATTCAATAATAGCTTTCTTTGCTTCTGCCACACTTAAGCCGTTTAAGAAGCCGGAATTTTCCAAAATTCCTTCTTCCACATCGGTGTAAGGTGCAGTTTCCACATCGCCCCCTGCAACCACCTGAATGATAGGCAAGTTGAATGCTTTTGCAAAGGCCCAGTCACGTTCATCATGTGCAGGAACTGCCATAATCGCACCGGTTCCGTATGACATCAGCACATAGTCAGACACGAAAATCGGAATTTCTTTCTGGTTCACCGGATTGATGGCACGAACGCCTTTCAATTCCACACCGGTTTTTTCTTTTTGAAGCTCAGTTCTTTCAAAGTCGGATTTTTTGGTAGCATCAATCTGATATGCTCTGATTTCATCAAGATTTTCCAGCTTATCCGCCCATTTTTCAATGTTGGGATGTTCGGGAGAAATAACCATATAAGTAGCACCGAACAAGGTATCGGGACGGGTGGTATAGACCCGTAATTTTTCTCCTGCAGTGGTGGTGAAATCCACTTCTGCACCGGTGGAGCGTCCAATCCAGTTCTTCTGCTGTGCTTTCACACGGTCAATATAATCTACTTCATCCAAATCGTCAATTAAGCGCTGTGCATACTCGGTAATTTTCAGCATCCACTGAGATTTTACTTTGCGGACAACTTCGCTTCCGCAACGTTCGCAAGCACCTTGCACTACTTCCTCATTTGCCAGAACAACCTTGCAGGAGGTACACCAGTTTACCGCCATCTCTTTCTTATATGCCAGCCCTTTTTTGAAAAGCTGTAAGAAAATCCACTGAGTCCATTTGTAATAGTTGGGGTCAGTGGTATCAATTTCTCGAGACCAATCAAAAGAAAAGCCCAAGGATTTCAGCTGACGTTTGAAGTTTGCAATATTATTCTTAGTAACCGTTTTGGGATGAATTTTGTTTTTAATCGCGAAGTTTTCGGTGGGCAGACCAAACGCATCCCATCCCATAGGATAAAGCACATTGTAGCCGTCTAACCGTTTTTTCCGGGCAACAATGTCCAATGCGGTGTAGGAACGGGGATGTCCTACGTGAAGCCCCTGTCCGGAGGGATACGGAAATTCTACCAGCGCCATAAACTTCGGCTTGGTAAAATCATCGGTTGCACGAAACGTCTGGTTATCGTCCCAGATTTTTTGCCATTTTTGTTCGATTTCGGTAAAGTTATACATTTCTTACGCCTCCTCTTTCCAATCAATCTGTTCTGCATCCTGCCATAATCTTTCCAAGCTGTAGAACATTCTGGAATCCTTTTGGAAAATATTTACGTTCACATCGTTATAGTCCATCAGCACCCATTCTGCAGATACATAACCTTCAATATGAAGCGGTGCTTCGATGTCTTTCATCTTTTCTTCCACTTCGCCGGCAAGTGCCTTGATGTGGGTGTTGGAGGTACCTGATGCAATCACAAAATACTCCCATACAGAAGAGGTTTCCGCTACATGAAGTACCGTAACGTCCTCTGCTTTTTTATCGTCTAAAATTTTCGCTAAATGAATTGCTTTTTCCAATGCTTCCATGAGTTTTCAGCATCCTTTCTGTTCCCGTTCAAGAAGTGAATTTCTCACATCCAAAAGAACCGGTGATATTTTTAAATGTTCTTCCACCAAAGATAAAATGGTGGTATCAATTCCTTTGATAATTGCCGTATCCAAATCGGAAAACGAAGCACTTCTCAATGCCTCTACTCCCAGAAAATCACGGCATGGTTCAATATAATCTGCCATATAAATAAGCTTATCGAACAGTGTCATATCTTTATGTCCCATAGTATGATACCGAATGGCAGAAAGCAGTTTTTTATCCTTGATGCCATACTGCTTTTTCACAAATCCGGCACCGGCAGGTGCGTGGAGCATTTTGGGATAAGCCACCTCGTCAGGATGAAGCTCTGTTTTTTTACAGAGTGCCAACTGCCTGTCAATGGGCATCCGCTTTGCAATATCGTGAAGTAGCCCTGCAAAATAGGCTGTTTTACAATCCTCCCCGTAGCGTTGTGCCAGACGATATGCCGTTACCGCTACACCGATACTGTGACGAAACCGCTTTTCTTCGATATAATTTTTCAAATCACTCTCGTAAGAGTCAAACTCACCTACTGCTACGGTGCCATACAATCCCTTTCGGATAATATATTGAAACACCCAAAATGGCAGTTTGTGAAAGAGATAAGTTCCCTGACCGATTTCTTCTCGGATTTCGGTGGAAGAAACATCCATTTCAAAGGGAAGGAAGAAAACTTCGGCTTCCAATTCTTCCCGATAGCGTTTGACAATCTCATCGGTAAGTCCCACACCGTTTCTGCCAAAGAACACCAATTTTGCCAGACGGCAGATGGTTTTTGGTTCTCTCCAATGAAAAAACTGATTGATATTATCCATCCCCATTAAGAAGAAAATCTCATCCTCGGGATGCTTTTCTTTCAGATAAGAAAGAGTTTCAACGGTGTAGCACTCGGCATTTTTTTTGATTTCATAATCACTGACCGTAACTTTCGGCATACCAAAAAAAGCAATCTCTACCATTTTCAATCGGTCAAGCTTATCAGTCTCTCTGTCTTTATGAGGCGGATTTCCGTTTGGTATCACATAGAGCAAATCCAAAGAAAGTTCTCTGATTGCTGTTTTACAAAGTTCGATATGCCCCTGATGCACCGGGTCAAAGGTACCGCCAAATACCCCTATTTTCATAGAATCCCCCGCTTATTTCAGTTCGATTTTCACATTCTTCGGATTGGAAGAACGACGATAAATCGCCACTTTAGACCCCACTGCAGAAACTGCTTCGCAAGACAAGCTTTCACACAGCTCAACCATTGCTTCTTTGGTGGTGTAAAATGAATTTTTTAAAACAGAAATTTTAATCAGCTCGTTTTTTTCCAAAGCTTCTTCCATCTGTGCTAAAAATTCTTCGGTAATGCCGTTTTTTCCAATCTGATACAGCGCAGGCAAATCATTTGCCAGACTGCGGAGCTGTGCTCTTTGTTTGGTTGTAATCATATTGTTTGATTCCTTCTTCTATTATATTCTTCATCTTCTGTAAAAACGAAATATCGTCTTTGGTAAAATCAATCTCCAAAAAGAGGTCCTCCCGTTTGGCAAGGGTTGCCATCAGGCTTTGCTCTCTGCGATATTTCATAATATTTTTATGATGTCCTGAAAGTAAAACATCAGGAACTTTTCCATATTTCGTCTCTGCAGGGCGTGTATACTGGGGATATTCCAGAGTATCTCCCTGGTGAGTCTCCATCAGCGACGAATCCTTTTCAGAAAGAACGCCCGGCACAAGCCGTAAGATAGCATCCGACATCACTGCCGCAGCTAACTCTCCGCCGGTGAGAACAAAATCACCAAGAGATAATTCCAAATCGCAGATGGTTTCATTCACCCGCTCGTCAATTCCCTCATAATGACCGCAGATAATACAAATATTCTCTTTTTGTGCCAGTTCATTTGCAATTTTTTGGGTAAAGGGAACGCCCTTTGGCGACATCATAATGCAAAACGGCTTTTCGTCTCCCTCGTTTGTGAGGCTATCGAATGCACGGATAATCGGCTCATGCTTAAACAGCATCCCCAAATCTCCCCCAAAGGGATAATCGTCAACCCGATTATGCTTATCCTCAGAAAAATCACGAATGTTCACCGCCTGCACTTCGATAATCCCCTTATCTCTGGCACGCTTGATAATACTTTCTCCCAAAAAGTTTTCAATCATTTCGGGGAAAATGGTCAAAATACTCAACTTCATATGGAATACCTCAACCGTTTATAACAGCCCATCAATAGGCGTAATTGTCATTTTCTTATCCTCCACAGAAATGAAAGGCACAAACTCTTTCACTCTGGGAATTAAAATCTGATTGCCCGATTCACCCTTTAATTCTAAAATATCGGTAGGCCCGTTCTGAATCACATCGGTGACCTCACCCACATAGGTTCCATCCTCCAGATATGCTTGTACACCAATTAAATCAGCCACATAAAACACACCTTCGGGAAGGGGCGGCAAATCGTCTTTTTTGGCAAAAACCGTCTGATTTCGTAAGGTTTCTGCCAGTTCAACGGTATCAATTCCCTCCAGCTTCAAAATCACTTGGTCCTTATAGTATTTGATACCTTCAATAGGATATTCGGTATTTTTAATAATAACCGAATCCAGCTCTTCAAAAAATTCCTTATAGTCACAGTAATGGACTACCTTAATTTCACCCCGTAATCCTCTTACATTATTCACATATCCAAGCTCCATCATAGTATCCATACCGTCACCTCAAACTTCCTTTTTGGAAAATGGCAAGTATTCCCCTTGGGAACACTTGCCACCTTACATTCTTTGTTTCCCGATTACACAATATCCACAATGGTTTTTTTGCGATCTCTGGGGGTTGCCGCCTTGGCAATGCTTCTGATGGACTGAGCAATTCTGCCCTGTTTGCCGATTACTCTGCCCATATCTTCGGGAGCGACTTTGATTTTATAGATAAATGCATTTTCGCCCTCGTTTTCTTCAATCACAACTGCATCTTCGTTTTCCACGATAGATTTTACCAGAAAGGTTAATAAATCTTTCATTCTTAGGTTCCTTTCTAAATACAGTTATTATTTAATTACGTCGATTTTTTTCAGTAATACTTTAACAGTATCGGTGGGCTGTGCGCCGTTTGCTAACCATTTTTTAGCCAGTTCTGCATCAATGTCGATGGTGTTGGGGTTGGTCATAGGATTGTAGGTACCGATTTCTTCGATAAATCTACCGTCTCTGGGATATCTGGAATCTGCAACTACAACTCTGTAGAAGGGTGCTCTTTTTGCGCCAAGTCTTTTTAATCTGATTTTTACTGCCATTTTTTTCTCCTCTTTTGCCCTCATTTTCAGGGCTTCTTTCTATAAAAATATTTTTTTAAACTTATGTTATGTGAGAACTGTTATATTCCCATATTGCCCATCATATGTTTCATCTTCCGGGCAAATTTTTTATTGTTTTTAAATTCTTTCATCATCTTGTTCATCATTTCCAGCTCCTTGATAAGAGCGTTGATGTCCTGAATGGTGGTACCGCTGCCGGCGGCAATTCTCTTTTTCCGGGAGAAGGACATCAGCTTGGGATTGGTCCGTTCCTCCTCGGTCATAGACTGGATAATCGCCTGTGAGCGTACAAATTTTCTTTCGTCTATATTTGCTCCGTCCAGTGCTTTCTTATCCACACCGGGCAAAAAGCCGAGTAAGTCTTTGATAGAGCCCATTTTTTGAATCTGTTGAAGCTGCATAAGATAATCACTATAGTCCATCCCTTTGTTTTCTTTCAGCTTTTCTTCCAGCTCCTGAGCTTTCTTTTCGTCAACCTCCTGGCTAACCCGTTCAATCAGGGAAAGCACATCCCCCATTCCCAAAATTCTCGAAACCATTCGTTCGGGATAGAACGGCTCCAAATCGGAAGGCTTTTCGCCAACTGCCGCAAATTTTACCGGTTTTCCCACAACGGCTCTTACAGACAGTGCCGCACCACCACGGGAATCCCCGTCTAACTTTGTTAAAATAAGTCCATCAATGGAAAGAGCTTCATCAAAGGCTTTTGCAGAATTAACTGCGTCCTGACCGGACAAAGCATCAATCACCAAAAGCACTTCCGTGGGATGCACGTTCTCGTGAATCTGCTTGATTTCTTCCATCATTTCGTCATCAATATGGAGACGACCGGCGGTGTCTATAATCACAACATCATTGAGATTGCGAGTTGCAAAATCAATGGAGTCTTTTGCGATTTTCACAGCATCCTTGGAACCGTCAATGGTGAAAACAGGAATATTTAACCCTGCTCCCAGCGTTTTCAACTGGTCAATTGCCGCAGGACGATACACGTCACAAGCGGTCAGCAACGGCTTTTTCCCTTGTTTTCTCAAATGCAGTGCCAGCTTTGCCGCAGTGGTGGTTTTCCCTGCCCCCTGGAGACCTGCCAGCAAAATAACGGTTGGCGGACGGTCGGCAATTTTAATTTTTTCGTTGCCACAGCCCATCAAAGCAATCAATTCTTCATTTACGATTTTAATTACCATCTGCGATGGTGTCAAAGATTCCAACACCTCTGCTCCGATGGCACGCTCTGTGATTTTGGACACCAGGTCCTTAACCACTTTAAAGTTTACATCCGCTTCCAACAAAGAAAGACGAACCTGACGCATAGCAAGCTTTACATCTTCTTCGGAAAGCTTTCCTTTTCCGCGAAGTGATTTGAAAACGCCGTCTAATTTTTCTCGTAACGAATCAAACATCAGCCGTTCTCCTTTCTGCCTTACAGCTTATCTATCAATTCATTTGCCTGCTCCAGAAGTGTATCATCACACTTGGAAAGCAACTGCTTCAACTCTTCTTTTACCGATTCAGTCTGCAGATTTTTTTCGTACAACCGAAGAATATCTTCGTAATGCTCCAAATGCTCTGCACCCTTTTTGATACATTCAAACACACCCTGACGGGAAATGTTCAAATGCTCCCCAATCTCTAAAAGAGAGTAATCTTCATTATAGTATAAATCCAACGCTTCACGTTGCTTTTTGGTGAGTAAATCACCGTAAAAATCAAGCAAAACGCCATATTTGATTTCTTTCATCAAAACCATTTCTCCAATGTAGTGTAAAGTAAAAATACTTGACATAGGCTATTGTACTATAAAACCCCTGATTTGTCAAGCATTTTTCTGCAGATTTTTAAAGATTTTTACTATTTTTTTGTCTACAATCCTAACATCAGATGAGTATTGTGGCATTTGTTGTCATACCACATGTTCTGTCATTCTGAACGAAGTGGCTTTCCCTGCAGTGAAGAATCTCGTTTTTTCGGAAATCTCAAGAAAGCCAAAGATTCTCTCCTCCTGAATCCGTACAGATGGTACGCCGAATGGTGAAGTTTTAAAAAAGTCAGATAGAAAAGTAATTTTGCGCAGGAAAAAAGTCGTCAGATGTGCAACCAGCACCCGCAGGGGTTACCCGAAGCCGCAGCCAATGGCTGTTCTTACGCCAGGTGGTGAAATAGCAGGGATTTTTTGTCTATTCTCTATGTATTTTACCTTAGAAAGATTTTGCGCAGAAAAATGGATGCAGAATGGGGAAAGTGAACGCCGAAGGCGGTTACCTGAAGCCGTACATTGGGTACGGCGAGGGTGAAATTCACAGATTCTGACTCATTTTTCAAGCAAAAAGAAAAAG
>JAGBEY010000007.1 GCA_017936745.1 Clostridia bacterium
AAAGTGAAAATTTGTGTGCCACAAATTTTAGATGATAATGCTTTTTGCTATGAACCAACCTCACCTCTCGGCGTAGCTTCCTACGCCTTCGGGTCACCCCCTTTGGGTTCGGTTGATTCATTCTATGTCCTTTTCTCTGCACCCTTGCTTTCCGGACAATCCAACATACATCGCAAAAAGCATAGGATTTTTCCTATGTTTTTTGTTTTTTAAAGTGAAAATTTGTGTGCCACAAATTTTAGATGATAATGCTTTTTGCTAATTTTTTTTGTTTTGCACCAGCCCCCGCTTTTTCCCGAATTTACTTGACAAAATATTGCGGTTGTGCTATGATAAATCCAAATAGCAATATTAAGGAGATTTTCCCTATGAAGCAGTTTGCGGCAAGCCGGTTCCCCATTTTTTGCATTACCTTGCTATTATGCGGCGGTGATGCTGTTTGCCGTGCAACCAAAAGATAATCTCTTTTTTCCATAAAAAAAGAAGTCTGCGGTTGTCGTTTCGTAACAGCGGACTTTTTCTTTTATCCCATCGTTTTAAAAAAGGAGTGAGACAATATGGCAAACTATGTGAAAATTTTTGACACAACTCTGCGAGATGGAGAGCAATCTCCCGGGTGCAGTATGAATTTAACCGAAAAAATCGAAGTTGCAAAGCAGTTAGAGCTATTGAAAGTTGACATTATTGAAGCCGGTTTTGCCGTTGCCTCTCCTATGGACTTTGAATCGGTAAGAGCAATTTCCAAAGCGGTTCAGGATGTCACCGTGGCAAGTCTTGCCCGTGCAACCTATCACGATATTGATGTAGCATACGATGCCATAAAAGAAGCGGTCAGCCCTCGTATTCACACTTTTCTGGCAACCTCTCCCATCCATATGCAGTACAAGCTGAAAATGAATGAGGAGGAAGTTCTTGAACGAGTCAGGGAAATGGTTTCCTACGCAAAAAAATATTGCTCTGATGTCGAATTTTCTGCAGAAGATGCCTCCCGAAGCGACAAAGCATTTTTGGCGCGGGTCATTGAAACAGCCATTTCTTCCGGTGCCACCACCGTAAACATTCCCGACACAGTGGGGTACTCCACCCCTCAGGAATTTGCGTCCTATATCACCTACTTAAAAGAACACGTCTCAAACATTGACAAAGCGGCTATTTCCGTTCACTGCCATAACGATTTGGGGATGGCGGTTGCCAACTCCTTAGCCGCAGTCAAGGCAGGGGCTACCCAGGTGGAATGTACCGTAAACGGCATTGGAGAACGGGCAGGAAACACTTCCCTGGAAGAAGTTGTTATGGGCATTCAGACCAGAAAAGACTATTATGATGCCGTGACCAACGTGAACACCCGTCAGATTTACCGAAGCTCCAAGCTGATTTCCACCGTGACCGGCGTAAGCATCCCACCCAACAAGGCAATTACCGGTGCCAATGCCTTTGCCCATGAATCGGGCATTCATCAGCATGGTATGCTCCAGAATCGGCAAACCTACGAAATTATGACCCCCGAATCCATCGGCAAGCCTGCAGTCTCTATGGTTTTAGGCAAGCATTCCGGCAGACACGCCTTTGAAGAACGGCTTCAGATTTTGGGATATCAATTAACCAAAGAGGAATTGGACCGTGCCTTTGATCATTTCAAGCTGTTGGCAGATAAGAAAAAAACAATTACCGACCGTGACATTGAA
Organism: Clostridia bacterium; assembly: GCA_017936745.1. Lineage (GTDB taxonomy): Bacteria > Bacillota > Clostridia > UMGS1840 > UMGS1840 > SIG452. The sequence continues at coordinate 1,686 of JAGBEY010000007.1, forward strand.
GCACTGCTTGCCAATAAAAAGGTACAGATTCACGAAACCTACACCCTGGAGCGGTTTGTAATCAATTCAGGTAACACCATCACCTCCACTGCTATGATTAAAGTGAAATGCGGAAACGAGATGATTGAAAAAGTTGCCACGGGAGACGGCCCCATCGATGCCGCTTTTAAAACCATCAATCAAATTACCGAACAGAATTTTATTTTAAACGACTATGTTATTCATGCCGTAACTGAAGGGGAAGATGCACTGGGAGAAGCAGTGGTAAAGCTTCACCTCAACGGCAAAAAAGCCACCGGCAGAGCCATCAGCACCGACATTGTGGAAGCAAGCATCAAGGCTTACTTAAACGGTGTGAACAAGCTGATTATCTGATGATATATCTTCGCAACAAAAAAGAGGTCCTTCGTTATGGAAGTAACACTGAACGCAAAAAATCACAAATATAGCATTTATATTGAACAAGGCTGTTTGACTAATGCAGGAAGCTATGCAAAAAAGCTGACCGGAGAAAAAGTGTTCCTGGTAACCGATTCCAATGTATTTCCCTTGTATTTTGAAGTGGTAAAAGCATCTTTGGAAAAGGCAGGGCTTACAGTATCCCACTATGTGATTCCTGCAGGAGAACCGTCAAAATCTCTCCCCATGCTGGGAATCCTTTATGAAGAATGTGTAAAAAACCGCATTACCCGTACCGATTTGATAATTGCACTGGGAGGCGGTGTTGTTGGTGATTTGACAGGCTTTTTAGCTGCAACCTATCTTCGCGGCGTTAACCTGATGCAGATTCCCACAACCTTTCTGGCACAGATTGATTCTTCGGTTGGCGGAAAAACCGCCATTGATTTACCCTCGGGAAAAAATTTAGCCGGAGCATTTTACCAGCCGAAAATCGTACTCATCGACCCCGATGTGTTATCCACCCTGACAGATGATATCTTTCGTGACGGAATGGCGGAAGCCATTAAATACGGCTGCATCCGGGATAAAGAGCTGTTAACACTGCTGGAAAACCCCAAAGAACATCTGACCGAAATCATTACCCGTTGTGTCACCATCAAGAAAAATGTGGTAGAGCAGGACGAATTTGACACCGGAGAACGGATGATTTTAAATTTTGGGCACACCGTCGGTCACGCCATTGAAAAGATGGGAAACTACACCGAATATACCCATGGTCAGGCAGTGGCAATCGGAATGGTCTGCATCTTAAAAATGGGGCTTTCTCTCGGGAAAATATGTGAAGAAGAAGCAAATGCTGTGATAAGGTTAATTGAAAAAAGCAAACTACCGCTCTGTGTCCCTTATGATGGCGAACAATGCCTGCAGTCCGTTTCCTCCGATAAAAAAATGACGGGCAGCACCCTCAATGCGGTGTTCCCGAAAGGATTGGGAAACTGCACCGTAGAAAAATGGAGTGTAGCTGAATTTAACCGTCTGGCACTGCAGACCCAAATTTTTACAAATTGAAGAAAAGGAACAGAATCCTCGGATTCTGTTCCTTTTTTTATTTACTCGGATACATAGCCTCTTTCAGCTTTTCTTCCATTCGTTTTACCACAAAGCTTTGCCTTGCCTTGGGCGGAGGTGTCTGTGTTTTTTCTTTCGGTTGGGAAAGAAGCCTGTAAATGAAACGAAGCTCCGCCAACTGAAGCAGCTCAACACCGATTACAATAATTAACAGTAGCACACTCATAGCTTATTTCTCTCCTTTTTCAGCTCCAGATATATATTCAAAACGGAAAAGGGTACGGTGTCCCCGGGAGCTGTGCCTCCGCTGATTTCCAAACAGAACATATTGCCGGAAACCCGCCAGGGAAACACTGTTTCTGAAAAGTGGCTGCTGTAATATCTTCGATTCCACGGAGAAATTCCGTATTGTAAATGATTGGAAGGGATTAAACTCCCCTCACAGTGTCCCCGTTCGGATGTAAGCTTGACAGTACACCTTAAGCCCTCTCCGCCGCCGCAATGCTTTACCACAACCTCACTGCACCGTGCCAGTTCATTCTCTGAAACAGCCCCTAAAACGGGAAATTTTGCTTCATAGGAAATCGGCTCGTTTTCCTCTGTTACCGGATTATAATCCGTGCTCAGTGACGAATCAAAGCAAACCACACAGTTTTTGTTTCCCATTAAAATTCGTCCCTGGTAATCCTCAGTGATACAACTGCAGGAAAACCCATCATAGCAGGTAAATGCACCGAGAGAAACATGGTAAACATACAAAACATTGTCCAGTGCCAGATAGTAGTTACCGTCTTTATAGTATGCAAAGGCTTTCTCGGGAGATGTTGGTAACGAAAGCTTTTCCTTGGACAAAAATTTATATAAAGAGCTGGAGGGGGAATAAAGCATTTGTACCGTCAGCATAGAGGAGGAAAAAGACAACAGCTCGCCTCTTGTAAAAAAGCTGACACTCCCCGGTGTCAGACAAATTGTTTTCCCGTAATTTGTGCCGTCCGGTGCACTGAGAAGCGACCATTGCCCATCCACCATCGGGTCAGCGCCAACATAATGACTCCAGCCGTGCTCGTAGCACACCACCACTGATTTTTCCACCACCAAAAGCCCCGTGATACCGCCAAGATGCAAATGGGGATACAACACATTATACGATGAAAAATTATACCATTCATTGGGTTCACTGACGTAAAGAGCGGTAGGATTATCCGGATGCCCTGCAGCAAAATAGCGCATGGAAGCCGGATGCCACACAAAATAAGGGCACGCGCACGCCCATTTTGCAGTGTCAGACATTGTGGGTACATCGGGAAACAAATTCAGGAAGTTATTCTCCACCCACACTGTAAAAAAAGAACTGCCGCAGTATCCGGTCTTTAAATTCAGCACATATTCATTTTGCTCTCCGAATTGCATGTGAAGAACATCTCCACGCCCTCCAATTCTGACAAACGCATTCGTTTGAAGTAAATTCTGAATATTCTCTTTGGTTGCAGTGGTATGCGCCACAGCGTAATATAAAGAATCTGTCTGGGTATCCCAGATATTTTTCTCATATAAATCGGCAGGAAACTCCCCATCAGTGGTATAGTCGTCAGGTAATTTCTCTATCACCAGAGCCCCCTCCCACTGATAAGTCATTTTCACATACTCATCACATCGTCTGTAGACGGGAATCATCTGTCGTCCGATACCACCCACAAGATAGGCGAATCCGTTTGTTACGGGGAGTACCTGAAACGTGGTGCATAGCAGTGACCCGTTACATGCTACACCACCCACCACCATCTGTGCAGTCTCCCCCGTTTTAATAAACAGAATTTCGTGCCCCTTGGCACTGAGTGCCTTATGAATAGAATCTACCGGCTTGTCGTACGGACCGTACAGCTTTTTTGTTCCCTTCCGGATTGTAAGTCCTCCTCCCTCAATATCAAAATTGCGAAGCTGAATCAGCTCATCGGTTTTCATAAGATAGGGAGACTTCCGATTGACCATTCCACCCGTGAAATTATAAAAATTCATTTTTTCTACCTCCACTTTGGTGCAGAAATCGGGTGAAGCTTTCGTCTGACCCTCCCGGTGATGCTCTGATGAATCGCCGCACAGTTATCATAAAATTCTTCTATCAGCTTATCTGCCAGACGGTTTGACGGGTCATCGGCACGAAGCACCGAAAACGCCACATACTTACAAAGCTCCGATTCATATTCCGGTGAAACGGGAATATTCTCCCCCTCTGCCACCTTGCCCGAAAACGCTCCGTAATAATAAACTGTGTATTCTCCCTCATGAGAGAGAAACAAGCCTGTTTCGTCCAGACGGTAGTCAACATATCGTTTCTTCTCACGGTAAATTTTATAAATTCCAAGATGCTTGGGTAACACACAAGGTTCTTTCTTATTTTTATGAGATATTTGCACACATTTTATGGGACAGGCTGAGGGATAACGGGTGGTCATCAGCCGAAGCCCCTCAGTGACATACAAATTGGCAAGTGCCGTATCAATCTGTTTCCCGATTAGCACCGATGCCACATCGGTAATTTCTTTTACTGTCATACTATTCAACTCCTTTTATTAGATAAAACGGGTAGAAAAAGCCTCCTCATCCACCCATTCTTTGGATTCATGATTGTTAAGATAGGAAAGCACCTCTTTGGTTTTCTCTATAGAATCGTCACCGATATGAGAGGCTTTTTCCTTTAATTTCTGATTATGTTTATCCATCTCCGAAACCAATCGGTCCAGATTCTTCCGTGATGTCTTTTGCACCAGCTCCACAGTTCTTGCATCCAGCTCCTCATAAGGCACTGTGAGACAATAGGTGGTATACGGCTGGTCTCTGTGATGAACCTCAAAGGTTTGCTTTTTATGATTTCTTATCACGAAATAGCCCGGGTCAAGCTCCTTGAGCCGTTCGGGAATGTAATAAACATTGGTTTTTACTTCTGTCATGATTTCATTCCTCATTCACTTCCTCAAAAAAAGAGGCTGTGACAGTTTGCCACAGCCTCTTTCTTACCGGGGCATATTACGGTTGCCCGTTTCCATCAACATCTTCTGTGTTACGCAGTGATACCGGACAGTCTTGCCTGACCACCCGGATGGTCACACATCAGCTCTCCGTATTTTGCAAGCACTGCTGTCCAGGCAGGCTTACCGGCAATCTGTTTTAAGATTTTGCCGTCATCATCCAGCCAGTCCCAATCGGATAAGGTGTGCATCTGGAACGACTTAGAATTGAGTAAATCCATAGTGCCATCCGGACAATGACGGTCAGCAACCAGCGGAATCCCACTGAATGAAATCGCCTGAAATCCACCTTCCAAGGTCATAGGGTCAATATTTCTTCTGGTTAATTCCAGGTAAGACAGATAATTTCTTCTCACATCGTAAGAACAGGAAATATAGTCCACCTTACTGCCGGCATTTTCTTCCAGATAATCAATTGCAGTCTGAATTTTCAAGTCAGAAATCGCACCGGTGTTTTCGTTGATGTACGGCAGCATCCAGTAGTTTTCACTACGGTTTACACCATACAGCGGTTGAGTAGTATCGGAATTAAAAATTGCACCTAAGCCGGTAATTTCTTTCTGATAGGAATTCTGCACCGTAATCTTATCTCCGGAAGAAACAGTAACATTGCCGTCTAAGACAATGATTTTTTCGGCACGGTTAATCGCCACGATTCGCTTTGCTTTTTCGGTTTCGGAGGTGCCGATGATATCAATAATCATACCCTCAATCAGATATTTTACCGAATCCACCTGCACCTGATTGCCCTCTGCTTCCACCACAGTGGCAATGACACCGGTTCCGTCGGTGAACAAAGCTCTGGAATAGTTGAATTTAGCAGCCTCTAAAATGCCTTTCATTTCCTGTGTGAGTAAATCCACAAAGGAATTGGTATTGAGACGGGATGCTTTCATTGCTTTATCTGAAATTTCAATCACACCATACATATCCTTGGTGGTAGTCTCAAAATGAGTATATTTGTTGGAACCTGCCTGAGGAAGATTGCCGGAATCGGAAGAAAAACCGAAACCGCCGTTCAACGCATAGGGAGCAAGTCTTACCACCTTGTGTCCGATGATGTTTTTTGAGGTTGTAACGATTTTGTTGTAAAAAGGGTTGGTATTTGTGTTTAACTGGTTTCTTAAGACATCCAGATAAAAGCTTTTCAGCGCCGCGTCTGCAGTGTTGGTAGTAATCATAATAAAAAGTCCTTTCTTGTTATTGGGAAAACCGGGAGGATTCTCCTGCCCTTTTTCCGCTTAGTTTTTTACCATCTGAAGAAATAAATCGCCTGCTTCTTCAAAGGTTTTGGGTTGTGCACCCGGAGTGGTATACAACTCACCGCCTTGTCCGGCAATCATTGCCGGGGGCGTTTGAGACAAGCTTTCCATATACTCCCGATACGGTGCAGGAGGTGTGGTTAAAGCCCGTTTTACAAAAGCAAAGGCAGACGGCGAATCCAAAGACAAAAGCTCCGGATTTTCTGTCAGATAAGAGATAAATTCGTAAGCCCGATGGGTTAAAGCGTTGGCATCCAAAAAGGCATCAAGGTCTGCCTGAAATTGTGTAATTTCATCGGGGATAGCAGCCTCCTTGAGATGCTCTCTTGCCTCTTTCAGTTCTTCTCTGGTCTGGGAAATAAACCGTTCGCTTTCCCGATACGCCTTTTCCAGCTCGGAATAATCTTTGAATTTGCCGAGAATCAAAGGGGATTCCCCTTTTTCTCCCTGATCGGTCTCACTTGACGGCTTGGTTTCTTCCAAACCGACTTCGTTTGGATTATCAATCATTGGTATCAATTCCTTTCTGTGTATTTCACTCTGCCCGGCGGGCAGTCTGTGAGGAAAACCGATATGATTACCACTCCGGGGACTTCTGTTCGGCTTCCTGAAACCAGTATGCCAAATGAAGAAGCGTTCTGCAAGTTCAACTTTTTGCTTGCTTTTCTTTCCAAAAATATCAGTCTCCGGATGGTGCCGGCACACCAATCTGCATTTGCATTTTTGGGGAATAAAATGTTTCCGAATTTATTGACAATTACACAAAAAGGTAGTATAATGAATTTACTATCCCAAAAACATTGTTAAAAAAAGAACAAAGTCTTTGGAATAATAAAAAATGACAGTAAAAAAGTAAAAACAGAATGGGGAAATTGAGTATGGAAAGAGTGTATAATTTCAGCGCAGGGCCGTCTGCGTTACCGGTGGCGGTATTAAAAAAAGCGGCAGATGAAATGTTAAATGCCGGCGGCTCCGGTATGTCCGTAATGGAAATGAGCCATCGTTCCAAAGAATATCAGGCAATTATCGACCGTGCTGAAGAACTGTTCCGCGAGCTGATGGAAATTCCGGATGATTATGCCGTATTGTTCCTGCAGGGCGGTGCTTCCTCCCAGTTCTCCATGATTCCATTGAATCTGATGAACAAAAGCGGAAAAGGTGACTATGTAATCACCGGTCAGTGGGCTAAAAAAGCATATCAGGAGGGTGCACATTACGGAGATGCGTATCAGGTAGCATCTTCTGCTGATAAAACCTTCTCCTACATTCCCAAATTAGATAAATCCATGTTCCGTCCCGACGCGGATTTTGTACATATCACTTTGAACAACACCATCTACGGAACCAAGTTCAATGAGCTTCCCGATGTGGGTGACGTTCCGCTGATTGCAGATATTTCTTCCTGCATTTTATCTGAAAAATTAGATGTGAAAAAATTCGGTATGCTTTATGCCGGTGCACAAAAAAATATTGGGCCTGCCGGTCTTACCGTAGTAATCATCAGAAAAGATTTAATCGGAAACGCAAGAGATATCACTCCGATTATGTTCAACTACCAAACTCATCTGGACTCCGGTTCTATGTATAACACGCCTCCCACCTACGGCATCTACATCTGTAAGCTGGTGCTGGAATGGCTGAAAGAGCTGGGCGGCGTAGAAAAAATTCAGGAATTGAACTACAAAAAAGCAAAAATTCTGTACGACTATTTGGATTCTTCCGATTTCTTCACCGGAACCGTCGTAAAAGAGGACCGTTCTATTATGAACGTTCCCTTCCTTTCCCCCTCCGATGAGCTGAACAAAAAATTCATTGCAGAAGCAAAAGAAGCAGGCTTTGTAAACTTAGCAGGTCACCGCTCGGTTGGCGGTATGCGTGCAAGCATCTACAATGCAATGCCCGTAGAGGGAGTGGAAGCATTGGTTGCGTTTATGAAGAAATTTGAAGCAGAAAACAAATAGAAAGGTGGCAAAACAGTATGAAAATCGCTACTTTAAATAAAATTTCCGAAATCGGTTTAAAAGAACTGAAGCCCTCCTACGAAATCACCGGTGAAATCGCCGGTGCAGCAGGGGTTCTGGTTCGCAGTGCAGCAATGCACGACATGGAATTTCCCCGTGAGCTTCACGCCATTGCAAGAGCAGGTGCAGGGGTAAACAACATCCCTCTCGACAAATGCTCCGAAGAGGGAATCGTGGTATTCAACACCCCCGGTGCCAATGCCAATGCAGTAAAGGAATTAGTCATTGCAGGGCTTTTAATGTCCTCCCGTGATTTAATCGGCGGCAATGCCTGGGCAAAAACCTTAACAGAAGATGTGGCAAAAGCTGTAGAAAAAGGCAAAGGCATGTTTGCCGGTGTAGAAATTGCAGGCAAAACCTTAGGTGTGGTAGGCTTGGGTGCTATTGGTGCCAAGGTTGCCAACACCGCGCTGGACTTAGGTATGAAGGTAATCGGCTATGATCCCTTTATCTCCATTGACGGTGCCTGGAGAATTTCCAAAAACGTGGTTCATGCAACCGATTTAAAACAGATTTACGAAAACTGCGATTATATCACTATCCACGTTCCGCTGACTCCTGATACCAAGGGCTTCATCAACAAAGAAACCATCAGCCAGATGAAACAGGGTGTCGTTATTTTAAACTATGCCAGAGCAGGTCTGGTTGCCGATGAAGATATCAAAGCGGCGCTCTCCAGCGGAAAAGTACGCCGTTATGTAACTGACTTTCCGGATGGCGATATCGCCTCCTATCCCGGTGTAATTGCATTCCCCCACTTAGGTGCATCCACCGAAGAATCGGAAGAAAACTGTGCTTATATGGCAGCCATCCAACTGAAAGATTACTTAGAAAACGGAAACATCAAAAATTCCGTAAACTATCCCGAAATGAATTCTCCCAGAGCCCCCGGGCAGAAGCGTGTGGTTGTTCTTCACAAGAACATTCCCGCAATGCTGTCTCAGATTTCCGGTGAATTCTCTAAATTGTCCTTAAATATCGACAATATGCAGAACCGCTCCAAAAAGGAATATGCTTGTACCGTGCTGGATGTTTCCTGCGAAATTCCGGAAAGTGCCCAGGCAAGCCTGGAAGCAATTGATGGAGTCATCCGTGTCCGCATTTTAGACTAATTACCGTTTGATAAAAAACATAGGCAAAAAAAGACGAAATTCTTTGATGAGAATTTCGTCTTTTTTACTTTTTGATATGTTCTTTTTCTTTGATGCCAAAGAAACACCCAATGGGTGTAGAAACTGCATTCCGCTCAGTCACCCTGTTGCGGGCTGTCGGAGACGCCAGCCCCTACAAATTGCACATTGCAAAAATAAGATTGGAAAGATTTACTGCTCGTCGTTTGGTAATATTAAAAAGTACTGCATATCCTGACAGAGAAAGCTATATTTTGTACCTCTCAACGTATGATAGAACAGCCGTGCGGCGTCTGAGCACTCGTTTGAAGGGGGTAAGAGGATTGTTAAGGGAGCTTAGGGGGAAAATCTAAAGTTCCCCCTGATCCCTTAACATAAAAAAGAAAACGTTCTTTTTCTTTGTTGCCAAAGAAAAGAACCAAAAAGAAACCACCGCCAAAGTATTTTTGCAATCCCGGACATTCGTCTTTCTGAGACAATTGTGAATTGCAAAAATAAGGTTGGAATTTTTTTGCTTCCGTCGTTCGATAATATTAAAAAGTACTGCATATCCTTACAGAGAAAGCTATTTTTTATACCCTTCAACGTATGATAGAACAGCCGTGCGGCGATTGAGCACTCGTTTGAAGGGGGTAAGAGGATTGTTAAGGGGGCTAGGGGGAAAATTGAAAGTTCCCCCTGCTCCCTTAACATACACATTTTTATTGACAATTTTTTTCTTCTATGCTACAATGAAAAAGCAGTAAAATTTCATAAGATATACCGGATACGGGAAAACTCTTTTTGGTAAAAAGTGTTTTCTCTACTTTCTTATCCCGTAATCTGGTGATGGAATTTTACTGCAATCGGAGAGGCACTTTTTCGGTGTGTCTTCGATTGGAGGCACACCTTTTTTATTTGGGAGGAAAAAATGATTATTGATATCACAGAAATTGAGCTGATTCCCGGAAATGGGGGAAAGGATTGCCCGGGTAACGGAGAAAACGGCAATGAATGCTGTTGCGACGAATGTAATTATATGTGTTGCTGTTTTGAACTACGGGAAAAACACGATTGTAACGAATGTGTCCTTTTAAAGTGTCCCCGAAACAAAAATTACACCTTGAAACTGGAAAAAATAGAAACACTGCTGGAAAGCCTTGAAAATTATGATTTATAAAAAAATTGTTTACAAATTAGAAAACTTATGTTATAATAAACTTGCGACATAAATTCAATACCATTCTGTTAAAGTGTGTATTTTTATACCTTCCTTGTGTAAAAATGCAGGCTCTGTTTCAGCATGCTTTAATAGGATGAATGAATTTGTGTCGCAGCAAAAGGAGCTGTGCATTTTTCATGCGTAGCGTTCCAAAAACGCTGCGCATTTTTTATGTATGGCAACAAAAAGTTCATATTAAAGGAGGAAAAAACAATGAACAAAAACATCAAAAGTCTGGTCTCCGGCATTGTAATCGGCAGTATGCTCACCGGCGGCATCACACTGGCTAAAACCGGAAGCGAAACACTGGAAGCCTGGTTTTCTGACATCAAAATTTTTGTAGACGGCACAAAAATTGAACCCAAGGATGCCAACGGAAACACCGTAGAACCATTCATCGTTAACGGAACTACCTATCTTCCCATTCGTGCCATCGGGGAAGCACTGCAAAAGGAAGTCACTTGGGACGGGGCTACCGCCAGTGTCTATCTGAACGATGCCAAACGCCCCACCGAAACCCCGGAACCAATCGAAACACCCAAGCCTACTATAACCCCGGCTCCCACTCCCACTGCACCGCCTGCAAAAAAGCCCACCGAATTTTCTTACTCAACACAAAAGATTCTGCAAATTTCAGGATATCGGGAGGACGCTATTAAAGGAAGCCTTGAAACTGCCTGGGACAAATCCGGAGTGAATGCTTCTTTTTCTGCCTCTCTGCGGTGTAACAATGGTGGTCTGGCTGATTATATTGATTGCGATATTACCCTTTTGGAAACGCTTTCCACTTCTGCTGACGGCTTTACGGGATATTTCCGCTTTACTATGAACGACACCATACGAAATGAAAAAATCAAAGGAACTGTTACCATAAAGGACAACAAGCTTTCTCTCCATACGGAAGAATACGATTACCATCTGGTCGCACTGTTGAAGGAAGAAGCCGAAAAAGCAGTCACCTTCCTTTCTCTGGATGCCATCGACTATAACGGTGAAACAGCAGATGGTCTGATAGGCTTGGAATTTGAAAACAACCAAACCCAGGCTTTCTTAAACGGCAGCTTTACCGCGGATGACAAGAAATATACTCTCCAGCTCCACGAAGTCACCTCGATGTCTGACAAGCAGCTGCAAGGTATCTTCTCTGTAATTTGTGACGGAGTTACTGTAGTCAATCGGGCAACCGGTGTTATCGAAGAATTATCCGCACCATTGGGCGATGTGATGACACTCACCATCGAAGGCTTTTCCACACTGAAGCTCCGGGTAATTGAAATCGGATATTAAACATAAAAAAAAGACTGTCGGAAAAATATTTCTGACAGTCTTTTCCTTATAAGACTTCAATCTCTGCGCCCAGTTTTTTTAGATTTTCACAAAGCTGCGAATATCCCCGTAGTAAATAACCATTATCCTCCACCGTGGTTGTCCCCTCCGCCATAAGGCCGGCAATCACAAGAGAGGCAGCTGCCCGTAAATCACTGGCACGCACCTGAGCCCCGTTTAATTTATTTGTTCCCTCAATCACCGCGGTTCTCCCCTCTACCGTTATTTTTGCCCCCAATCGCTTAAGCTCGGGAAGATGAAGAAACCGATTTTCAAAAATGGTTTCAGTAATAATGGATGTCCCCTTTGCTCCGGCAAGCATTGCACAGAACTGTGCCTGCAAATCAGTGGGAAAACCCGGATGAGGCATAGTTTTGATATCGACAGCTTTATATCCCGACTTTCCCTCTACCAGAATTTCCCGTTCCCCCACTGTAATATGAGTTCCCGTTTCCCGAAGCTTTGCAACCAGAGGATTAAGATGCTCAGGCAGCACCCCCGAAACCTTGACCTTTCCGCCGGTTGCCGCCGCTGCAATCATATAGGTTCCGGCTTCAATCCGGTCGGGAATGACTTCATATTCACCACCGGTCAGCGACGATACCCCCTGAATCACAATCGTATCTGTCCCTGCTCCCGATATATCTGCACCCATCTGATTTAAAAAATTAGCCAAATCCACAATTTCCGGCTCTGCTGCAGCGTTTTCCAACATCGTTGTACCGTGTGCCAAGGTTGCTGCCATCATCAGATTTTCGGTAGCACCGACACTGGGAAAATCCAGATAAATTCTGTTCCCTTTGAGCTTATTTGCCTTTAACTCTACATACCCGTTCTGAATTGCCACTGAAATTCCAAGCTTAGAAAACCCTTTCAAGTGCAAATCCACCGGTCTTTCCCCAATCTGACATCCGCCGGGATAAGCCACTCTGGCATATCCGGTCCGTGCCACAAGCGGCCCGGCTACTAAAAAAGACGCCCGCAGCCGGTTTGCCAAATCGTAAGATGCAAAATGAGAGATTTCCGATGCCATTTCACACTGATACTGATGATTGCTGAGCAGGCTATACTGACCGGTGCTCTTAAGCAAGCTCTGCATATTGGAAACATCTGAAATATGCGGAATATTTTTTAAAACACAGGGCTTTTCGCATAAAATAGTAGCAGCCAGAACCGGCAAGGCAGCATTTTTTGAGCCATTGACACAAACCTCACCGTTAAGCTTGTTTTTTCCCGTAATTCTGATGATTTGCAAGAAAATTCTACCTCCGGTTTTTTCATTTTTCATTGATTTTAGTATTGCCGTTTCCTATGGAAACATACCGTTGTTTCTTGTAACAAAAATGTAAAAAAATTTTTCGTGACATTTTATAAATAACGTAGTATAATAAATAAGTAGAAATCTATATATTATTTATATATTGTCCGGAGGTGAGAAAAAATGCCGTTTTCCTTTCAGTGGCCATCGGGAATCAATCTCCTCAGCATACGGTTTGCTGATATTTTGGATATCGTAATTGTTTCCATCTTAATTTACAAGGTTGCAAAATTTTTCAAAAATACCAGAGCAGTCCAGGTTTTAAAAGGGATTGTATTTTTGATGGTTTGCGTTCAGCTGTCCGAAATGTTCAAGCTCAACACCATCAATTATATTTTGCAAAACACAATGCAGGTAGGGCTTTTGGCAGTGTTCATTCTCTTTCAGCCGGAAATTCGTTCTGCCCTTGCAAATATGGGAAAAAGCAGATTTTCTTTCTTATCCTTTGATAATGAGGAAGATTCCGATCCCACAATGCACATAATCAATGCGATCACAGCTTCTGCCAAGGCACTGTCCGAGAAAAAAATCGGTGCACTGATGGTATTGGAGCAAAACACAAAAATTATGGATATTATCCGTACCGGTGTAACGCTGGATTCTGCTGTTTCCACAGAGCTTTTAAATAACATCTTTTTTCCGAAAGCACCCCTGCACGACGGTGCAGTTATCATTGGAGACGGAAAAATCAAGGCGGCAGCCTGTGTGCTTCCCCTTTCCCAGAACGACAGCTTGGAATCTGAGCTGGGCACCCGTCACCGTGCAGGCTTAGGCGTAACCGAGGGCAGCGATTGCATTTCCATCATTGTGTCGGAGGAAACCGGAAAAATTTCTCTGGCTTGTAACGGCGGGCTTACCCGTAATATTTCCCCCAATGTTCTCAAAGAAGCACTGAAAAAGCTGCTTTTAAAAGAAGAACAAAATCAGAAAAAAGTAAACCTCAAAAAAATAGTGAAAAAAATCAAAAAATAAGGAGGGATTCCCATGAAAAAATTGATAGAAGCATTTAAGCGAAACACTGTGCTAAAGGTGTTTTCCTTAATCCTTGCAATTCTTTTATGGGCATTCGTCCAGTTAAATCAGAATCCGGAAATCAGCTATGAAGCTTTTGAAATTCCCATCACCATTACCGGCGAGGCAGATATCAACAGTGAGGGATTTGTTATCAGCACCATTCCGAAAAATTTAAAAACAAGCCTGACCATCTCCGGAAAACGGTCTTATTTAAGCACCTTTAACCCTGCCGCTTTATCGGCATATGTGGATGTTTCCACGGCTTCCAATGTGGGAGATTTTACTTGCCCGGTCCTCATTCGCTCCGATGACGGAAATATTTCGGTGGTATCCAAAAGTCCATCCAGTATTTCCCTCTACGTAGACCGGGTGATTACCGCACAAAAACCCATCAAGCTTTCCTACGATGGTACACTGGACCCCGATTATTATATTGATAAAGACAACATTGTTATTACTCCCAACCAGGCAACCATCAAAGTGCCAGAGCTGGTAGCCCCAAAAATCAGCGAGGTGGTGGTGCATCTGGATATGACCAATGTGAAGGGTGAAATCCACAATGAATTTCAGGGTATTCCCGTGGACAATAAGGGAGAAGAAGTAACAGATAAATTCTTAAAAATCACCAACGAAAGCATCAGCGTGCAGGTTCCCGTGTTAAAGCGGAAAACCGTGCCCGTTGTGATTAAAAATCTACCCGATAAGCTTCGCTACAATCTGAATACCGAGCAGATTGAAATTGCCGGTAATGAAGAAATAATAGAAACCATCTCTCAGATTGATGGCTATATCAACGACTATAATGCACAAGACGAAAACGCTTCCTACACCGTAACTCTGAAATTGCCGGAGGAAGTGATTTTAACTGAGGAAAAAACAGTCAAGCTTTATGTGATTGATTAAAAAATAAAATAATATACTTTCAGGGCAGGGTGAAATTCCCGACCGGTGGTAAGTGCCAACCTTACGGCAGACAGTCCACGCGCTCCCTCGCGAGCTGAATTGGTGAAATTCCAATACCGACCGTTACAGTCAGGATGAAAGAAAGGAAACCTTTATGAAAACAAGAAAATTAACCGTGACGGCGCTCCTCGCTGCCATAGCCACGGTGCTGACGTTACTCAATTTCAACATTCCCATTATGCCATCCTTTATCAAAATGGATTTTTCCGACTTGCCGGCGCTGCTTGCCGCCTTTGCATTCGGCCCCTTAAGCGGCATTGTGGTATGCCTGATTAAAAACATATTTAACCTGTTTCTCTCTTCGGGAGGTTTAGGGGGTGCACTGTCTAACTTTCTGTTAGGTGTGTTGTTCGTTACCCCTGCAGGCTGGCTTTACCAACGGAAAAAGAACCGAAAGGGTGCACTGGTCGGTTCACTTATCGGTGCATTTACCATGGCTTTGGTAGGCATTTTTACAAATTATTACATCGTTTATCCCATTTATACCGCCTTTTTGCCCCTGGATACCATTATCAAAATGTACCAGGCAATCAACCCCTATGTGACCGATTTATGGACAGCACTGATTTATATGAATTTTCCCTTTACCCTCGCAAAAGGGCTGCTGAACGTAGCGCTTGCCTTTTTGGTGTATAAGCGATTATCTCCCATCCTGCACGGTTATAAATAAGCATAAAAAAAGTTACTGCACGGCAGTAACTTTTTTTTATTTAATCATCCCAGCTGTCACGGATTTTTTCTTCAATTTCCTTTGCCAGCTCCGGATTATCGTTTAAGTACATACGGGCATTTTCCCTACCCTGACCCAGGCGAAGCTCACCATAATTGTACCAGGCACCGCTTTTTTCCACGATGTCTGCCTCCACGCCAAGGTCTAAAAGCATTCCGTTTTTGGAAATGCCTTCTCCGTAAAGAATGTCAAACTCTGCATCTTTAAAGGGCGGCGCAACCTTATTTTTCACAACTTTAACCTTTACCTTGTTTCCAATAATTTCAGTCCCGTTTTTAATTGCCTCACTCCGACGAACATCCAGACGCATAGAGGAATAGAATTTCAGCGCTCTGCCGCCGGTGGTGGTTTCGGGGTTTCCGAACATCACTCCCACCTTTTCACGAAGCTGATTGATAAAAATGGTAGTGGTTTTGGTTTTATTGATTACACTGGTCAGCTTACGAAGTGCCTGAGACATCAGTCTTGCCTGGAGACCAACATGAGAATCTCCCATATCTCCCTCAATTTCCTGACGGGGAACCAATGCTGCAACCGAGTCAATTACAATAACATCCAGAGCATTGCTGCGAACCAAAGCTTCACAAATTTCCAATGCCTGCTCTCCCGTATCCGGCTGAGATATGAGAAGCGAATCAATATCCACACCCAGCCGTTTTGCGTAAATAGGGTCAAGCGCGTGTTCCGCATCAATAAATGCGGCTTCCCCACCGTTTTTCTGTGCTTCTGCAATAATGGTCAGCGCAACTGTGGTTTTCCCAGAGCTTTCCGGCCCGTAAATTTCAATCACTCTGCCTCTGGGAACTCCACCCACACCGGTGGCGCGGTCCAGAGTCATAATGCCGGTGGGAATCACATCCACATCCATAGAAAGATTCTCACCTAAACGCATAACAGTCCCTTTTCCAAACTGTTTATCCAGCTGTGCCATTGCGGCTTCCAGTGCTTTTCTACGCTCGTCTTTTCGTTTTTCCAAATCCATATCCATTCTGTTTTATTTCCTTTCCCGATTGGGTATTCTTACATTTCTATTTCCATTATAACAAAAAAATTGTAAATGTCAATAGATTTTGTCAAAAAAATCGAACAAATGTTCTATTTTTTTGACATCCCCAGCTCTTTTGATGCCTGAAGTGCCAAATACAACGCATTTTTCACAGATAATCGTCTTACCTTATCACGATTGCCCACAAAATGAAACCGGTAAGCATCGGTTTTCTCTTTGGTGGAAACGCCGATATACACCAAACCAACAGGCTTTTCCTCTGTGCCACCTCCCGGTCCGGCAATACCGGTTACCGAAACAGCAATATCGCTGCCCAAATTTTTCCGAGCGCCCTCAGCCATTTCACAAGCCGTTCCCTTGGACACAGCACCATATTCCTCCAGGGTTTCCCGAAAAACACTGCAAAGCTTCATTTTCAGCGGATTGGAATAGGTTATCACACCGCCTAAATACACCTCAGATGACCCAGGAATTGCAGTAATGGTTTCTCCAATCATACCACCGGTGCAGGATTCTGCCGTCACCAATGTATGATTATTTTTCATAAGCTCTGCCAGCAAGACTTCTTCTAATGATACATTGCCCTCAGCATAGATATACTCGCCTACCAGCTCATAAAGCTTTTCTTTTAAGGAATCGGTAAGCTCCTGTGCTTCCTCCTTGGTTTCCCCCTTGGCAGTAATCTTCAGCTGCACCTCACCGGTTTTGGCATAAGGAGCTAAAATGAGATTTTTTTCTTTTTTCATATAATCGGAAAGAATTTCTTCCAAATGGGACTCTCCGATTCCGAAAAACTTCAGGGTGGTTTCTATCATTTCTTCTTTTTTCAGACTTTCCAGATAGCTTCTGATATCCTCGGTTTGAAGGAGTGCCGAAACTTCAATGGGCGGCCCGGGAAGCATCATAACTGTGCCTTTTTTGGTATGAGTAATACTTGCAGGCGCAGTTCCGTTGGGATTCTGAATCACACGGGAGCCTTTCGGAAAATAACATTGGCTTAAGTTACTTTCCACCATTTTCTTTTCTGCACGACGAAAATAAGCATTGAGCATTTCCACTGAATATTCATCCCGAATCAGCTCACGCTCCAAAGCGCACGCCACTGCTTTTTTGGTAATATCGTCATAGGTGGGACCAAGACCACCCGTTGTCACCACCAAATCTGCCTTTTTTAAGCCTCTTTTGACGGCTTTTACGATATCCTTTTCCCGATCCTCCACTGCCATCTGTAACACTGTACGAATGCCGTAAGGCTTCAAAAAGTTAGCAATGTAGGGGGCGTTTGTATTTACGATGTCACCGGAAACCACTTCTGTTCCCACTGCGATAATTGCACACTTCATAAAAAAACTCCTCTTTCTAAGAATCTTCTTTCCTATAGTATACCTTAAGGCAAGAAAAATTACAATCTTTTTTTGAAAATTGTGGACAATTTATATTGATAATGTTCCCCCGTTATTGAGGCAACACCGATAGCGTAACAGCCATTCCGACTCAAAAAAAACAAAATCGCCACGCCAACGAAAAATTGATGATAATAAAAGGTACACAGCCATCGGCTGTCATTCAGAGCATCAGCGAAGAATCTCATGATAAACATTTCAATCTTTTTACTCAGGAGATTCCTCAAGGCGTTGCCTTTCGGAATGACACACTTTGTAGAATAATACCCCTTGCAGAATGACACACTTTGCAAAATGGCACAGTTTGTGCGGTGATACACCTTTCATAATGACACACTTCGTAGAATAATACCCCTTGCAGAATGACACATTTTATGGAACGTCACACTCTACGGAACAACATACCTTTCATAAGAAAACACCCAACAGAAATATACACCCAATGGGTGTTCCCGGCAACTATTTCGATACTCTGCGACGAAAAAAACTCTGCTCAAAGCTTGAGCAGAGTTTTTTTCTTATGGTATATTATTTAGAAAGTCTTGCTTTTAAGTTTTCCAGTTCAGCTGCTAATTCTTTAGGCAGTCTGTCACCGAATTTTGCAAAGAATTCGCCGATACCTTTGGTTTCTTCTAACCAAACTTCTTTATCAACGCTTAACAGTTCATCTAATACTTCATCAGAAATATCTAAACCGGTTAAGTCTAAATCTTCTTTTTTCGGCAGGTAACCGATTGCAGTTTCAACCGCATCAACTTCGCCGGCACATCTTGCTAAAATCCAGTTCAGCACACGAACGTTGTCGCCAAAGCCGGGCCAGATGAATTTGCCGTCCTGATTGGTTCTGAACCAGTTAACGTGGAAGATTAAGGGCAGCTTATCGGTTTTGGTACCCATATCCAACCAGTGCTGGAAGTAGTCGCCCATATTGTAACCGCAGAACGGAATCATAGCCATGGGGTCACGACGAACCACACCAACCTGACCTGCAGCTGCAGCGGTGGTTTCACTCGCCATGGTAGCACCCATGAATACACCGTGATTCCAGTTGAAGGACTGGTATACCAGCGGAGCGGTTTTTGCACGTCTGCCGCCAAATACGATTGCAGACAGCGGAACACCTTCGGTAGATTCAAATTCAGGAGAAATGCAGGGGCACTGTGCAGCCGGAGCGGTAAATCTGGAGTTAGGATGTGCACCTTTTACGCCGCTTTCGGGAGTCCAGGGGTTACCCAGCCAGTCAATACCGGATTCGGGAGCATCTCCATCCATACCTTCCCACCAAACAGTGTTGTCATTTTTCAGGAACACGTTGGTGAAGATGGTGTTTTTCATAGTGGTAGCCAAAGCATTGGGGTTGGTTTTGTTGGAGGTACCGGGAGCAACACCGAAGAAACCTGCTTCGGGGTTCATAGCCCACAGTCTGCCGTCTTTGCCAACACGAATCCAAGCGATATCATCCCCTACGGTATATACTTTATAACCTTTCAAAATAGAGGGAGGAATTAACATTGCCAGATTGGTTTTACCACAAGCAGAGGGGAATGCTGCAGCAATATATTTTACTTCGCCTTTGGGATTTTCCAAGCCTAAGATCAGCATATGTTCTGCCATCCAGCCTTCTTTTCTACCCAGGTAGCTTGCAATTCGGAGTGCCAGACACTTTTTACCTAAGAGCACGTTACCGCCGTATGCGGAGTTGATGCTCCAGATGGTGTTATCCTGCGGGAAGTGCATAATATATCTTTCATCAGGATTTACATCTTTACAAGCATGTAAACACTTGGTGAAGTCTGCACTGTCACCCAGCTGTTTTTCAGCCTGGATACCAACACGGGTCATAATTGCCATATTCAGTACAACATAGATGCTGTCGGTCAGCTCGATACCAACTTTAGAGAAGGGAGAGCCTAACACACCCATGATGAACGGAATAACATACATTGTTTTGCCGGACATAGAGCCGTCAAACAGTTTACCTAATTTTTCATAAGCAGCCTTGGGGTCCATCCAGTTATTGGTCGGGCCTGCTTCTTCTGCACTTTCCGCACAGATAAAGGTTCTGTCCTCTACACGAGCAACGTCGTTCTGAGCAGTTCTGTGATAGAAACATCCGGGTAATTTTTCCTGATCCAGTCTGATCATTTCGCCGGATTTGCAAGACTGTTCTCTTAAGCTTTCCAGCTGTTCTTCGCTCCCGTCAATCCATACTACATTAGCGGGTTTGGTAAGGGCTTTCATTTCTTCAACCCAGCTTAACACAAATTTGTTGTCAGTCATTGTCAAAAACTCCTTTTTTCTATTTATATACAATATTTTTAAACAATTTTCAGAATAATGGGTTTTTAAAAAATCCTATTCCCACCCATTATACACCCAGTATAGCATAGGTTCTTTTTTTTTGCAAGTCTTTTTTGAAAAGTTTTTCTAATTATTTTTCATTTCAACCATCTTATCGCTTAATGTCTTGAAATCTGCCAGACTCAGCTTCTCTCCCCTAACAGTTTCAGACAAACCACAGGACAAAAGCAGTGCATTCACTTCCTCGCGGGATAACCTGAAGCTTTGCATCAGACAGTTTGCCAGTGTTTTTCGTCTGTTGGAAAAGGCGGCCTTTACCACCGAGAAAAAATGTGTTTCATCAATGGGAGATACCGCTTTTTTCCGGCGGAAGGTAAGCTTCATTACCGCAGAAGTCACCTTAGGAACGGGGTCAAAGGCTTCCGGCGGAACCTGAAACAACAGCTCCGTATCACAATGATAATTACAGAATACTGAAATCGCACCGTAATCCTTTTGAGTATGGTCAGCACAAATCCGTTTTGCCACCTCCAGCTGAACCATTACGGTAAGCGATTTCAATCCGCAGGGATTTTCAACAAGCATGGTAATAATGGGAGTGGTGATATAATACGGCAGATTTGCCACCACAATCATATTGTCAGTCACAATTTGGGAAAGGTCGGTTTCTAAAATATCTTGATTTAAAATGGTGAAATTATCCCGTGACCCGTGCTTTTTCACCAGATTGTGATACAAACGGTCATCAATCTCTACCGCTACCACATTCCTTGCACGTTCCACCAATAAATCGGTAACCGCACCAAGCCCCGGTCCGATTTCCAGCACATCGGTCTCCCGATTGACACCGGATTGTGTTACAATATTTTCAATCACCGAATGGTCCTGCAAAAAGTTTTGCCCCAGTGATTTTTTTGCTGCAATTTTCGCCATACTATCTGTTTCCTTTCCCAACTGTATTATCAAAGACAACATTTCATACAATCCAAAATCCAACTTTTCACAACAATATCATACCACAAAAGCAAGCATCTGTCAAACAATTCCCGGCATCTCATTCCATTTTTTGGTTGATATTTTTGAAAAAGTGCGATATACTATAAGCAGAGGAAGTCAAGTTCCCGGAATATGAGGTGATTTTTATGAAAACAGCATTGGTTTTAGCAGGCGGCGGGTCCCGTGGTGCATACCAGATAGGAGTGTGGCAGGCACTTCGGGAAATGGAAATTCCCATTCACATTGTAACCGGCACTTCGGCGGGTGCTTTAAACGGCGCACTCATTGCCCAGGATTCCTTTGAAACCGCCGTAAAAGTGTGGGAATCCATTGATACTAAAATGGTCTTTGACCTAAAGAAAAAAGCCACTCTCGCAGAATACGCCAAGGAGTTTTTTCAAAAGGGTGGTGCTTCCGCTGAAGGGCTTATGAATCTGATGGCAACACATTTAGACGAAGATGCTGTCCGCAATTCTCCCATAGAGTTTGGCCTCGTTACCGTAAAAAAGAAAGGGCTTACCCCCTGCGAGCTTTACACGGAGGATATCCCCAAGGGACAGCTGAACGATTATCTTCTTGCAAGTGCCTCCTGTTATCCCGCAGTAAAAAGTCACACCATTGAAGGAACAGAATATATTGACGGCGGCTACTATGACAATATGCCCGTATCCCTCGCCTTAAAAAAAGGGGCAAAGCGGCTGATTGTGGTAAATCTGGAATCGGTTGGATTGATACAAAGCTCTGTAAAAGAACTGTCTCAGGATAAAAACACAGTCTACATCTGCCCCAGCCATGATTTGGGGAATTTTCTTATCTTTGAAAAAGATGTTGCAAAACGGAATATCCGATTGGGATATCTGGATACATTAAAAGCCTTTTCCTTTTTCAGCGGTCACAACTTCACCTTTGCAAAAAATGAATTTTCCCGTCTTTCCAAAAATAAACATGTAACCATAAAAAAATGGAAAGAATTTTTCCGTGCCAAGCGGTTAAAAGGCAAGCTTTTGGATTTATCAGCTCTGACCGCACTGGAAAAGTACCTGTCGGCAAACACTTCTCTCCCCTTAACCACGCCCGTGATGCTGGAAATTGCCGCAGAAACTGCCGGAAAAATTTATGAATTAAATCCGCTGACGCTATATACGTTTGATTCCTTTCACCGTGTGCTGAAAGAACGGTGCACCAATTTTGCCGACGAAAAAAATATTTCGGAATTATATCAAAAGATGCAGCAAAAAAAATTCTCCCCCAAGGGAGATTTCTTAAAAAATTTAGACCAAAAAACAATCACGATATTTCTGGCAAAGCTCTTTTGCGATACTCCGGATGCTGTCTTTCGCCTGGGGCAGTTGTTTCCGAAAGAAACCATTGCCGCACTTTATCTTATGATATTTGATTTGCTTTAAAAAAGGGTTGTCTCAGATGTTGAGACAACCCTTTTTGTTATTCTTTATTTTTCAGATATTCTAAAATGGAATGTGCCGCATTTTTTCCGGCACCCATTGCCAGGATTACGGTTGCCGCACCGGTTACCGCATCACCGCCGGCATACACACCCTCGCGGGAGGTAAGACCGCTTTCTTCGGTGACAATACAACCATGCCGATTGGTTTCCAACCCTTTGGTTGTGTTTTTAATCAGCGGATTGGGAGAAGTTCCGATGGACATAATCACACAGTCCACATCCAGCAAGAACTCGCTGTTTTCCTTTACCACAGGCTTTCTTCTGCCTGATTCGTCCGGTTCTCCCAGCTCCATTTCCACGCATTTTAAGCCGGAAACAAATTTGTTTTCATTGCCCATAATTTCCACGGGGTTACAAAGCACCTTGAAAATGATGCCTTCTTCCATGGCGTGTTCCACTTCTTCTTTCCGGGCAGGCATTTCGTCTAAGGAACGACGGTATACGATATACACATTTTCCGCACCCAATCGTTTTGCACAGCGGGCGGCATCCATTGCCACGTTTCCGCCGCCCACCACAGCCACGTTTTTGCCGTGATGAACCGGAGTGGGAGCATCTTCACGGTAAGCTTTCATCAGGTTGATTCGGGTTAAAAACTCGTTAGCGGAAAATACACCGTTGAAGTTTTCGCCGGGAATCCCCATAAATCTGGGAAGCCCTGCACCTGAGCCTACAAACACTGCTTCATAGCCTTCTTCAAACAACTCGTCAATGGAAACTGCCTTTCCAACAACAGTGTTGGTTTCAATGGTAACGCCGATTTTTTTCAGCTTATCAATTTCATCGTGCACAATGGCTTTCGGCAGACGAAATTCAGGAATCCCGTACACCAACACACCACCTGCCACGTGAAGTGCTTCAAAAACGGTAACCTCGCAGCCGGCTTTCGCCAAATCTCCTGCACATGTCAGCCCGGCAGGCCCTGCACCGATAACTGCTACCTTATGCCCGTTTTTGGGAGCAAGGGTAGGTTCTTTTTCCACATTCAGGCGATGCCAGTCTGCCACAAACCGTTCCAATCTTCCGATGGCAACGGGTTCTCCCTTAATGCCACGGACACAACGGGCTTCACACTGCGTTTCCTGAGGACATACTCTACCGCATACTGCAGGCAGAGAACTGGAACGATTGATAATTTCGTATGCGCCCTCTAAATCTTCTTCTTTAATTTTCTGAATAAATGCAGGAATGTCAATCGCAACGGGACATCCGCCCACACAAGGCTTATGCTTACACTGCAGGCATCGTTCCGCTTCGTCCTTTGCCTGCTCTAAGGTATACCCCAGTGCAACCTCCTGAAAGTTTTTATTTCTCACGTTAGGGTCCTGATGGGGCATTTTATTTTTTTCTAATGACATATTCGGCATCTTATTTTACCCCCTTAAATAAATTACAGGTTTCTTCGTGGTGATGACGTTCCGTTTCAAAATACATACGGGAACGCTGAATCGCTTCATCAAAATCTACCAGATGACCGTCAAAATCAGGGCCGTCTACACAAGCGAATTTGGTTTCGCCCCCAACGGTCAGACGGCATCCGCCGCACATCCCCGTTCCGTCTATCATAATAGGATTCATGCTAACAGTGGTTTTAATGCCGTATTCTTTCGTAAGAGCGGCAACAAATTTCATCATTACAAGCGGCCCAATGGCAATCACTTCATCGTACTGCTCTCCGCTTTCAATAAGCTCTTTCAGAGCATTGGTAACCAAGCCTTTTTCCCCGTAAGAGCCATCGTCGGTCATCATTTTAACAAGGTCGCTGGCTTGGTTAAATTCTTCTTCTAAAATCACCAAATCCTTGTTGCGGAAGCCCACAATGGAGTGAACGACAGTTCCTTGCTGATGCAATGCCTTTGCAATAGGATATGCAATGGCACAGCCTACACCGCCACCGACAACGGCAACCTTCTTCAGCCCCTCAATATGGGAGGGAACGCCCAGCGGGCCGACAAAATCGTGAAGATAACCGCCCTCGGGAATATGATTGAGCTTTTCGGTGGTTGCACCCACAATCTGAAAAATAATGGTCACCGTGCCTGCTTCAGGATTGGTATCTGCAACGGTTAAGGGAATCCGTTCTCCATCCTCATCCACTCTTAAGATGATAAACTGCCCTGCTTTTGCTTTTTTTGCAACACGGGGAGCTTTCACCTCCATAAGAGTTACCGTAGGATTGAGTTCTTTTCTTTTGGTTACTAAAAACATATTTCAAGCCTCACTTTCCGATAAAAAAGAGAATTTTTTCATATGATTCGCCCAGATTTGACGGCAGAGCTTACAAAATGTTTCAAGTGCCTGTTGTTTCATCTGCCGTATTTCTTATACTATATCACAATTTCCTATCTTTGTAAAGCATTTTTTTGTTTTTTCTCACAACCTTTTTCAAACATTTTGATTATTTCCAAAAACAAGCAGAAATAATACTGTTATACAATTGACAGAAGCTAAAAAATATGTTATACTGTAGTGTGTTATTGTACGGAAAATTTTTTAGTATCGGATTACTAATTTACTATAGGAGGAATATTGTGGCAAAAAAGAAAATACTGAAGGTAATTCCCTTGGGCGGATTGAACGAAATCGGAAAAAATCTCACCGCCATTGAGTACGGAGATATCGGAATTTTAATTGATTGCGGAATTGCCTTTCCCGATGAAAATATGTTGGGGGTGGATTTAGTCATTCCCGACTATTCTTACATTGTGAAAAATAAGGATAAATTCAAAGCACTGGTGCTGACCCACGGTCACGAGGACCACATCGGCGGCATTCCCTATCTGATGAAAGAATGTGCCATTCCCGTGTTCGGCACCAAGCTTACCATCGGGCTTGTAAAATTTAAGCTGAAGGAGCATAATCTGCTCTCCAAAGTCAGTCTGAATCAGATTTCCGCGGGAGACACTCTGAAATTTGGCGACGTTGTGGTGGAATTTATTCATACCAATCACTCCATTGCCGATTCGGTTGCTATCGCAATCCATACCCCCGAGGGAATCATTCTGCACACAGGAGACTTTAAAATTGACACCACCCCTGTTTCGGGAAGTATGATAGACCTGGCACGGTTCGGGGAGCTGGGTAAAAAAGGAGTTACACTCCTGTTGTCCGAATCCACCAATGCAGAACGCCCGGGATATACCCAGAGTGAGCGTTCGGTTGGCAAAGCCTTGAACGATATTTTTATTTCCAATCCCAAAAAGCGGATTATTATTGCTACCTTTGCGTCCAACGTGCATCGTGTGCAACAGATTATTGATGCCTCTGTCCGCTACAATCGTAAAGTTGCCGTATCGGGCAGAAGTATGGAAAACATCGTGCAGGTTGCTATGGAGCTGGGGTATATGAAAGTGCCCAAAGGCACTCTGATTGACATAGACAACATCAAAAACTATAACAACGAGCATTTAACCATTATCACCACAGGCAGCCAGGGCGAGCCGATGAGCGGTCTCCATCGTATGGCATTTTCCGCGCATCGTAAGGTAGAGCTCAATTCCAACGATTTGGTGGTGTTAAGCGCCAACCCTATTCCGGGAAATGAAAAGCTGGTTTCCACTGTGGTAAACGAGCTGTTCAAACGTGGCTGTTCGGTTGTGTACGACAATCTGGCAGATGTTCACGTATCCGGGCACGCCTGCCGGGAAGAATTGAAAATCATTCTGGCATTAACCAAGCCCAAATACTTTATGCCTATTCACGGGGAATACAAGCATCTCATTCACCATAAAAATCTGGCAATGGAGGTAGGGATTCCCGAGGATAAAATTTTTGTACTCCAGCTGGGGAATGTTCTCACTGTTTCCAAGGGGCAGACCAAGCAAACAGGCAGTGTTCCTGCCGGAAAAGTGTTCGTGGCAGGCCTTTCCGTGGGAGATGTGGGCAACATTGTGCTTCGGGACAGAAAGCATCTGTCTCAGGATGGTCTCATTGTTATCGTGGTATCCTTATCCTCACAGGGCTGTCAGGTGCTATCCGGTCCGGATATTATTTCCCGCGGCTTTGTGTATATGAGAGAAAGCGAAGAACTGATGGAAGAAACCCGTCTGGTTGCCAAAGAGGCGCTGGACACTCTCATTCAGAGAAATGTGACCGACTGGTCTACCTTGAAAAACGAAATGCGTAATGCTGTAAGCGATTTCTTAAACAAGAAAACCAAGCGTTCCCCCATGATTCTCCCCATTATTATGGAAGTATAACTTTTTTTAAACGACAGAGGAATAAATTATGAAACAAATTCGGCTGATTGCAAGCATCCTTGTATGTAAGCTTCTGATATTCTGCGGCAGGCTGATGAGAAAAAGAAGCTCCTCCGCCCCCGGCAAATATGCCCTGAAGCTCTGCCCCGATGCGGTGAAAATCCTATCCAAAAAAGTAAAATATGAAACAATCTGTGTCTTAGGCACAAACGGGAAAACGACTACAAACAATATGATTCACACCATGATTTCAAGCAAAGGCTTTTCTTCCGTTTCCAATCTTGTGGGAGCCAATATGCTTGACGGAGTGGCAACCGCCTATCTGTCCAAAGCCTCTCTGTTTGGTAATTTAAAGGCAGATTATGCTCTGCTGGAAATCGACGAGGCAACCGCCAAAATTGTGTTTGACCATCTCACTCCCGATATCATCGTGGTAACGAACCTGTTTCGTGACCAGATGGACCGCTACGGGGAAATCGACCAGACATTGAAGCAGCTGGAAATCGCCATTCAAAAAGCACCCGATGCACTTCTTTGCCTGAATGCAGATGACCCTATGAGCAGTTATTTTACCAAGGCTGTTTCCAACCGCTGTGTAACCTTTGGGGTATCCCAGGAGGTTGCTCAACCCTTACAGGAAGAAAAAGAGGGAAGAAACTGTCTGTTTTGCAACACGCCGCTTACCTACGAGTTTTATCACTACAATCAGCTGGGCAGCTACACCTGCCCCAATTGCGATTTCACCCGTCCCGCTCCCGATTATTCGGCAACCGATGTGGTGTGCGAGCCGGCGATTCAATTTACCTTGAACGAAAAAGAAACTGTAACTGCCAATATTTTTGGTTTTTATAACATCTATAATATGCTTGCCGCAATCTCGGTGGCAAGTCTCCTGGAATTGGGCATCACAAGTTACACCGAAGCATTTGAGCACTATTGCCCACAAACAGCCAGAATGGAATTATTTCCGCTGTCAAAACCGGTCATTCTGAATTTGGCAAAAAACCCTGCCGGCTTTAATCAGGCAATCGCTACCCTCTTAAACGACCCCCGCAAAAAAGCGGTTGTCATCGGCATCAACGATATGCCATCAGACGGATGCGATATTTCCTGGCTGTACGATGTCAATTTTGAAGCATTAACCAATTGCACTGCCTATGGCGTTTCGGGCAGACGGTGCTACGATATGGCACTGCGCCTCTATTATGCAGAGGTTTGCGACAAGCCATGTGTCAATCCCGACCCCGTTCCTCTGGCACTGGACTTTTTAAACACCGATTGTGAAGTGGTCTACGTGCTGGTGAACTATACCTTGATTTTCGACACAAAAGACAAACTGGAAAAAGAAGTCAAAACATATCAGAAGAAACAGAAAAAGGGGGACAAATCATGCAATTAACCATTTTACAGCTCTTCCCCGAAATTCTGAATCTGTACGGCGATCGCGGTAACATTACCGTTCTCAAAAAGCGGTGTGCTCTCCGCGGCATTGAGGCAACTGTGATTTCTTGTTCTTTGGATGAAGAAATCCCCATCCGCTCTGCCGATGTGATTTACTTAGGCGGCGGCAGCGACAACGACCTGCCACGGGTTACAGAAGCATTGTCACAATACAAAGATACCCTCCTGTCCTATCGGGATAACGGCGGCGTTTTCCTTGCTGCCGGAAGCGGATATCCCCTTTTGGGACATCAATTTTCCTTACGGGGAAAAGAGTATCCCGGTCTTTCCCTTGTGGATATGACCACCAAAGAAGGCACACAAAAGCTGACGGGAAACATCAGTGTAAATACGCCCTTTGGGGTATTGGTCGGATTTGAAAACCACCTGGGGCAAACCTATCTGGGCAAAATTGCAACCCCTCTCGGCACAGTGTTAAGCGGAAACGGAAATAACGGGGAAGATAAAACCGAGGGTGTGATTTACAAAAATATTTACGGCACCTATATGAGCGGTCCGCTTCTTCCGAGAAATCCGGAGTTATGTGATTTGCTTCTTGCCAAGGCTGTGGAGCGAAAATATAAAACATTCCCCGATTTTCCCTCACTTCCCAATGAAATTGAAAATCTTGCGAAAGGATATATCTTAAACTATGGTAACCGAACTCACAAATGATAGAATCCAGGAATATGAAGCCTTTAACCAGAACCATCCCAAGGGGCATTTTATGCAGTCTGTCCTGTGGGGGCAAATGAAACCGGATTGGAAAAACGTCATTCTCATTTCCACCGACGAAAATAATAAAATCAAGGGTGCGGTAAATGTGCTCATCCGCCCTGTGCCCATCATCAAACGAACCATTATGTACTCTCCCCGGGGTCCGGTTTGCGACTTAGACGATAAAGAAACCTTACAAGAGCTTTACAATGGCATCCGGGCACTGGCGAAAAAGCATAAAGCCTACGTGTTCAAGGCAGACCCGGATGTAAAAAGCGACAACGAGCTGTTCAAGCAGAATTTAAAAGAAGCCGGTTTTTCCATAATTCCCGGCAGTAAAAACTTTGAAGGCATTCAACCCTGCTTTGTGTTCCGTCTGGATGTAAAAGATAAAACCGAAGAAGAAGTGTTCAATATTTTCCACTCCAAAACCCGTTACAATATCCGGCTTTCTGTAAAAAAAGGAGTCACCATCCGTCTGGGCGGAAAACAAGATGTCAAAGACTTCCAACGCCTGATGGTGGAAACCGGTCAGCGTGACGAATTTGTGGTACGCCCTGCCTCCTATTTTGAAAAAATGCTGGAGGTATACGGCGAAAATGCCCGTCTTTACATGGCAGATTTTGAAGGAAAACCCATTGCCGGCACCCTGGCAATCTATTACGGCAACAAGGTCTGGTACTTATACGGTGCATCCGGCAACGCCTACCGTAATGTGATGCCCAACTATCAGCTCCAGTGGGAAATGATTCGCTGGTCTATCGAAAAGAACTGTGATATTTACGATTTTCGCGGTGTTTCCGGTGATTTGAGTGAGGACAATCCCTTATACGGTCTCTATCGCTTCAAAAAAGGCTTTAACGGCGAATTTACCGAATTTTTAGGGGAAATCGAAATCATCTTCTCTCCCTTTATCAACTGGGCAGTGCATCACGGCGAAAAAATCTTCCGTGAACTTCGCAGACGGATGTATTTGCTCTTAAAAAAATAAGTAAAAGTGAGCTTGTTTTATGAAAATCAGATTACAATTTGAAAAAAACATCAAATATATCTCCCATCTGGATTTGATGAAAGCCGTGCAGAAAATCTTAAAACGAACCGGCTATCCTTTAAAATATTCTGAGGGCTTCAATCCCCATATGGTGTTATCCATTGCCAATCCCCTGCCCTTGGGCATCGTGGGAAAGCAGGAATTTATGGATTTTGAATTAAAAACCGATTCTCTCTCCTTTGGCGAGCTGAAAGAAAAGCTTCGTCTGGCAAGTCCCGAAGGGATTGTACCCGTTGAAATTTACACCGAGAACCTGAAAAATTTCAACCTTACAACCAATGCCGATTACGAAATCATCATCCGCACCAAGGAAAAGGATGCCATTTCGGAGCTGCTGGCTCAGGACTCCATTCCCGTAGAAAAAATCTCCAAAGGAAAAACCAGAACCATAGATTTAAAAGAATTGATTTATTCTTATGAAGTGCTTCCTCACGAGGAGGGGGCATTTCTGAAATTAAACTGTGCCTGCGGAAACGACAAAAACCTAAATCCCATGCTCCTAAAAAAAGCAATTTTAGAAAAAGGCATTCAAATGTCGGCTTTTTTACCTACAAGAACCGGCTTTTACGATGCTGAGGGCAAAGGTTTTCAATCTTAATTATTACATTGTGAACGGTGGTGAATCCCCAAATGAAAATATTACTCGCCTCCATGAAAATGGACATTGGCGGTGCAGAAACCCATATTTTAGAGCTGGCAAAGGGTTTAACCCGTGCAGGTCATAAGGTACAAGTGATTTCCGAGGGCGGTATCTTTGTAAACGAATTGGAAAAGCACGGCATTTCCCATATCTTTGCCCCGTTAAGCTCCAAAAAGCCAAAGGATATCCTGACCTCCTACAAAACACTCCGGAAGCTGTTTTCGGAAGAAGATTTTGATATTGTCCATTCTCACGCCAGAATCCCCAGTGTGTTAATACATATCTTAAAACCAAAATTTCGATTTGGTTTTGTTTCCACGCTCCATTTTGCATTTACCAAAAATACACTGGTGAAAAAATTCACCGTTTGGGGTCAGAAATGTCTGGTGGTTTCGGAGGATTTGAAAAAGCATTTAATCCGCAACAGCCGTATGAAGAATAAAGATATCACCGTCACGGTAAACGGCATCAATGAGCAGGATTTTGCCAATACCGCTCCAGATGAAGCCGTCATGCAGGAGCTTGGTCTCCGTTCCGACAGTAAAAAAATCGTCTGCGTCTGCCGATTGGAAAAAGGCAACTGTGACAGTGCCTATATGCTGCTCCAGCGTGCAGAAGAAATCAACCGGAAGCTACGGGATGTTCAGATTGTCATTGTAGGAGACGGTGATGCCTATGAAGAACTGTCGGAAAAAGCATCTGCTATCAACCGGCGTCTGGGCAAGAATACTGTTGTCTTAACCGGAAAACGAAACGATGTCAATAAAATTATTTCTCTTGCCGATGTGTTTGTCGGCATCTCCCGTGCCGCTCTGGAAGCAATGGCTGCAGGAAAAATTGTGGTTTTAACCGGTAGCTACGGTCACCTGGGTGTCTTAACCGAAAAAGAATTTGAAGCAATGAAGCTTTCCAATTTCACCTGCCGCGGTCTGGAAGCTCCCACCGACCAAAAAGTTGCCCGTGCCGTCTGCGATGCTTACCGGCTGGACAAGGCAACCAAGGAGCAGACCATCTCCACTTTAAAGCAAGCAGTACTCACCGAATATTCTGCCGATCGTATGACCGAAGATGCTTTAAAGGTCTATGAAGAATTGCTTTACGAAATCAAAAAAAGTGACGTGGTGCTTTCCGGTTATTACGGCTTTCATAACAGCGGTGATGATGCTATTTTAAAAATGATTATCAACGATATACGGAGCCGTGACCCCAAGCTTGGCATCACCATTTTGTCTAACCGTCCTGCCGATACCAAACGAATCTATAACGTCAATGCTGTGAATCGTTGGAACTTCTTCGCCATCCGCAAGGTGATGAAGGATTCCCGTCTGTTTATCTCAGGTGGCGGAAGTGTGATTCAGGACGTCACCTCCACAAAATCTCTGCTTTATTATCTGTTCTTAATCAAACTGGCAAAACGTCACGGAAACAAAGTTATGCTGTATGCCAACGGCATCGGTCCCGTGAACAAAAAATCCAATCAGAAACGGGCAAAAAATGTGCTGAATCTGGTGGATGTCATCACATTACGCGAATCCGATTCTCAGGATATCCTCAATGAAATGGGTGTTATCAATCCCAAAACTGTCATCACCTGTGACCCCGTAGTTGCCCTGAGTAATATAGATGCAGACCAGGCGGAAACCCTTCTGTACCGCCATAATCTGTTTGGCAAGCCTTATGTGGTGGTATCTCTTCGGGAATGGAAAACCATCCCCATTTTTGAAGCAGAGCTTTTAGAGGGCTTAAAAGAAATCAAACGAAAACACAACTGTGAGCTTCTGTTTCTCCCTATGCAGCATCCTCACGATGTTGCCATCAATCAGAAATATGCCAAGCTTACCAATTCCGTTTGCCTGACCAAACGCCTCTCAGCCGATTTGTGTATCGGTCTGGCAAAACAGAGTCTCCTGACAGTAGGAATGAGGCTTCATATCCTGATTTACGCCTTTGCAGCAAACGTTCCCTCCATCGGTCTTGCCTATGACCCCAAGGTGGAAAGTGTAATGAAATATTTCGGGCAGGATACCTATATGGGGCTTTTAGAATTTACCAAGCTGAGCTTTACCGCAAAAGCTGACCGTATTCTTTTAAAACGAGACGAAATTCAAAGCGATTTGGCAATCCGTCTCCACGAACTGCAGGAGAAAAACAAAATTAACACCGAGCTTGTTTTCAAACTCCTGGAGGAATAATAAAAAAACCGTGTTGTCAATGTATACTCACATTGGCAACACGGCATCATCGGAAATTTCCCGATGAAAATCCACCCTTTTTTCTTGACAATTTCCAAAAAATTTGATAAACTAAATAAGATTTCAAAACGAAGTAACCTTGAAATATTCATTACGAACATGACTCGAAAGGCTCTACACCTAATGGAACTCTCATAGCCTGAAACCCTTGATTTTATGCGGTTTCTATAATTTTATTTTTAACTTACTTTTGCTTGTTTTGCCCTGATATTTGCCTTAAATATCAATTTGTCAAATTTGTCAGGGCTGACATATAAAACAATTTCATATTTGGAGAAGTATCGAAGTGGTCATAACGGGGCGCACTCGAAATGCGTTTGCCTTCACGGGCACGTGGGTTCGAATCCCACCTTCTCCGCCAGTGTTTATGCGGGTTTGCAGGTTTGCAAACCCGCATTTACTTTGTCCAAGCCGGGCTTTGTTTTGCCCAAATCTGCCTTGATTTGCCCTAAACTGTTTCATTATCATTACCATAGATTATTTCCTTCATTGTTTCTGTTGCCGATATTTTATCAGTATAATCTAGGTGGGAATATATATTTGCAGTTGTTGCATAATCACTGTGCCCAAGTATCATTTGAATCTTCTTCATATTAACACCATTTTTCAGCATTATACTTGCTGCAGTATGTCGACAGTCATAAAGTCTTAAATTACGAATTTTATTCTGGCGAATAATCCTCTTAAAATTATCCGACAATGTTCTCGGTTTAATCAATTCACCAATCTCATTGACACAAACATAATCAGAATCTTCACGATAGTAGCTTCTTCTGAATAATTTCCTATATTCCTGAATGCTTTGTTTCTTTTCCAGAAGTAATTCCTTAACCGGAGCTACTAGCGGAAGCGAACGATAACTGCTGCTATTTTTAGTCAAATTTTCTTTAACTAATTGCAGATGTTTATTAACCCTTGTTTCGGTTACGGTATGTGCTATCAGGAAAGTGTCATTTTCAAAATCAATATTTTGCCATTTAAGTCCAACCGCTTCTTCACGACGAAGTCCATAAAACAGCATCATGGTTATAGGAATTTCGAAAATCGTATCACTTACCAATGCAAGAATCTTTTGAGCTTCCTCAACAGTGTAAGTTTGACCGTGATATGGTTCCTTTTTAGGCGGATCCACACACTCCATAGGGTTCGAGTCAATAAGCTGCAGCTTTCTTGCATCCTTAAATGCCTTATGTATATTTGCGTGATAACTTTTAACCGTTGTACCCTTTACACGTTGTCTTTGCTTCGTATAAAAGTCCTGAATATGCTTAGGTGTAACATCTCTGAGCTTAAGCTTCATGGGTTTAAAATATGGAATTATTATTCCATAAACATTGTCATGATAACCGCTGTAAGTAGTAGGTCGGATTTGTAGCTTCATCTTTTCCAGCCATTGTTTCATATAATCGGTGAAAAGTATGTCCTTTGCGCTGTTACCGTTTGCTACAAGTTCTGCCTCCTGCTCACGTTGAAAATCAATCAGCATATCCTGAGCACGCTTCTTGTTCCCTCGTTCCGGTAGCTCTGTGCTTTTCGATTTCCTTTGTCTTTTACCTTCTGCGGACACCCAGGAAAGCTTCATATGGTAAATACCCTTGATAACCTCCAGGTGTCCGGAAACCTTAATTTCCTTTTTCAAAATAATCACCTTCTTACGATACTAACATTTCTACAAGCTTTGCTTTCACTATCCTGTATTCTCGTCCAATCTTCACGGCGTGCAGTTCCTTGTTCTTAATTGCCATATAAAGCGTTTTCTTGCTGACATTAAGAATTTCAGCTGCCTGATCCGACGTGAGCACATCAGGATAATGCTTTAACTTCTGTGTGTAATTCAATACGTTCATGTTATTACCTCCTTCCTTCAGTATTTTTACACCGATTATATTAGACGATTATTCTATTTCCATTTCTTTATCGTCGTTTATAGTATAGCACGACAATTTTCATTTGTCAAGCATATTTTAAAAATACTTTTCTATAATCGTTTTGTGCTTTTATATTGACTTTTTAAAAACGACGTGATATAATACTTATAAGAATTATTTATATTCGTTTATTTAAGAGGTGTATTATGAAAGAAAACACTAAAATTTTCGGGTTTGCTAGTGGCAACCAAACCTCATACAAATTAAAATTTGATAATATAGAAGAAACCGTTGTCAGCACTGTTTCCGGTAAAGCTCTTTTTGACTTTCTCTGGATTGATGGAGATATGCTGAGAACGATTTTTACAGATATAGTTATAGCCTACGGTGGAGGTTGCACAGAGCAGGCAATTAAAAAGTCCGCTGCTTATGTTGATAAAAACAGCTACTTAACCGTGTATATAGCTTCTTTTATTGATTATCTTACAAATGGCAGTAGCGAGTTTACAACTTTCCTCGGAAGCGATTTTACTGCACCGAAAAAAGCTTCTGAAAAATACTTTGATAAATTCCTTAATGCAATGCTTGATAGCATAGAACAGAAAAAGGCAGAAATTAAATTTTATTTAGATAAGATTATTAAGGACAAAAAAGGCTCCCTACCTCAGCGCTTTACAAAGCACCGTGAAGAGAGCAAGTTATTTAACTTTGATTTTGCATCCTACTTTGATGCGGATGAAGATGTTGTTGTATATCCTTTAGAAACAATCGACGATGTAATTCGTTTTGATATAATGCTTATGCTTGTAAATAAGATTAAGTTTAAGCCTTGTAAATGCTGTGGTGAATACTTTATCCCCCGTGGTCGTATCAACAGTGAATACTGCGAAAGAATTATGCCCGGCGAAACTAAGCCTTGTAGCGAAATCGGTGCACTTAAAACCTTTGATATTGTCCATAAAGACGATGCAATTCATAAGGCGTATATTACAGCATACCGTCGCATGGATTCCCGTCAAAGAGCAAAGCTCATTACGAAGGAAGAATTCAAAGAGTTCGGTAAAACCGCCCGTGCAGAGCGAAAAAAATGCTATAACGGAGAAATTACCCTCGAGCAATTCCAAACCTGGCTGGATGATTTTAGATAATCGAATATATGAAAAAGCAGCAGACCGACGGTCTGCTGCTTTTGAATTAGATCCCTTTGGATTGAAACAAATCCATTAATCGGTTATTAAATTTTTTCTTGATTTCTCTTAGTGGTTCTATACTACCATAATCAAAATCGTACAAATATCTTTCATCCTCTTCTGTAAATGTTATTTTTGCAAATTGTTCCGAAAACTTATTTTTAGATTTTTCAATAAGCAAACTAATAAATTTTGTTTTATCATCATATTTTAGCGGTTGAAATTCACAAACCAAATCAAATCTAGTCTGCAATTCAGGTGGGATGGTTTTTTTATATTCTGCTTCATTGCGTATGTTTGATGTAAAGATATGATGTTATTTTCCTTGCTTTTCTTAAACCAGGCAACCACCTTGTCAATCATTTCATTTGCCTTTGGCGGATGGCAGTCTTTTATACTTTTGCCCGTCAAATCCTTGTGATAACGCTTTATGGAAGCTGGGTTCATATATACAATGATATCATCTATATCGCAAACTACCACCGGGGCAAGGTCCTGGTCTAATACACTTTTTAGCAATCTATTTAACATGTTGTACCCCCGCTAATCTCTTTTAATGCCTTCTTGAACTGGAATGTAAACAGTATTGCCGTAAATGTAACCGCAATAATATCCGCAACAGGTTCTGCCATATAGACCGCTTGTGTCTTGTCTGCCAAAAGGCTCGGCATAATATAAATCAGCGGAAGGAGCAATACGAATTTACGCACAACTGCAACTACAATGGAGTTTGCCGCTTTGCCAAGTGATGTAAAGGTCATCTGGCAGGCAATCTGTATGCCAAAGAGACCAAGTCCGCCAAGATAAATTCTAAGCATTGGTGCTGCAAACTGCGCAAGGGTTGCGTCTGATGTAAATATCTTAACAAAAACCCCGGGTGCCATCATAACCGCCGCCCAGAGTGCTATGGAATATGTTAAACAAGTGATTAAAAGCAGACGGAAGGTTTTCTTAACTCTGTCCGCATTTTTAGCACCAAAATTGTAGCTTGTAATAGGCTGAGCACCTTGTGCAATTCCCTGCAGAGGTAACATTGCAAACTGCATAACGCTTGTCATAATGGTCATAGCACCAACTGCAATATCTCCGCCATATTTAAGGAGAGAAGAATTAAAGCAAACGGAAATCACGCTTTCGCTTGACTGCATAACAAACGCCGCCGTTCCAAGTGCGATGCATGGCAGAATTATGTCTGCTCTTAGTTTCAGATTTTCTTTTTTTATTTTAAGCTGTGTCTTCTTACCGCAAAGGAAAGAGATAATCCATACGCAGGAAAGCATCTGCGAAATAATGGTTGCAAGTGCCGCTCCTTTTACACCCATTTGGAATCCAAAAATAAATATGGGGTCAAGCACAATATTACATACCGCTCCAATAATGACTGAAACCATAGAAACAGTAGTGAACCCTTGTGCTGTGATAAATGTATTCATACCCAAGGTCATCTGAACAAACAGAGTGCCAATAGCGTAAATACTCATATAATCGGTTGCATAGCCGATTGTGTTTTCACTTGCACCAAAGGCAAGGAGCAAGTCCTTATTCCATACAAGCAAAACTGCGGTCAGGATAACCGACACAACAATCTGCAGACTAAAGCAGTTGCCAAGGGTCTTTTCGGCAGATGCATTATCCTTTTCCCCCATAAAGATAGACGCCCTCGGTGCACCGCCTGAGCTTACAAGAGCTGCAAAAGCTGCAACAAGCATAATCAGAGGCATACACACACCGACACCAGTAAGGGCCATACTTCCGTCACCGGGCATATGACCTATGTATATGCGGTCAACGATATTGTAAAGCATATTGATAAGCTGTGCCACAACCGTCGGAATAGACAGTCTGAACAAAAGCTTACCGATAGGCTCGTTTGCTAAAAATTCCTTTTTGCTATCCATTTTATAAAACACCTTATTTCATTTATAATTCATTCAAACACAATTTCATTTCTTAATTATAAAATTCGTGTACAATTTAGATGACACTCTTTTAGCTAAATTTTGAACTAAAGTTCAAAGCTAAATTATCTCACTCTGTTCGATAGCTAAATTGTTTCTTACGAAACAGCTAAATTAAATTCGCCTTTTAGCTGACCAAAGGTCAATTTAGCTACGAAGTAATTTAGCGTGCTTTAGCACATTTAGCTCGCCGTCAGGCGAATTTAGCTGAATAGATTTAACTTTGTTAAATCTATTCTACTATATCTCTTTAAAAAATTCAATAATGTTGAAACAATTTGCCATCTCTTCTAACATTTTTCTGTAAAGAAAAATGTGAAATAAAAATTCGCGTTTTCATATTGCGTAGCAATATTTCATACACGAAGTGTATTTCATAGCGAAGCTATTTCACTTGCCAAAGGCAAATTTCATTGAAAAAAGACTATTCTTTCGAATAGTCTTTTTTCTGGAAGAGCCGAATGGTTTAGATGCCGTTATTATAATGAAATATCAACTTCGTTGATATGAAATAATCCTGACGGATTATGAAATATTTTTCTTTACAGAAAAATGTGAAATAAAATTTGCATTTTCATATGCCGTAAGGCATATTTCATACACGAAGTGTATTTCATAGCAAAGCTATTTCACTTGCCGAAGGCAAATTTCATTGAAAAAAGACTATTCTTTCGAATAGTCTTTTTTCTGGAAGAGCCGAATGGTTTAGATGACATATAAAAATAAGCTTTGCATTAGCAAAGCAATATTGACTTCTTCCTTCTTCACTATTACTTATTACTTTCCAAAAATCGACAAGTGCTTTTTAGGGAATAGTGAAGAGTGAATAAGTAATAAGTAAAATCGACATTCCTCTGTCGAAGAATGTCGATTTTTGGTTGCGGGAGGCGGATTTGAACCACCGACCTTCGGGTTATGAGCCCGACGAGCTACCAAGCTGCTCCATCCCGCGTTATAAGCGCCTGAACAAGAAAAACGTGGTGCCGGAAACCGGAATCGAACCGGTACGGGAGTCACCTCCCACAGGATTTTAAGTCCTGGGCGTCTGCCAGTTCCGCCACTCCGGCATATCTCTCTTGTTCAAGCGCTAAAACATCATACCATATTTTATCAGGAATGTCAAGAGATTTCCGGAAAAAATTTTTAAAAAATCTTCGGACCCCATTCCCAAAACAAGGGTTTACCGATTTTCCCGGCAGAGCAGACAGCATCCTACATAGTTTTTAACCAATGCTTTTCACTTTAATAGCCGGTAAAGCTATCCATAATCTGCCCGGCTGCTTTCATCATACGACAAGCTTTTTTCTTCAGATGTGCATTGTCGCGATCGGAACGGATGGGGTCAAATATCATTCCCACAAGTGCACCCATTGCCATTCCGGTCAGGATTCCTTTCATATAAGGACTTTGATTCATAACCAGTTTCCTCCCTCAGTTGTATTGCAGAAATTTTATAAAATTTCTACTCTTATTTTGAGATGTTCAGCGATGTTCTATGTGATAAAAATTTTGACATTTCTAAAAATTATTGTATGGTTTTTTGCATTTGCCGTTTTAGTTTTTGAATAATTTTTTTCTCCAGACGGGAAATGTAAGATTGGGAAATTCCCATTAAATCCGCCACTTCTTTCTGTGTTTTTTCTTCACCACCGAAAATCCCGAACCGAAGTCCGATAATAATCTGCTCTCTTTTTTTCAAATTGGAAACTGCTTCCAATAAAATTTCCTTATCCAGCTTTTTTTCGATGGTTTTATGAATGATATCGCTGTCTGTCCCTAAAATATCGGAAAGAAGAAGCTCGTTTCCGTCACCGTCCATGGAAAGAGGCTCATCCAGCGATACCTCGCTGCGCTGATTTCCCACTTTCCTCAGATGCATCAGAATTTCATTTTCAATGCAACGGGAAGCATAAGTGGCAAGCTTGATGGATTTTTCCTGATTAAAGGAATTCACCGCTTTAATCAGCCCTATCGTACCAATCGAGGTTAAATCCTCCAAAGAGATTCCTGTATTTTCAAACTTTTTAGAAATATAAACCACCAGCCTGAGGTTATGTTCAATCAGGGTTTTGCGTGCAGTTTCCTCAGACAAATGATTGAGCAGAGCCTCCTCATGCTCTGCATCCAGCGGTGCCGGCAAGGCATCAGCACTGCCGATATAATGACACTCACGAGAAAGCACCTTTCTAAATATCCGTAAAAACCAACGCTTCCAGTTTAACTTCATAAACAAAATCCTTTCCTTACGATAATAAAATAATTGGATTAAATATAGCATCATAATCATGAAAACAAGCTTGGTCGGAAGCTGCTAAAACCACTCTCAGGGATTTATTTTCGCAAAAAACAGTATCGGGAATAAAGCCCCACAGCAGTCCATTTTCCCCGGTTACAGTAGTGCAAGGAATCGGACGGATACACTCCTCATCCTCCGAAATAAGCGAAGATAAGAGTTCTTTTTTCACCACAATCACAGATGCATGGCAAAATGGGTCTGTGAGGTTGTTTCCGGTATCGGCAAATCCCCGGAGCATCGTTTGTTTTCCCTTATGTATCACCGAAATCATACGAAGTCCACCAACCGCTTTCTTCTTGAGAGAACAAGCATAATAACTCCCTGTTCCCAACAAAACACCAATCCCAAGCACCACAGCAGCAACGGATATCCCACCGCCGGACCAAAGATTTCCGGAAAGGTAAATGCCTCCTGCTAACATAAAATTTTCAAGATAATAGAGTAAAAAAAGCTTGAGAAAGTTTTGAAACGAAAGTGGGAAGAAGGCAAGAAAAACCATCATTGCGGCTACCGGAAGCTGCAGCACAAGGCATACAGCTCCAACCGGTTCAAAAAGCATAAAAAAGACCGCGACTGCACTCCCTGCCGCTCCCGCCGAAGCTCCTTTCCAAAAAGAAAGTCTGCGGTCAGAGGACACTGCCGTCAAATAAAGGAGCAACAGATTGATGAGTAAATTATACAAAAAAAAGACATCCAGATAAACTGTAACCGTTTCCATATTCCACACTCTTTTTTCTGATTGTTTTTTAAAGTATAACACATCCCAAACAAAAAATTTAACCAATTCTGTCGGCAAATCCGATTTTTCGTTCAACAAAAAAGCTCTGATTTTTCCTTTTTCTTC
Source organism: Clostridia bacterium (assembly GCA_017936745.1). Classification (GTDB taxonomy): domain Bacteria; phylum Bacillota; class Clostridia; order UMGS1840; family UMGS1840; genus SIG452. The sequence goes on from JAGBEY010000007.1 coordinate 42,773, forward strand.
TTGCATTTGGTACGATTGTATGCTATACTGAAAAAAAGGATAAAAAGTGACAAAACGGGAGGTGGATTTGTTTTGAACGACTATATGAAAAATCATTCACAGCTTGTGCGGAATTTTTTATCGCATAAGCTGACCATTGAAGGAAAATCTCCGCTGACCGTAAAAGAATATGCCTACGATTTGCAGACCTTTCTCCGCTACATTGTGAAGCAAAAAGAACATTCCTCTCTCCCTCTCGAGGAAATTCCCATTCACCATGTAGATATTGAACTCATCAAATCCATTGAATTGACTGATATCTATGAATATCTGATGTACCTGAGCAAGGAAAAGAACAACGGTGTCAAATCCAGAGCCAGAAAGCTTTCCTGCATCAAATCCTTTTATAAATATCTTCACGTAAAGGTGCATCTTCTGGACAAAGACATTGCCAAGGATCTGGAAATGCCGAAAACCCCGAAAAGCCTGCCCCGCTATTTAGAATTAAAGGAAGCCGAGATGCTCTTAAATGCCGTTGGCGGAAAAACCAGGGAACGGGATTACCTGATGCTTATGATTCTTTTAAACTGCGGACTTCGTGTTTCGGAGCTTCAGAACATCAAGCTCTCCGATATTAAGGAAGATACCCTCACTGTCACAGGAAAAGGCAACAAGGAACGACAGCTCTTTTTAAACGATGCAACAAAAAAAGCACTGGAGGACTATCTTGAGGTTCGCAAAGGCTCAAAATGCCCATCGTTGCTTCTATCATCACGGGGAACTCCCATTTCGATTGCCGGGATTCAGTACACTATGAAAAATCTGTTTCGCAAGGCGGGTCTGGATGCCACGAGGCTATCCACCCACAAGCTTCGTCATACAGCAGCAACCCTGATGTATAAGCACGGCAAAGTGGATATCAAAACCCTGCAAAGAGTGTTGGGGCACGAGCATTTAAACACAACGGAAATTTATACCCATACCGATGATACCATGGTGAAAGAAGCCATTGACCAGAATCCGCTTGCTCACTTTGAAAAAACAGATAATCATAATAAACAGCATTGAGAAAGGAGCCTCACTATGAATATTTGCAGCTTGGTAACCGGTCAGGAAGGGATGTATAACATCACCTCCGAAATCAAAAAACAAATCGAAAAAAACAACTGGAGAGACGGTCTCCTTTTGGTGTACTGCCCTCACACCACTGCTTCGGTTGTGGTCAGTGAAAATGTGGACATTGATGTGAAGGCAGACATTTTAGCTGCCTATCGGGAAGCCTTTCCAAAAAAAGAAGAGCATCTGCATTATGAGGGGAATGCTTTTGCACATATCCGCTCCACCGTGTCGGGTGTATCGCTTCCCTTAATTGTAGAAAACACCAAGCCGGTATTAGGAGAGTTTCAGGGAATTTATTTTATGGAATTTGACGGGCCGAGAACGAGAAACTATTACCTTAAATTTCTCCCCACTCCGTAATGAACGAACATATCACCAAATAAAAAACGGTATTGTTTTGCAATACCGTTTTTTATTGTTACCGAAAGGAAAGACTGTATTCTTCCCTAATAGGTTCAAAAGAGAAGACAGACTTTTCTAAAAGCCTTATTATTTCATGTTGTTTTCGTAGGACTGAATCATTTTTTTGACGATGTTACCAGAACGAGCACCATACCTTAAACCGTTGCGAATGTACGTCATTTCCTTGAATGAAGAGGAAACTTTAATCTTTACTTCCAACCTCATTTCGGTTGCAGATACAGGAACTACATCAATTCTATCAACAAGAGTTTTAACTAAATTGTCAACTTCATCTTTATCCATATTACTGTTGGGGTCATACATCTTCTTGAACATCTTCTTAATTTCTTGAAGATTTTTAAAGTAGTCGCTTTCATCCTTGGCAGAATTTTCGAGAGCAAAAAGTTCTTCCTCAAGTTGACTGATATAAACATTTTGTTCTCCGTTTCTCTCCTTGAACTCTTTTTTTGTAATAATATCTTCTTCAAGAAGTTCGAGAAGTTTATTTCGTCTGTTTCTTTCTTTTTCAAGTTGGTTTTTAAGGGATTGAACTTTTCTTTGGTTAACAGTATCCTTATCACTTTCTTGATAAATTTGGATGAAAGAATCAACGTACTCTTCAATATTTTCCATTATGTTTTTGAAGTAATCTCCAAGCATTGTATAAAGGTCACTTTCCATAATGGCGATAGATTCACAACTTTTTGCACCGAACCTTCTTTTTTCACTGCAAAGCCATTGATAAACTTGTTCACCTTTTGACTTTTTATTTGAGAAATTTGTTCTCCAATATGGTTTACCGTGAACCTTACACCATACCTTACCTGTGAATACACTCTTATCTTTAAAAGAACGTTCACGACTTTTGATTGCAGTACTACGTTCCCTGAAAATTTCATTGCATCTTTCCCATAAATCTTCATTAACAATAGCAGGGACTACTTCACCTGTTTCATCTTTATACATTATCCATTCATCTTCGGGAAGAAATCTCTGTTCTTTAGTACGATAGTCAACAATCTTAACCTTGTTACCACAGTAATATCCTTTATATTTTGGATTTTGTATTATACCGGAAATTGTATTATGATGAATACGAGTTCCATTCCTACCACGATAACCTTTATCGTAAATCATATCTTCGATTTTTCTTGTGCTGTATTCACCTGTTGCATAAGTTTCAAAAATGAATCTAACCATTTCGGCTTCGGGTTCATTGATAACAAGTTTTTTATCACATTTATCGTATCCAAAGATACGATTGTTACCCATAACCACACCGTTCTCAATAGAACGTTTATGTCCCCAACGAACTCTTTCAGAAAGTTTTCTTACTTCGTCTGCTGCTATACTTGACATAATGGTAAGTCTGAGTTCGCTATCAGTGTCTATTGTACATATGTTATCATTTTGGAAGAAAACACCGACACCACATCTAAGCAAATCTCTTGTGTAAGTCAAACTGTCAATGGTATTTCTTGCGAATCTTGAAACCTCTTTTGTGAGTATTAAATCAAACTGTCCGTCTTTTCCGTCTTTTATCATTCGCATAAACTCTTGACGGTTGACAGCACTTTCACCACGGATGCGGTCAACATATCCTTCAACATAAGTCCAATTAGGATTGTTTTGTATCATTTCAGAAAAATAACTCATCTGATGTTCGATGGAGTTTTCTTGTTCTTCTCTTGTGGTCGAAACACGTCCATAATAAGTAACTCTCATTGGTAAATCAAATATGGTTTTTCGTTCCATTCTCATTTGATTTGCAACTGCATATATATCCATAGTTTTACCTCGCTTTTTTTGAATTACATTATAATGTTACCGCGCCGACCAAAGATTGTCAAGGCTCTACAGCAAATTACCAAATATTACATTATATATGTACAGCCGCATTTCTGCGGCCGTTCTTTTCGTTAAGCTGTTAATTTTTCGATTAAAGTTTTCATCCGATTACACTTGGCGAGGTCAATCATTCCTTTTGCAAGTAATATATCAGTCCATGCCGTAAGTGTTAATTTTTTTAGCAATAATTTTTCATCGCTTTTAGACATATGGTTGGCCTCCTTCCATATAGAATAAATTTTCCCAATTCTCCATAATTATATTCCGAAAAATCATATTGATTACTTTTTAAATTTTATACGTTTTTCATACGACCTTGGCAGGCTCCACGGGACTCTCACCCTCTGTGTGGTTCTCACACAACCGCCCAATGCAGTGACGCGTTCAAGACGGGAGTATCATTATTGCATCTGTGTGTCGTTGCCTGTGGTGTTGCCAATACCACATAATCGGAACAAACTTTTATGTAAAATTCGCTATATATTTATAAAAGGAGTATGAAGTCAAATTCTGCAAATAGTACAACAAAATTCACCGCTAAGCTCGGCACAGACTTAATGTATATGAAACAACTATTCTGCGGTCAGTGCCGCTTTCTTTTTCAAGGAACAAATATGTGAGGCAATTATCAGCCTACAGAAATATACTTATAAAAAATAAATATATTTTTGTAGAATGGTAATCATTGGGGTACGAATTGGGTTCGTACCCCAATTTTTTCACTCCGGTTTAAACTTATTGATAATACTTGATATAAGTTTTGCTTCGATGCGTTCTTGCATATCTTCGTCAACATACTGACGTTCATTTCCTTCATCGTCCTTTATAATTCTTATACATTTACTTCGTGTAAACCCACGGAAGTGTGTTACTATTTGATTTAATGCAATGGGGTCACCATTGACAGCAGAAACTATCGTTTCATACGGAATTGTTTTATATTTATTTTTGTTACTCATTTAACCACCTTCCTCGGCAATCAGTTCCTTCAGTAATTGCAATATTTTTTGTCTGCGCCTACATACCGTTGATTGAACGGCTTTGATTTCATTTGCAATTTCTTGGTCTGTTTTCTTTAAAAAATATGAATGAAGAATAATGTCGAGCTTGTCCTGTGGAAGCCGCTTCATAGCACAATATAAATCAGAATTAACAACGACTACCTTTACTATTTCATTATCACTTGTGGTAATCCAAAAAGTTTGGTCTTCCAAAAAATATGTATCAGTTGTGGATAGTTGGTTCATTTCTGATTCTGTAAGGTCTGAAAACGACTTGTGTTTTTTCTGCCTTAAATTGAGTTCACGGTGAATATTTCGAGCTTCGTTCTCAATGACACGTAAACAGAAGGCAACAAGCTGAGCTTCAATCCTTTCTCTATCAGCAAGGTTCATAAATTTACCCCCTTTTGCGTTCAACGAAAATGTTTGTGGATTTCTTTTCATTTAAGACACACTTGAAATTTTCGATTTATGCACATTTTGAAAAATTTTTTTCAGAACATCGGGGGCGGTTCTCTTGCAAAATAAAAAGCACATTCACCTGACGGACATAATAAGCCCGTTGTGAATGTGCTAATTTTTATAAAATTATTCGATATTTTCTTTTTCTTTAATACAAGTCTTTTTGCTGCCTTATGGTAATTCTCGTCATAATTTTTCTCCTTAGATGTAGTGCCGTCATAAGCGAGGCGAGTATTACCATTATATCATATTTCTGTTATTCTATCAATTATTTTTGACACGATTTATACATAATGACCTGAAAAATTTATTCTAAACCCGTCGATTTCGAGGGGTTTAGAATTTATGTTAGCATAGTAAAAAAATATATAAAGAAATCTTGTATTTTCATCAATAAAATTTTTATTGTTAATTCCATCCGTAACCGACTTCGATTTCTTCAATTTCCGTATAGTTATCATATCGGGAAGCAATATAAGCCCATTGTTCATCTATTTGAAAGTATAAGTCATTTGCTTTGTCAACATTTATTCCAATGCTTTTATCCTTTTTTAATGCCTCATCTGTCTGTGTTCTCTTAAATGAAGAATAATCTTCTTCCGTGAAGTTGCCAACTTCAAAAACATCTTTATTTTTCTTTAAGTGTAATTCAGAACTGTAAGATTGTAACCCATCATTTTTGATTTCAAAATACTGTGGGTAAGCTTCCTGAAATTCAATCACTTTAGAGCCAACTTTCACTCCTGATGGTAACTCAAATCTATTATTTTCTTCATTCCAACACGAATTTAATAAAAAACATATAGCAATCCCATCGTCATTATACTCAATTTCAAGTTCCCTATCATCACTAATGCTAACGCTATTATAAACTAAATCCCCGTAATGGCAGTAAACAGTATCCAACACCGAACTTTCTTCCTTTTCGGCATTTCCAATATATTTTTCAATCGTTTTACGGTCATCACCTAATTTTAGTAATGTTTGTGATTTCGTATCGTAAATTCCCAAATCGGTATTTTCATACTTTTGAGTAGATTGTGACGAACAACCAGAAATCATTGATGTGATTAGTACTAAAATAATTAGTTTTTTTATCATTTTTTATCTCCTTGAATTTCAAATTATTATATATATTATAATATACTTTAACGAATTTGTCCACATATTAAAAAAACAAACTTTTGCCGATATAAACAAATATAAGAACGCATATTTTAAACATTTTAAGTGTGACTAATATATGAGAAAAACTAATTTTTGACAAACCAGCAAGCAAAGCGAGTGTGGCTACACTCACGAATTTTGGGATAATCCCAAACCCTTATTTTGAAACAGAAAGAGAGATGATGTCTGATGGCTAATAGAAAGCGAAAAATGGTGCTTAGATGTCCTGTAACACAGGAAGAAAGGAATTTAATCGAAGACAAGATGAAACAACTCCACGCAACCAAAATTGGAGCATATTTGAGAAAAATGGCAATAGACGGATATGTTATATATCGGGACGATACGGAAATAAAAAATATGAATAAGCAACTACAGGCT